>NZ_PSWN01000007.1:0-173757 GCF_002932815.1 Rathayibacter sp. AY1B4 | reverse complement strand
GAAGAAGCGCCCCGGGTTGAACGAGTCGTAGGCCGCGAGGTTGTTCGCGAACCCCTGACCGCCCTCGACCAGCACGCGCTGCCCGCTGTAGCCGAATCCACCGCCGATACCCACGGCGACGAGGATGCCGACCAGGGCGGAGTGGAAGACGAGGTTGCCGGTCTCGCGGAGATAACCGCGCTCAGCGGACACGCTCGACCAGCGGCCGCGCGGGTCGTTGTACCGCTCGATGCGGTAGCCGGCGCGGCGCAGCATCGCGTGGGCGCCCTCGATCGCCTCCTCCGCAGTGGCGCCCTCAACTTCGCGGCACGAAGATTCGTGCAGGCGACCGCGAGGAACGACAGGCGCTCGATGTCGCGTCTGCGTGTACCGGTCACCGATCCCGATACGGGACGCGCGCCAGCACTGTGATACCTCGCGCCACGGTGACCGAACGACGTCGGAACCGACGAGGATCCGAGGCGTGAAGAACAGCAGTGACGGTGAGCACTACCTCCTCCTCAGGACAGCCCTCTGGGCAGACGGCACCGACGTCGTTGGAATCTATGGCAGCGAGCAGCGCGCTCGGGAAGCAGCAGGTTCCTCTACGGGACCCGATCGGTGGACGCTCGAGGAGTGGAGAGGAGACGTGCGCCGCAGCAGTCTCCAGCTCCAGGCCGCTACGCGCTCACGCTGACGCAATGGAGTTGCACGGCTACAGTCACGAAGGAGGGTCGCGATGCGGCGACCGCTGGGGAGGTCGCTGTGGGCGAATCGAATGATGGCCGCTTCAAGAAGCTGCCCGATCGGATCGAGCCGGCTCAGCAGACCGTGAGCGTCCCGGCCAGCGAAGACGACTCCACGACGCCACCGCAACCGCCGGCCGGCGTTCCTGACCTCGTGATCGCGACTCGCGTGGCGGACACCGCCACGATGACCGGCCTTCTCCGCCGTACGGCGGGGCGCGTTGCACTGACGGTCGTCGTCGTCGCGGCCGGCCTCGTCACCGTCCTCGCCGCGCTCAACCTGCGCTTGTAACCAGACCGATCAGCCGTGAGCGAGGACGGCGCGTCCGACAGCGGCGCCTCTCGACTCGCCCACCGAACATTCCGGGGATCCCATGCTCAGAGCACTTTCGTCCACTTCCATGTTCTGGATCGGTGTCGCCGGGATTCTCCTGGGCATCGTCTTCGGCACGATCGTGCCGTTCTGGATCGCCCCCTACCAAGCCAACGGATCACCCACCGTCGAACAGATCATCAGCACCATCCCGGTCCTCACACGAATCGCGGAGGGCATCGGCTACTCGTTCGTCGCAGGAGCCTTCGTCGTTCGCCACTTCGAGAAGCGCGAACTCGTCGACGCTCGACGGTCCGTGCACTTCGTCGGCCGAGCAGCCCGGAAAGACGAGCAGTAGCCCCTCCGAGCAGTCCGCTGAAAGCGTCCCGCGGATCGATCCCCTTACAGGACACTCTCGGTCGCGAGTCGGTAGCTCCTCGTGGTGAGAGCCGCGTCACGCCTACTGTTCTCCCGTGGGAGAACTCAAGGTAACGAGCTCGGCGGCGGTCGAGGCCGCTTCACGTCGCGCCGAGGGGTGGATACGCCGTGGTTGAACGCCTGGACAGTTGGGACCCGAGCAGACTCTCGCCGGACCGGCAGACACCACCCCGCCAACGACGGTTGGTGAGACTGTCGATCGCGCTGGGAGCTCTAGCCGTCGTGGCGGCCGCGGTTCTGTGGGTGGGTGATCTGCTGTTCGGAGTGCATGGCCCTTCCCACTACGTCAGCATCACCAACGACACCGGAGCCTCACTCACCTGGTCCTGCTCCTGGTCCGATCTTCACCTCGCCGCCGGGGAGACAGGTCAGCTGCGAATCCTCGACCAGCCCGACCAGGACTACGGCTGCGTCCCACAAGCAGCGACCCCCTTCGTAGCGGCGGCGCACAACAACGACATCTGCCCGTCACTGACCTCTATGACCGAGGGAAGGCAGTTCACGGCAACCGACTTCGCGAAGACCTACCGCTGCCCGTAGCTGGATACGCGACCGGTGAACGATCCCCCTACGGGACGAACTAGCTTGCCCCGCAGGAGCCGACATGAGCGGCGGGCCGTCAGTGCGTGCTCTACGCCTCACGCACGGTCAGGAACCATGCCGTGTCGCGATCGGCGCCAGTTGTAGCCGCGCCGACGAGGTCGATTGGGTCGGTGCCGAGGGAGGCTGGGTCGATGTCGAGCGGACCGTCGCCGCAGTCCACGGTTTGGACAGTGGTCTTGCCTGTCGTGACCGTGCCGGTCTTGGAGTCGGAGTCGAGATGCAGTTCGACCGTGCCATCCCCGAAGCATTCGAAGGTGATGGCGCCGGGCAGTACCGGTTGGTCGAAGGCAGATTCCAGCCGATCCCCTTCCTGCCCTGCGCTCGAATCGGACGACAGCACAGCGAGGAAAGGACCTCCCGCGTCGATGTCAGCCTGACGATCCGAGCGCCACTGGGTGAGCTGCGCGCGATCAACGGGCCCTGGCGCGCACGCGGTCATGGTGCCCACGACAGCCAGCAAGAGTGTGAGTGCAACAGAACGACGACTCATCTGCCCACCCTAGGTCCGGCCGGATTAGGTCGAGCGAGTCTCGTCGTCCGGTCTGGCGGAGAGTGTCGCGCCAGGCGACTCAACGTGCATCGAGGACGGCTCCAATCCGATCGAAGGATCTATCGCGGATCCGTTGCCACTCTTCCGCCTCACTCGCGGTTCCCCACCTCCGAACGAGCAGTTCGATGGTGACGTGGAGGGCATCGAGGGGGTAGCGCGTTACCTGTGCGACCCACTCGTAGGTCTGCGCAAGTCCGGCGGTCGTCGGAGTCGTGGACACGCCTCGAGCCATCAAGTGCAGCGACTCGCCGTGAGCAATGCCGGAGAGACGTGAGTAAGCCACGGCCCCGTCGATTCCTGTCGCATCCAAGACTTCCGATGCGAGCGTGGTGAAGCTCGGAGTCCTGCTGAGGAACTGGCGCAACGTCGGCATCTCCGTTGCAGCTACTCCCTCAGTGGTCTCTGCGAGTTGCGAGTGGAGAGTGGCATCGAACAGCGCCCGACCGTCCTCACCGGCGCTGTTCGGAGACATGATGCCTCGGCTGTAGAGCCCCTGTCCCTCTTTCGCCAGAAGGAGCGCAGCTCGATGCCGGCACTGAAGCGACGTGTCACTCGAAAGCATCCACCAGGCTCGCCCCAACGCTTCGACCGCTCCACGAGCGATCGTTCCGAGGGAGGTGGTCAACGGATCATCCTGTTGGAGCGCATATCCCAGCGCGCGGAGGTGATCGAGGCCGCTGGCCACAGAGATCGACATCTGGCTCACCGCCGCGGTGTAGGAGCCGTCGATGTAGAGTCCGGCCCCGAAGCCCGACGCTGGCGGGTTCTGCCAGGCGTTCATCGCGATCGTCTCCGCGCTGCGTGCCATCGCAAGGATGGCGCTACCGACCTGCGTCGCTGAATACACGTCGATAGGGCCACTGGGCCGGATGGCTGGCATCACGCACTACCTAAGCAACTGGACGGCGACGCCGGCGGCGACGTCCTCGCCCTCGATGGTGGCGAATCCGGTGACTGTGCCGATCGCGTCGACGCCGAGTGAGGAGTCCGGGACCCGGGCGACGAGCGAGGCGCCACGGTCCGTGACGTGCGTGGCGTCGTAGTTGGCTTGGGTGGCGCTCTCGAACTCGAAGACGAACGCCTTCGTCTCCTGCTCTGAGAGGCGGACGCCGAAGTGCTTCGCCGTGGCGCCATCAGCGCCGGTGAGCTCGATGGCGTAGGTCAACCATCCCACCGACTGTGGCAGTTCGAGCGGGTCGCCCAGAGTGAAGGTCGCGGTGATCCCGGAGGGGTCGGTGGCGACGTGAACGGCCAGCAACTCGCGGGGCGTCGGGGTGCTCATGCGCTCACCCTAGAACCGCCTCGGCTCCGTGGACACGTCCAGGGTCCGGTGGGAGGGTAAGCCCATGCCGAAGCCCAAGACGAAGCTCGCGCGTGCTGCGCTGATCAGCAACGGGTTGGTGTGGTTCGGGCTGTCGTTCATGCTCTTCGCGATTGCCGGCGAGCAGACGTACGCGGCGTTCACCGGTGAGTGGTTCAACGTGCTCGGGTGGGTGCTGATCGTCGCCGTGGCCGCCGGCCTGGCGGTGGTCGGGGTGATCGAGAACCGGAACATCCGGGCGGGGAAGAAGTACAAGCCGCGGCCCCGCCGCTGATCGCTACTCGGCTGCAGCCTCGGCGGACACGACGGCGCGGGCGCGCTCGATGTAGCTGAGGCCGGCGGCGCGTTGCGCGTCGACCGTCATCTTGCGCTCCTCCCTGGGGGCTCCGATGACGGGCAGGGGCGTGGTGCGCAGGGCGACGTCGCGAAGGTCGTGCGCGAGGTCTTCGTCGTAGATCCCGGTGTCTCGGTCAGCGAGGTCCACGACCTTGATGCCGGTCGTGAGACCTCGGGTGGTGAGGGTGTCGCGGACGACGGTGAGGTAGGCGTCCTGGTACGCGGCGACGTCGCGGTCCCAGACCTCGGTGATGGCGCGGGAGAGCCGTTCCGTCGCGCGGTAGAGGTCGTACCGGGGGTCGCCTGCGTCCTTGGCGCGGTTGAGGACCGCGTGGTGGATCTCTCCGAGCTGCTCGTACTGCTCGGTGCTCAGGGAGCCGGCGGTGGACATTTCGGCGGCGAACGCTGCGATCCGGGCTGTCTCTTCGGCGGTGGTGTGTTCTTGCGTCATCGCCGCCGTGTCGACGTCGGTGCTGGCGAAGAGGTCGATCTGGTCTTGGTCAGCGAGGGCGAGGAGCCCGAAGTCCTCCAGGTCGGATTCTGCTGAGACGACGACGCTGACGGGAGTGGTGCGCCATTTGAGCGTCCGGTGGCCGCGAGCGTCTTGCTGGGCGAAGTGCTGCTCGAGCATCGCGGGGAAGCAGCCGCAGTCCTCGTGCTCGTCGTGGTGGTGGCCGATGCAGCGGTCGTCGGCGCAGCCGCATTCGTCGCCGGCCCACTCCGCGATGGAGGGCGAGCCGTACTCGCGCGCCCATTCGTCAGGGTCGATTTCCTGGGCGCGGAGGGTGCTGATCACGTCGGGGTAAAGCTTCATCGTTGGGGTCCTGTCTGATGAGGCGCGACGACCGGCGGTCGCGACGGGTGCGAGCGCGTCCATCGTCGCATCCGGTCACGACTCTGGCCGTGCTGCCGTTGCGCGGGTCTGGGGGGGGGTCGAGGGGGCTCTCCCCCTCGTGCGGGCCGGCCCGTTTCGGGTCGGCCCGCACACGCGCTCAGAGCGCGAGCGTGTGGAGAATCAGGGTCGTGGAGCCGATGGGCTTTGGGAAGTCGGTGTAGTCGAGGGTCGCGCGGCGGTTGCTGATGAGGTCGAGGGCGATCAGTTCCTCCTCGGACTCGTCCGTCATGTCGCCGGGCTCCTCGTCCCATTCGCGGAGGATCTGCCGGTCGGCGTCGAGGACTTTCCACAGTCCCCAGACGTGGGCGATGGGGCCGGTCGTCTCGTACTTGAAGACGAGGGCGGTCGCGGTGGGCCAGCCGTAGGCGGCCGCGGCGACGATCAGCGCTCGCGCTGCGGCGGCGGTCGCGGCGGCGTCCCCGGACGCGGCCGCGGCGTCGACGGCGACCTCGGCTGCTCGCAGCGTCGGGTCCTCCTGGTACGGGTCGAAGCGGTGGGCGGGGCGGGGTGCGGTGGTCGTGGTGGTCATGGTCGGGCCTTCCTGTGCAGCAGTGGGAGAAGAGGAGGGGCGGGGACCGGCGCGAGCCGGTCCCCGCCGGGTGGGCTAGCTGAGCCCTGCGGTGTCGGCGGGGGTGCTGTCGCCGGTGACGACCTGCTCGACCGGGGAGAGCACGTATCCCCAGGCCGCGAGCTGGCGGAAGTGCTCGGCCGTGCGCTCGTCGCCGCGGCGCCAGGACTCCTTGCTCGTGTGCGCCTCCTGGCCTCCGAGCACGACGGCCAGCGCGACCAGGCGGGCCTTCGCGGGGTTCGCTTCGACCAGCGCTGCGAGGGCGTCGGCGCGGTAGCCGGAGGGGCGCTCGATGCGCAGCAGCGCGTGCGGGAGGTCGCTGCCGTCGCTCATCCCATAGGACATCGCGAACCGGTGCGTGGTGAGGCCGAGAGCGATGACGCGATCCACGTCCTTCGGGAGGGTCTTGCGGGCGAGGAACGTCGCGATCCACTCGCGGCGCACCTTCTCGGCCGCGTTCCACGCCTCGTTGTTAGCGATGAGGACTTTCCGCTCCGCGGACTTCTCGGCGCGCTCCTCCTCGGCTTCCTCCTCGGTCTGCGGCCGCTCAGAGGCTGCGTAGGCGTCGGTATATCTTGCGGCGGTGGGGTCCTGGGGGAGGAGGGTGACCTCGACCTCGCCGCGCCAGCTGGTGTCGATGAGCACCCCGCGGCCGGAAGCGACGGCGACCTGCTTGGGGGTGACGCTCTTCCCGTCCTCGCCGCGCAGCTGCCGGATGGGCGTCCACGTCGCCTGGTCGCTGTAGGCGTCGGAGCGGGTGAGGATCTGGAAGCCGTTGCCGGTGTATTCGTCGACCGTCGCCGGGAAGAGCGTCTGGTGCGCGGCCTCGTCGCGGAGGTCTGCGGGGTGTGCTCGAACAGGGCAGGGTCGTGGGCGGCGATCTCGATGAGGGTCGCGCGCGCGTCGTTCTCGAACTTCAACAGCACTGCGGCCTGGTCCAGGGTCAGCTCGTGCTCGTGCAGAACGGACGTGACGGTCGCTGGCTCCGCGACCACCGGCCCCTTTTTCACCGAGTCGGTCCTGGCGCCGATGCGCTTGGCGATCGACGGATCAGACATGCCCTCGAACGCAAGCCGCACACCCGGACGGTGTGGTCCGTGACCGAAAGTACGGCGCGCTGGTCCTTCTCCACGATCTGCCGCACTATCCGGTCGACCGCGGTTCCGTCGCCCCCTCGAAGGCGTAGACCGGGGTGACGGCGACTCTGACCTGGCGGGCGGCAAAGGTGCTTCGCCGTCCGGCGCAAACGACGACGTGCGCAACGGGGCACTTGTCCAGCCAAATCGTCGACATGGGGGTGGCAGAAAGGACTCTGCGATTAGGCGTAGAGACGCAGGTCGCTTTCGTGTAATGGCTCCTCTTTGAGCGCGTCGATGAGCGCTTGAAGCGCGTTCAACGCGACAGCCTCCGCTTCAATGAAGTCATCAGAATTTGCGGCCTTGTGCGCGGCTCGTAAGACCGCATGGTGTCTCGCATGAATTTCATTCTCGCCAAAAACGGCTTCTAGTAGATCGGCAAAGTCTGCGTAATAGCGGTAAAGCGTGCCAATGCCGACGCCAGCGCGAGCAGCCACTTGGGCAGTCGTCGCCCTTTCTCGGCCGACCTCGACGACGACCTGCCGCGCCGAGGCGACGATTGCGGCCCGAGTCCGGTGGGCGCGATCTTGACGTGGTTCTACCGGCGTTCTGCGATTAAGGGAGACTGTCATGCTGACCATTTTCCCGTCGGTTCTACCGAACCTGATACATACTCATGTGAGAAATCGAGCATCTTCCGCAGAACCGGACGGACCCGGCGGGCGTCTCCGACGATGAAGACGCCGACCCTCGGGCACGCGCACGCCGGCCCCGATTCCCTTGACGACAGCCATGGCCGTCCTTGCCGCGAAAGACGACGGTGAACGTCCGGCCTCAACCAGCGACCAGCCGCGCGACGAGGAACCGGCCCGACTCGGACTCCAAGCGGCTTCGAGGGTAGTGGGAGCTGTGCCCACTCCGGTGGCCTTTAGCGCACGATGCCAGCTGGTAGTGCGGCCGACCTCGCGGCGCGACGGCGGGTGCGGACGTGGTGCGCGGTCCGATGGCCCAGCTCGAGGAGGTGCTCGCTGAGCGCCTGGGCCGCCCGCAGCTCGTCGAGGACCGCCTGCGGCAGCCGCCCGCGCGCACCCGGGAGCGAGACGACGGCAATGTGCTCCGGGATAAGTGAGAGCACCACCACGCCGATCGCGTAGAACTTGAGGGCAACGATCCCATCAGGTCCCTGGTCGAGCACGAGCGACAGCGCCCGCTCGACGTGCTCCGGATCAGCGGACTCGACAAGGGTGAGCATGGTCGTTTAGCCGCGCGCGCCTCTCCTCGATGCCCCTGGTCGCCCCGGCCTGCCCGTACTGGAAGACGCTGCCCGCGACGACGGCGAGACCACGTGGGAGCACCGCGACTAGGTCGCAGGCGACGGCACGGAATTGGTAGCTCAGCGTGGCGATCGCGGTGGAGCCCGCGGTCAAGCGCAACTGAATGGGCCTAGTGCTCAGTACACGCCCGCGAAGACGAAGGGGTCTCCCTCCGCGTTCGCAACAAGTGACGATTCGACGTCAGCAAGAATGTCAGGGCAGTTATCGCGTACCGAGTAGTACATCGCCGCACCCGCGATCAAGAACGCTTGGTCACGAGGAACAAAGTCAAGCGAATAGCTACTTATGGTCGTGCCTTGAAGGAGGCCGGCATAGTAGGGCGGGGGTGATTCTTCGAAAACCGCGCAGAAGCTGGCCCCGTCCTTGTCTGCGAGTATCTTTGCGTAGCCGTCAATAAGAACGTCGCTCCACGGCGTCGGTTCGGACGTAGGCACAGCGGGAGGTGGGACGGGTGAGAGTGACGGCTTCGACGTGTTTGCTGTTCTCGTTGGGGTCGGTGTAACGCTTTCAATTACACCTGGGGTGGCCCCCGAATTGGCTTCATCAGCCGACGCTGTGCAACCCGTCAACGCCGCTAGCGAGATCGTCATAAGGACTATGGGAATCAAGAGTCGGGCGCGCACGGCCTCAACATAACAGTGTCTCGCGAGAAACGGACGATCAACTGCGATGTAGTGCAAAGAAACGACGCCGGAGAGCGCATCTCGGTACGAGTGGCTTGAAGCACCCCGACCAGACGATCGGAGAACCGATGAGCGCAACGCTCGACGACACCGTCCTGCTGTCGCCGCTCATCGTTCCGCCCGAAGCCGAGATGAAGAAGGCCTTGCTGCTGAGCGAGCGGTTCTCGACGATCGCTCCGCGCGGGTTCCCACCCACCGAGGCCATGGCCGAGATGAGGGAGCGAGGCTGGTGGATTCCCGCCCATCTCGACGACCTCGACGACCTCACGCGAGAACGCGCCGTCCGCGAGTGCATCGACGCCGCTGAGCGGTACACCTTCACGACCGACGACTGGCAGCAGTCCGACAGGCTGTTCGCCCGCAAGCTCCCCTATGAACTGGAGCACTGGCTCGTCGAGAACGACTACCTCAGGCCGGCTTCTCGCGACGGATCCCAGTTCCGAGCGACCAGACAGAACCTGGTCCCCGCACTCCTCGCGATCTGCGGCCGGCGCCTCTGCCAGGCGAAGGGCTGGCAGTACGGCGTAGCCACGACCGCGACGGCCCGACAGGCGCTGTTCTCCATCGACGAGGCCACCGATGAGCGGGCTCTTGCCCTCACGCTCTACGACATCCCGGAGCCGCATCCGGATGCCACCTTCGAAGACATCGTGGCCTTCCGGCAGAGCAAAGAAAAGCTCCTCGCCCGCTACCTCGACGGCCTCCGAGACGTGCGGCTCGCTGTCGCGGAGGCGGAGGACGGCCGGGAGCTCGAGGACGCGCTCCTCACCTACAAGGCGCGCGTCACGGAGCTGCATCGAGCATCCGGGCCTCTGAAGGGCGAGGGCGGCGGGCGACTCGATCCGATGACTCTGCTGATCCCGATGACCGAGGCCGGCGTCGCGGTCGGAGACTGGTTGACCTCAGGGCCGAGCTTCGCTCCGATCGTCCTGGCGGTGCGAGCCGTCGCCTCGGTCGTCACTCTGCGTCGGCACGACGCGACGTCCTACCTCTCAGCCGCGGTGGCGAAGAACCTGATCGAGGCGCCGGAGAGCCGGGCGGTGACGGTCGGCCTGCGGGACTGACCGCACCACAGCGGCTCACATCACGACGCCGCCGGTCCAGGGTCGACCAAGGTTCTGTCACCGCCGATTCCGCACCGTCTTCACCATGCCCGATCCCACCCCCGACGCCCCCAAGGTCACCGCCGAAGACCTCTGCACCGAGCTGCAGCTGGGGAGTTCGGCTGGCTCCGCCTCACCGTCAGCCCCCGGGCGAGCACACTCGCCTCCCCTACCTGACTTCTCGGATGCCGCCCGGGAGGGGCAGGCCCCCACCGCTCACTCAGCGAGCGACTTCCACAGCGAGGCGTTGGTCTCCGTCATCGCCCAGCCGTCGCCGGGCCAGAAGATCGGCCAGCGGGTGTCGCCGCCCATGCGGTTCTTCATCCACACCGTTGCCCGGCCGAACGCGCGCTGCATGGTCAGCGGCTCGACGCCGGTCACCTTCGCCACGTCCTCGAGGGCGACCGCCGACGGCGACGCTGCGGCGAGGATGTCGAGGACCTGGCAGAAGAGCTTGATGGACTTCGCTTCGCCGGACCGGAGGACCTCGAACTCCTCGAGGGTCCACTCTCGCGAGTCTTCGATCGTCTCGTCATCGTTGCCCAAGACTCTTGCGGCTCCCGGGTTGCTCACGCTCGCAGCGCTGGAGTTCTGCCCTGCGATGAAACGCATCACGGGAATAACCAACTCTTCGGGCACGGGCACGTTCACGTAGGCGGTCATTGTTCTTTCCTTTTCTCTGAGACGAAGTCGAACAAGAAGACCGTAACACGTCTTGCATGAGTCTTGCAAGAGCCGCTGTGCTGAGCGTGTGCGCCAGCGCTCGACCCCGTGCGCATGAGGCGAGCAAGAAGATCGCCGCCGCCGCGCTTCTGGAATGGGAGCCTCGGGCCGATGCCGTAGCCGAAAAGTCCGGCTCCTCCCGCCTGTGCACGTCGCCACGCTGACGAGCAGGGCGCATCGATCGCCTCTGCGCAGAGGCTCACGATCTCCTACGGGAGTCCCCTCCGCCCCATTCGGTACCGTCTCCCCCATGTCCGACCCCACTCCCGACGCCCCCGAGGTCGCCGCCGAGCACCTCCGCGCGGAGCTGCAGCTGCGGCGCTTCGGGCGGCTCCGCCTCACCATCGACATGGCGCTGGGCAGCGGGTTCCTCGCGCCCTACGACCTCGTCGTCGTCCGCCTCGACACCGGCGCGGAGATCATCCGCGTGAAGGCCGATCTCACCGATCCCCACTACCTCCTCGGGCAGGTCGAGCTCGACCTCGAGACGAAGACGGTCGCCGAGTTCCTCGAGGAGTGGCGTCCCGCCTGACCGGGTCGGCACAGCCGCGATCCCGGTGACGGGACGTCGCTGAGGCGACCGGACCAGGACCGCGGAGATCCGCACCCCCTCGCCTCACAGACCCGCAGGGACCCTGTCCCGCTCCTCGCCGGCGGCCACCACCGGCACCCACGCGCCGCGCGCCGGCCGCCCCGCCCACCACACGTACACCCCGGCGGCGACCACGGCGCCTCCGGCCGCGACCGCCCACCACGGGAACCCGGCGACGTCGGGCGACTCCCCCGCCGCGTCCACGTCCGACTGCGGCGTCGGGATCACTCGTTCGCCCGTGACGAGGATGCGGTGGGTGTTGATCCCGAGCGGGGTGCAGGTGACGAGGGTCAGGAGGTCCTGGCCGGGCTGCACGAGGAAGTTCTGCGTGTCCTCCGGCTCGACGACAAGCGTCTCGCGCACGCGGTAGGTGACCACCTCGCCGTAGACCTCGATGGTGAAGGTGTCGCCCACGTCGACGCGGTCGAGGTGGGTGAAGAGCTCGGCCGAGGCGAGGCCGCGGTGGCCGGTGAGCACCGAGTGGGTGGAGGGGCCGCCGACCGGCAGGGCGGTGCCCTCGAGGTGGCCGACGCCCCGCTCGAGGACGGCGTCGCTCGTGCCGTGGAAGATCGGCAGGTCCACGTCGATGGCGGGGATCCGGATCCGGGCCATCAGCCCCTCGGCGTCGCCGCGCAGGAGGGAGGAGTAGCGCTCGCGGTCGGCGACCTGCTCGTCGTCGGCGAGGGGGAGGCGCTCGTTCGCGGCGACGGCCGCGCCGCCTCCGCTGAGGCTCTGGTTGTAGGCGCGGGCCTCGACGAGGTTCTGCCGGAGGGTCTCGGCGCCGAGGTCGGTGATGTCCTGCGTGAGGGAGTCGATCTCGCGCGCCTGCTCGACGGCGCTGAGCCAGCTGGCGGCGACGGGGTACAGCAGCAGCGCCACTCCCGAGAGGCTGAGGAGCGCGATGACCAGCGGGGCGATCGGCAGCCGCCACCGCGGCCGGCGGTGGATCCGCCTCCGCGGAGGAAAAGGGCTGGAGACAGAGGAATGCGGGGCACCCGACGGGTGCCCCGCATTCGACTTCGTCATGGTGTGACGTTACTCCGCGGTCTGAGCAGCCAGCGCGGTGCGGCGGCGCGAGGCGATCAGGCCCGAACCGATCGCGAGGGCGAGGAGCGCGCCTCCACCGAGGGTGAACCACTGCGCGCCGCCACCGGTGAGGGGCAGGGCGAACGCCGGCACCTGGGTGTGGAGGAACTCGACGTAGTTCTGGATCGGCGCGGTGGCCGAGCTCGGTCCGGCGACGACCTGCGTCAGCACCTGGGCCGGGGTGGGCAGACGGAATCCGGCGGGCGGGGTCAGCTCGCGGACGTAGTAGTTGCCCGGCGTGATGATCGGGATCTCGACGATGCCGTTCGCTCCGGTCGTCCAGTTCTGGTTGCCGTTGATGAACACCGGGTTCTGGCCGAGGTTGGCGTCGTTCTCGGTGAGGAACACCTGGTAGACGGCACCCGCGAGCGGCACGCGGTTGGCGCCGTTGTTCTGGTAGGCGTACACGGTCAGCTGACCGATCGGGGTGCTGCCGGTGACCGTCTCCGTGGCCCCGTTCACGACGCTCGTCGCCGAGTTGGTGATGATGCCGTTGGCCGGGATGGCGGTGGCGCGGGTGAGCACCGTGAGGGTGACGACGCCGCCCTGAAGACCCTGGAGCTTCGTGAGGCCGGCCTGCAAGAAGTTCAGCGTGACGTTCCGGGTCGCGGCGTCGTAGCCGAGCGTGTAGTCGGTGTTCGCGATGAACGCCGGTGCGGGCGCGGTGCCCGCGGCGCTGGTCACCGTGATGCCGGTGGGCGCGACGCCGGCCGGGCCGGTCGGCAGGTAGGTCAGCTCGGCGGGGAGCGTGTCGGTGAGGGTGAACGTGTCCAGCGTGTCACCGGCGGCGAGCACCGGGACGTCCGAGGCGATGGCCCAGCGGATGAGGTCGGGGTTGCGCGCCTCGACCGAGTTCGCCGCCGCGGGGACGCGCGTCTTGGTGAGCTCCGTGACCGCGTTCTTGGGGTAGACGTGGACGTCGTAGATCCACTGGTTCGCCGGCGCACCGGTCGGGCCCGTCGGGAACGGCAGGGTGACGAGGAACGGCGCCGCGCCGTTGGTCGCTCCGGCGGGGAGCTGGGTCTCGGTCACGAGGTAGAGGCCGAGCGGCATGCTCGCGCCGTTGTTGAACACGGCCTCGCCGTCCGTGCCGCTGGTGGCGGTGAAGGTGTCGGCGGCCGTGACGCGGGTCGCGGCGGTGCCCGGGGTCAGGTTCGCGACCTGGTTCCAGCCGTCGGGCGTGGTGAGGTCGACGCCCTGGACGCGCGCGGCGGTGAACACGGCGCCGGGCAGCGCGTCTCCGGGGACCGTGATCTCCTGGCCGGTGCCGATCGCCTGGCCGTTGTTGGAGCCCAGCGCGAGCTTGTGCACGGTGAGGGTGCGGCTGATGGTCGGGTCGATGTTGCCGGGCAGCGTGACCGCTGACGCCGGCGCGACGGCGGTGAACACCGCCGCAGCGCTCAGCGCGAGGACGCCGGCTGCGGCGGCGAGCCGCCTGGTGAGTGTGCGGGACATGTGATCTCTCCTACTGAGGTCGTGAGTGCTGGTGTCGTGGAGTCGAAGGTGTGCGGGAAGGGGTCTGCGGGAGAGCACCGGGGCTCTCGGTCGGGGCGTCACCGGGAGGGGCCTCGCAGCCTCCGGCGCCGCTCCCAGAGGAGGAGGCCGAGTGCGAGAGTGAGCACCGACCCCCCGCCCAGGAGGAACGCGTCGGTGCTGGCGCCACCGGTCAGCGGCAGGCGTGTGGGGTCCACGGGGGCGTTGACGAAGCGGTAGACCGCCGTCTGACCGGCCGTGGGGGCCGTGATCGTCCGCGAGGCGACCGGGGACCACGTCGTCCCGGTCAGGCGCTCGAGACGCAGTTCCTGGTAGGCGAGGCGGCGGGTCGGATCCGTCGCCGCCTCGGACAGCGTGTAGCCGTGACCCGGTCGCACCTCGAAGGTGCTCGCCGGGTTGCCCGCGGCGACGTACTCCGCGCCGGCCCGGGTCTCCGTCGGGAGCGTCGCTCCGGCCAGTGCGGCGGGCGTCGCGGTGACGCGCCAGTCGGCGGCCTGGAAGCCGGTCTGGGGGCGCAGGACCTGCTTGACCAGGGTGATCGTCGCGCTGGCGTTGTCCACGGTGCAGGTGACGGCGGCGCCGTTCGTCGGGGTCACGTCTCCGGCCGCGCTCACGGTGAGGGCGGCGCCGGTGTCGGTGCGGCACTGCCAGGGTCCGGTCTGCACGGAGGTGGCGGGGCCCCCGGTCTCGGCGAGCCGGTAGGCGGCACCCGGGGTGACGGGGATCGCCGACACGCCAGCGGAGCCCGCGCGGCCGGTCGGGCCGGGCAGGGCGCCGGTCGGGCCGGTGGCGCTGAGCGTGAAGTCGCTGGGCAGCGCACTGCCGGAGCTCACCGTCTTCACGAGCGTGAGCGAGGCCGTGGGCCGGTTCACGATCGAGCACTCGACGACCGCCGCGGAGGCGATGCCGGTGAGGCTCGCGCTGATGACGGTCCCCGACTGCGAGAACGTGGTCGCCCGGGCGGTGCCGTTGACCGTGCAGGCGCCGCTGACGAACGCGAAGCCCGTCTGCTGCACCTCCGAGACGGTGAGCGTCGCCCGCGACGCCTCCGTGCCGAACAGGACGGTCCAGGCGGCCTGGCCCGCGGCGTCCGTCTGCTGGCGGGGCGACTGCTCCGGCAGCAGGGCGACGGTGCCCGCGGTGGCCGTCGCCGTCGTGCCCACGGTCCAGTCCGCGCCGGGGCGGGTCGTGCCGGAGGCGTCCCGGATCGTCTTGGTGATGCGCACCGTCGAGGCGGGGCGCGGGGAGTTGAAGAAGGTGCAGGTGACGTTGACGCCGAGCCGGTTCGGGAGGGTGACCGTCCCGGTCGGGTTCGAGCCCGTGCTCACCCGCACGCCGTCCGCGTAGCACTCGTAGATGCTCGTGTAGGCGGTGATCGGGGAGGCGGAGCCCGCGGCCATCGCCTCCGAGACCGTCACCGTGCTGTTGATCGGAGTGGGGAAGGGGCCGATCTGCGCGGTCTGGCGGCCGGTGGTGGCGCCGGTGGTGGTGGCCGTGGCGAACGGCGACGCCGGGGAGCCGGCGGCGGCCGTGAGCTGGAACTGGTCCGCCGCGGCCAGGTGGCCCACCACGCTCTTCTGCACGGTGATCGTGGCCGGCGAGGAGCAGCCGGAGAGGTCGACGGCGTTGACGCTCACGCGCGGCGTGCCGCTGACGCGGGTCCAGGTGGTGGCGTCGAACTCGTAGGCGCTGCCGGGGATGGCGGGGACACCGTTCGCGGCGGCGACGTCGCCGTTGGCGAGGTAGACGGTTCCGCGCGGCGAGAAGGCGATGCCGTTGATGTTGGCGAAGGCGGCGTCGGTCCCCGTCACGGCCTTCGCGATCGAGGTGTTCACCGGGAGGGTGCCGCCGGTCGCCGCGGCAAGGGCGTCGGCCGGCACGGTGAAGATCGCGGCGCTGCTGGCGTTGTTGACCGAGCCCGCGCCGACGACGTAGAGGTTGCCGCGAGCGTCGAACGCCATGTCGCCGTTGCCGTTGGGGGTTCCGGAGGTGGGAAAGGAGCCGACGAGGGCGAACCGGGTGGCGACGGGGTTCGCCTCCGTGAAGCTCCAGATGTAGAACTGGCCGCTCGCGAAGCTGCCGAACAGGTACCGGCCCGTCCGGAGGTCGACCGCGCCGGCGACGATGCTGCCGGTCACCTGCGCTCCGCCGGCCACGGTCGTGTACGCGCTGTTCGCGATCCTCTGGAAGCCGGCCTCCGGCGTCCACTTGAGGACGGCGTCGACGTCCGTCGCGTCGGACGAGCGGTCCAGCGCGTAGGCGAAGGCACCGTTCGCGCCGACGCCGAGCGCGTTGGCCTCGGCGGTCCCCGACCAGCTGCCGATCGAGGTCAGGGATCCCGTGACGATGTCGGCCTGCTGCAGGGCGCCGGCCGCCGTGAGGGAGTAGAAGCGGCCGGTGTCGCAGACCAGGCGCGGCGTCTGCACCGTGTTCGTGAAGGTGCAGAGCACCTCCGCTCCCGCCTCGCTGGGGATCGTGATCGACCCGGCGGCGGAGGCTCCGGAGGCGATGACCGTGCCGCCGCGCGAGCACTCGTAGCTGTTGGAGTACCCCAGGCCCGCGCCCGCGGTCTGCGCCTCGGCGATCGTGTACGTCGCTCCGGACTGCACGGTGAGGCGGCTGATCTGCGCGGCCTGGATCCCGGTGGCGGTGCCCGTGGTGGTCGCCGACGCGAGGACGGTCGTGCCGCTGCGCACCGAGAGCGTGAACTGGTCGCCCGTGGCGCTGCGCACGGGCAGGTTCTTCCGGACGGTGAGGGTCGTCGCGGCCTGGACCGTCACCGACGTGGGGGCGGAGGCGATGAGGCCGGTGGGAGTCGTGGTCCCGGTGCTGTACGTCCCGGCTGCGGCGGCCACCACGTCCACGGAGACCGTGCAGGAGGTCGCGCCCGCGGCGAGGTCGCCGCCGACCGTCGAGACGGAGGAGGACCCGGCGGCCGCGGTCACGGCGAACGCCGTTCCGGTGACGTCGGTGCAGGACCCGCCGACGGCCGGCGTCGGCGCCACGACGAGGCCGGCCGGGAGAGCGGTCGAGAAGCGCCAGTCGGCCTTCGCGAGGAGGTCGCTGGTGTTGGTGACCGTGTAGGTCAGCGTGGTCGGCACCGTCGCGGTCGGCACCGCCTGCGTGAAGGCCGCGTCGAGCGCGGGGGTGACGTCGAGCACGCGGAGGTCGTCGACGGCGAAGGCGCTTCCCGTGCCGGTGACCGTGTTCACGAGCTGCACCTGGGCCGCGGCGATCTGCGCCGGAGTGAGGAGCGCGGTGCTCGTGCCGGTGTAGGCGGCGGCGCGGGCGGAGGCGGGGAGCGCGGGATCGACGAGCGCGCCGAGGCCGCCGACCAGCGGGAGGGTCGGGGACGTGTAGAACACGCTGCCGGTCGCGGTGCAGGGCACGACCGGTGCGGCGAATCCGGTGAGGACGGTGGACCCGCCCGAGATCAGGTTGAGGGAGAGGGACGCGTTGTTCGTCCCGCACTGCCCGCCGGCGGCGTTCATGCCGACGGCGTAGTAGCGGGCGGCGGGAGCGGAGACGCCGATCCCCGCGGCGCTCTGGGCGACGGTCGTGCCGCCGGTGATGGTGGCGTACGGGTACTCGACCAGGGCGTGGTTCGCCTGCGTGCCGGTGTTCGAGCCGTTGGCCGGTGCGGTGCTGGAGGCGGACCCCGGCACTCCGGCCGCCACCTGACCGAGGACGTCCGCCATGCGGCGGGTCTCGCGTGCGGCCGACGATCCCGTGCCGACGGTGAGGAGGGGCCGGGTCGGGCAGAAGGCGGCGTTGGGGTAGGGCGCCGTGTAGTTGACCAGGACGCCGGTGCAATTCGTGGCGGTCGACCAGCCGGTGGCGGCCGTGTAGCGGCCGTTCGCGTAGGCGGTGAGCGCGCTCGGGGTGGCGGTCAAGCCCTGCTCGAAGGTCTCGGTCCACACCTGTCGCGGGGCCTCGGCGACGCCGGCGGCGAGCGTGGAGAAGCCTCCCGCTGCTCGCGCCGTCGCGGGCGGGCCGCGGTCCGACTCCTGATCGTCGTCCGCAGCCGCCGGAGGAGCGGGCGCCGATCCGGCGGGCGCCGGCTCGACGGGCTGCTCCGTCCCTGCGGCGCCGCGGGGTGCTGCGGGATCGGGCTCGTCCTGAGCGGGCTCCTCCGCCGTCGCACTCGGCGACTCCGCGGCCTCGGCGGGTGCGGGAGAATCGGAGGTCGACGGGGCAGACGCGGAGGGGGCGGGTGCCGGATCGGCCTCGGGGGCTGCCGGCGGTGTCGGTGCGACGGGCGTCGGGAGAGGAGCGGGGGCGTCGCCGGCGACCGGATCCGCCTGGTTCGCGGCCTGCGCGGGAGACGAGGCGGAGACGTCGCCGAGCCCCCACGAGCCGACGAGGAGAGCGCCGATCGTCGCGAAGACGACGGCTCGCATTCCGAGGCGCGACGGCGCTCGGTGCCGTGAGTGGCGGCGCCGCCGGGTCGTGAAAGCCATGGTTCTGCTTCTCAGTCGTGTTGTCGATCGTGGAGATGAGCGAAACGTCGACACGACGAACGACACGGATGTCGCAGCGAGTGCGGAGGCCCCAGACTCCGGAGGGGAGCACGCCTTCCCCGCGGGCTTCCGAAGATGAACGTATAGGTCGGCCTCCCTCTCGCCATAGAGAAGTGAGCCCCCCTTGTCGGGGCCATAACCGATGAGAAAAGGACCGGGGTGAAGCCGAATATGGCGCCTTTTGACGGGTCCTCGCGAAGGAGTTCTAAGAAGTGAGCGCGCGCGACCGGCTCGGCTGACTTCTCCTGTCAGGTCCCGTGCAACGCTCGGGCCCCACCCGGCCACGTACTCGGTACACGCCCGACCGACGAAGGATGGCCCCGATGACGCGACGCACACTCGACGACCTGCTCTCCCGCAGCGACCCCGCGACCGACGACCGGGCGCCCGGCGTCCGCACCGCCCTCCGCGCCGTGATCGCCGAGACCCGCGAGCGCGCGCCCCGCCGGCCCGCGCGGTCGAGGGCGTGGTGGCTGGCGGCGCCCGTCCTCCTCGTCCCGGGTCTCGTGCTGGCGACCAGCGCCGGCACCGACGTCCGCTCGGTCCCCGACTTCACGATCCCGATTACCTACACCACCGACTCGGGCGCAGCGGTGTCGTGCTCGATCGACTACTTCAACGGCGAGATCGACTACCGCGAGGTCACCACCTCCGCGACCGACTACCTGCGCGCGCAGGACTGGAGCGGCATCGGCCAGCGGATCCACGACGACGCGGTCGCCTACACGACCGACCCCGCCTGGCTGGCCTCGGACATGAACAGCGACGGCCCCGGCCTCTCGGAGGAGACGATCCGCTGGCGCGCCTGGATCACCGCGGCGGACGACCACATCCTCGACACGATCCCCGAGGGCGTGATCGTCGAGGGCGACGGCGGCCTGGGCGGCAGCACCGACTGCACGGGAGAGCTGTGATGAGCGCCGGCGAGGCGGCGCCTGCGATGGCGCGCAGCGCCGTCCGCTCCCCCGCGCGCGACCGGGAGGCCGAGATCACGGCCCTGGTCGAGCGGGAGGCGCCGGACCTGCTCCGCTACTTCGCGCGGCGGACGGCGAGCCCCGAGGACGCCGCGGACCTCCTCAGCGACACCCTCCTGATCCTGTGGCGGAAGGAGCGGTCGATCCCCGAGGACGAGACGCGCGCGCGGATGTGGGCGTTCGGCGTCGCCCGGCGGGTGCTCTCGGGCCAGCGCCGCACCGCGACCCGGAGGAGCGCGCTGGTCGAGCGGCTGGCGGAGGAGCTCCGCATCACCCCACCCGCACCCGCCGACGACGCGGCCGAGGACGTCCGCGCCGCGATCGAGCAGCTGAAGCCCGTCGACCAGGAGATCATCACCCTCGTCTACTGGGACGGCTTCTCCCTCGCCGAGGCGGCCGAGATCCTGTCCCTCCGCGCCGCGACCGTGCGGAGCCGGCACGCGCGGGCGCGGGCGACGCTGCGGGACGCGCTGGGGGCGGCGATGTGAGGAGGGGTGCGGGGCGGGCGTGCCGGCAGCACCATCCGGAACACGTGGGGCCAGGCCGGCACAACGCCCCCGCAACGAACGACGTCCGGCCCCGCCCCACAGGCACCTAGTCGAGGAAGTACGCGTTCACCTTCTCGTCGGTGTCCAGGATCTCCTCCGAGGGCACGCCGACTCGGGCCGCGAGATCGATCGCCCCGAGAAGTGCGACCTCGATGTCGGGAGAGAACGCCCGGTCGAGGATGTCGATGAAGTGCAGCATGCTCGTCTCGAGCTTCGCCAGGAGATCGGCGTAGTCGGCGGCCAGCTGTTGATCGAGTGAGCGCTGGTCCTCGAGATATCCGGCGATGAGCGCTTCTTCCCGGGCGGAGAGCGAGGACGACGCGACGCTGAACATGACGGAGCCGACGGTGTTGCCGATGACGGCGCCGAGGACGGGGACCGGGATGAGCACCTGCCCGACGACCGAGGACAGCGCGCTGATGCCGGCCTGGAGGCAGAGGATCTCGGAGTTCTCGATGAACTCGATCTCGGAGATGTCGCCCGCTCGCAGCCTGCTCGCCTGGCCCGCGATCCCCAGCGCGGCGGTCGTGACCGTGTTTGCCGTGGCGGCCGACGTCGCAGTGAGATTGGTGAGTGAGTAGATCGTGAGACCGCGGACACCGCCCTTCACCGCGCCGAGACCGGAGACGTTCGCGATGTCCTTCCAGTCGTCGGTCGAGAACTCCTTGAGCTTCGTGCCTTCGCGGCGCTTGTCGAGGACCGCGGAGACGAACGCGGTCCCACCTTCGATCCCGGCGGCGACGACGGTGGCCTGAGCGCCCTGGCGCACCGTCGCCCGGTTCTCCCGAACGGCAGCCGCGCGGGCGGCCTCGTCGGTCGCCGTGATCCTTCTCTCCTCCGCCGCGAACGTGTCGGTGTACGCACCGAGCTGCACGTCCCGGTACTCCAGCCGGGAGGGCTCGAGTGCCGCGATGTCGATCGTCTCACTCGAGAAGAACGCCTTCACCCGGTTCCAGTCGCGGAGGGACGGGCCGTCCCCGCTGCGGGAGAGGACCTTCGCCGCATCCTCGGCGGACATCGCATGCAGCTTCTGGATGACCTCGAAGTGGTCGCTCGGGATCTGGTACCTGCCGCCGTTCCTCACGAAGTCCGGGTACCTCTCGAGGTGCTCCGTGATCGCGCCGAGGCCGAACCGCCCGCCGGCGGCGGAGAACTTCTGCTGGATCAGCAGGCCGTTCCGCATCAGATCGACGGGGCCGTTGTCGTTCACCCAGGCGTTGCCGCCGGTCTCCCCGAGCACAGCGGCACGGGCGTTGCCGATACCGACCTCGGCGACCTCGGCGATGAATCCGTGCGCGCCCTTCACTCCACCGCGGTTCGACGAGACCACGTCGCCTATGTGCAGGAGGGCCGTATCCAGATGGTCGAGAGCCGTCGAGAGGTTCTGGTCCTGCCTGCTCAGGGCGCCCATGAGGCGATCGACGCGCACCTGGTTCAGGTAGCCCACCCAGGCGGCGACGGCCTGCTCGTGAGTGCTTCTGGCGACGTCGGCGAGATCAGGCATCGTCGGCGGCCTGCTCCACACGGGCGCTCAGCAGTGCCGCACTCGCTTTCGCGACGTTCACGAGCGCGCCGAGCTGCGATTGCTGGGCGGGAGCCAGGGTCGCGAAGTCCGCCCCGAAGAGCGGCAGCGCCTCGCCGTAGACCTTCAGAAGCAGCTCTCGGGTAGAGGCGGTGCGCTGGAGGAGGTCGTCGATCTGCGCGTCCATCGCCTGCACCTGCGCGATGTTCCGCATCACGGCGGTGAGCATCTCGTGCTTCGTCTCGCGGTTCTCGAACTTCTTCTTCGTGAACAGGACGACCGAGGTGAGGACGGCGGCGCCTGCGAGGCTCCAGCCGACCGGGCCGGCCAGCGCGAGCAGCGCTCCTCCCGCGACGGTCCCTCCGCCACCGGCAGCGATGGCCCCGCCGCCGAGCCATGCCAGGGCGGCCTGGCTCGCAGCGGCACCGGACAGGGTCGAGATCGCGGTCCCGGTCGACGCGGTGCCGAACGTGGTGGCGACCCACATGGCGGCGGTCGGCGCGACGCTCGCGATCGCCGCGCCGGCGGTGACACCGGCGCCCGCTCCCGCCGCGGACTTCCGTGCAGCGACGAGATCCGCGCGGGCGATCTCCTCGGCGTCCAGGAACCGGGCTCTGTCGAGCTCGATCTGCTCGAAGTCCCTGCTGAAGGACTTGGGCGTGTTGGCGATGCTGTTCACCACGAGCTCGACGAGAGCGATCAGGTCGGTGGAGCGCTCGCGTTGCCGGAGGAGGGAGAGCCCGTCGTCGCTCATCGCCGTGAAGGCGCGGTTGTATTCGGCCGTGACCTCCTCGTACGACTGGAGGCTCCGCGGGCCGAACTTCTCGGCGGCTGCTTCGCGGAGATCGCCGGCCTGCTCCATCACCTGCGTCGTAGCGCTCCGCGCACGCTTGCTCAGATCGCCGGCAGCTCGTGCGACTCTCTCCTTCGCCGTGGCCAACTCCGGTCGCTCGACCATCACCCGCACCTGTTCCCCGTAGACGCCTTTTCCCGGCTCGACACTATCCAGCCGCGTATCGAGAAGTGGTCGGGAATACCGCTGCCGACGCTTCTCGGACACTCCTGCCGGATGAGTTGCTCCCGCCACTGCTCCTCCGGGTCGCGGCCCTCCGCACCCCTCCACCCGGCACCCCCGCCTGAGTAGCATCCCCCGAATGAGCAGGCTCGTCGTCTCCGTCCTCACCTCGCTCGACGGCCGCTTCGAGGGGCCCGGGCACGACCTCTCGGCGCTGCCGTTCGAGGACGCGTTCAACGACCACAACCTCGAGCTGCTGCGCCGCGCGGGCACGCTCGTCTACGGCGGCCGCTGGTTCCGCGACAACTGGGACAGCTGGAGCGCCGTCGCCGCGGACGGGACGGCGGGCGAGCGGGAGCACGAGACCGCGCGGCTGGTCACGTCGCTCGACGCGCTGGTGATCAGCGACTCCCTGGCTCCCGATCCGGAGGCGCCGTGGGCCGCCACCACCCGGATCGTGCCGCGGAAGCAGGGTCCGGCCGAGATCGGACGGCTCAAGCAGGGTGACGGGGGCGACCTGCTGATGTTCGGCAGCGGCACCACCTGGAATCCGCTCCTCGAGCAGGGCCTGGTGGACGGGCTGATCGTCCTCGTCGGCGCAGGCCTCGCGGGCGGCGGGACGCCGCTCTACTCCGGGGCGCCGCAGCACGGCCTGCGCCTCCTCGACGCGACGGTTCTGCCGGGCTCGGAGCTGGTGCGGCTCCGCTACGACGCGAGCGGGGCCGGCGGGCGGCCGCACAACCTCCGCTGAGACAGGGCGGCCTCCCTCAGGAGCCCGCGGCCCCTCCTCTCAGCCGACGTCGTGCGCGCCCGAGGCCGGGGCAGCTGCCGCGAGCGAGCCCCCAGCGGACTCCTCCGGCCGGCGGAGTGCCCGAGCGCACAGCCGGACCCCCAGAAGCGCAGTCGCCGCGCCTCCCGCCAGCATCCCGGCCCCCACCACCGTCCACGTCGTCAGGCTGGAGCTCGGCGCGCCGAGCAGACCGTAGAAGAGCCCGACCCCGCTGCCGACCAGAGCGGCCGCGACCAGCGGGATCGCCAACGCCGATCCCTTCTCCGACCGCGTCCACGCCGAGCTGCAGAGAACGGCGACGGCGCCGATCAGCCAGCCGACGCCGGGGATCAGCAGCCAGCCGAAGGCGAAGACCAGGGAGGCCACGACCGCGAACCACCGACGGTGGAGGACCGTCCGCTCGTCACCGCGATGGACTCCGGCCTCGACTCCGCTCGTCATGCATCGGAGCCTACGGAGACGGCCCGGACCGCGGCACGAAGTGGCGCGGGATCGGCCGGACGGCGCCACACCCGCCTCCGCTCGGTCCTGAGGAGCCGGTCCTGCCGAGCCGGTCCTCGAGCGCTGGCACCCGGCCCACCTGAACGCCCCGCCCTCCGCTCACCCCGCGACGGTCAGCGACACCTCGACCGCCACGTCCTCCGGCCCCTCCCCCAGCACCGTCTGCCGCACCTCGACCCCGTCGAGCCGCAGGCCGCTGTCTCCGGCGGCGTCGAAGAGCGCGACGATCGCCGGATGCAGGGTCCCCTCGGGCAGTTCCTCCCCGTCGCGGGGGCGCCAGGTGGCGACCAACTCGGTGCGCGCCGGGAGGATCGCGGCGAGATCGGCGAGGTCGCCCTCCGCCTCCGCCGACGTCGGCCAGCAGCAGACGAGCTCCGCCGAACCCGGCTCGCCCGCCCGGAGCGCCGTCCAGAAACGTCCCGTCGGCCCGAGCCCTGCCGCGTGCACTCGGGTGGCGAGCGCGCCGAAGATCTCGTTCGCCTCGTCGTCGCCCGGCCCGTCGGCCTCGTCCAGGGCGATCGTGAGGACCTGGCCGACGTACGGCTGCGCCGACATCGTCCGCTCGGCGACCTCGACCGGCACGGCGAGCGCCCGCAGCGTCACCTCGGCGGCCTCGAACGCCCGGTCCTCCTGCTCCCGCTCCGCGAGCACGCGCTCCCTGTGCGCCAGCAGCGCCTCCGCCGCGGTGCCGGCTCGAGTCGCCGCCGCGACCTCGGGCAGCGGCACCCCCGCGCTCCGGAGGGCGCTGATCACGACTCCGGCCCGGACCTGGGCGTCGGCGTACCGGCGGTACGACGACCGCTCGTCGACCTCCGCCGGGACCAGCACGCCCTTCTCGTCGTAGTGCCGGAGCGCCTTCACGCTCAGACCCGTGATGCCTGCGTACTCCCCGATGCCCAACATGCCTCCAGCATCCCGTCTCCCCCGGCGGGAGGGTCAACGGGCGGGAGGGTCAACGGGCGGGGGTGCCGACGCGGGACGGACAGCAGCGGAGCGGGCAGCAGCGGAGCGACCGGAGCCGGGCGGGCGGCAACGTGTCCGGCGCCGGCGGAGCCGACACGGCCTCACGCCGACGCTTCAGCTCTCGCGCTTCAGCCCGCCCGCCTCACCGCGAGCTCACCAGCCCTCGGGCCCCGCGCTCCCCGCCTCGTACTCGTCCAGCGGAGCGTCGCCCGCGGCCCAGGCGGAGAGCACCGGAGTGATGATGCGCCAGCACTGCTCGGCCACGTCGCCCGGGACCGAGAGCAGGGTGTCGCCCTGCAGGATCCCGGCGAGGACCTGCGCGTAGGGGTCGAGCGTGGCCGCGCCGGGTTGCGCCGTCAGGGTGGTGCGCTCGAGATCGGTCAGCTCGTCGGCGCTGTTCACGACCAGGTCGAGGCTGACGTCGCCGCCCTTGAGGCCGATCCGGAGGACCGTCCCGGCGTCGCCCTCGGCCGCCTGCAGGCCGCGCGGGGGCGTGGCGGCGCGGAAGTGGATCGCCACCTCTCGGCGCGGGTCGCCGATCGCCTTGCCGGAGCGGAGGACGAAGGGGACGCCCGCCCAGCGCGGGGTGTCGACCTGGAGCAGCAGCTGCGCGAGGGTCTCGGTGCCGGTCTCGGGGTCGACGTCGGGCTCGTCGACGTAGGAGGGGAAGAAGCGGCCGTCGACGCGGCCCTCGGTGTAGCGGGCGCGGCGGGCGGAGGAGGGGTCGTCGCGCCAGAGCCGCACGGCGCCGAGCACCTCGGCCATGCGCGCGTGGACCTCGTCGGGCGCGACCTCGTCGGGGCGCTCCATCGTGGTCAGCGCGAGCACCATCAGGAGGTGGCTCTGCAGCATGTCGCGCAGCGCGCCGGTCTTCTCGTAGAAGGCCGCGCGGCCCTCGATGCCGAGCGTCTCGTCGTAGACGATCTCGACCTTCTCGATCCACTCGGCGCTCCAGCTCGCCTCGAGCAGGCTGTTGCCGAAGCGCAGGCCCAGCATCCCCAGCACGGTCGCGTTGCCGAGGAAGTGGTCGATGCGCCAGAGGCGGCTCTCGGGGAGGACCTTCGCGAACGCCGCGTTGAGGGCGATCGCGTCGTCGAGGTCCTCGCCGAACGGCTTCTCGATGGCGACGACCAGCTCCTCGGGGAGGTCGAGCTCGGCGAGCGAGGCGGCGACCTTGTGCCCCATCGCCGGCGGCAGGGCGACGTAGAGCACCGGGGTCGACGGGCAGGCGTCGAGGAGGGCCTTCAGCTGCTCCGGGTCGGAGGCGTCGGTGGCGACGAAGCGCGCCCGTGACGCGAGCGCCTCGACCGTGTGCGCGGCGACTCCGGCCGCCTCGAGGCTGCGGCGGACGAGGCCCTGCCACTCCTCGTCGGTCTGGGGCGTGCGCGCCGCCCCGATCAGCGTGAGCTCGAGGTCGCGCGCGAGCTCGGCCACCCGGCCCAGGCCCGGCAGCAGCAGCCGCTCGGTGAGGTCGCCGCCCGCTCCGAGGATCGCGATGCTCCGCCGCTCGCTCCCCAGTGCCGCGGCCTCGGGGATTCCGATCTGCTCCGTCATGGTGTCTCCCTCGTAGCCGTCGTGAGTCAGCGGCCACAGTACGCGCCGGGCCCTGGCGCGAGGCCGGGAGCCGGGAGGGGTTGAGGAAGCGGGCGCGGAGTGGCAGGGCCGCGCGGTCGGGAGCGAGAGAGCTGCACGACCTCCGCTGAGACGCGGCCCGCCGTCTCGGGGCGGGGAGCCCCTTCTCAGCCGACGCCGGCGCGCGACCCGCGGACGCCCGGCCCGCCGCAGCCGTCCCGCACAGCACGTCATCCCTCTCCGGTGCCGTCCGGCGGTACCCTGCCCGCATGCGCCTGCGCCAGGTCGTCCTCGACACGGAGGACGCCCGCGCCCTCTACGCCTTCTACCTCGCCCTGCTCGGCGGCGAGTACCGCCCCGGCGACGAGCCGCCCGCGGACGGCTCGGACGACGAGGCGGAGTGGGTCGCGATCGTCACCGCCGACGGCGCGAAGCTCACGTTCCAGCGGGTGGCCGCCCTGCCGCGCGCGACCTGGCCGGAGGGGCCCGTCCCGCAGCAGCTGCACCTCGACTTCATGGTCGCGGACGCCGACGAGCTCGACCGGCAGAAGACCCGGGCGCTCGCTCTCGGCGCCGAGCTGATCGAGGACAGGAGCGAGGACCCGGAGGAGGCGCTCCACGTCCTCGCCGATCCGGCCGGCCACCCGTTCTGCGTCTTCGTCGCGCCCGACTACCCGGCGGAGTAGGGGCGCGCGGCTTCAGCGAGTCGCACGCGTCGGATCACATGCCGGTGATCGTGACCGTCGTCGTCGCGGCGATCACCGCGGCTCCCGTGACGCTCGCGGCGGTTCCCGCGAGGACGGCGGCGGCCGCCGGCCCTGCCCAGTGCTGCGCCGCGAGCGACCGGATCGCCTGCCGGTCCGGGATGCCGGGCCTCGGCGAGAGCGCTCCGGCCGCGTCGAGCAGGCCGATGAGCGCCGCGTCCGACGGAAGGGGAGCCGTCCGAGCCGCGAGGACCTCGGCGACCCGGATCCGCAGCCGCTCGTCCTCCGCCGGCTCCACGGCGGCGACCCGCTCGAGGAGGGCGGCATGCAGCTCCCTCCGCGTGAGGCGGGCGATCCACCAGGAGACGCTGCGCGGTGCTCGCTCCGCTGCGATCCACCCGAGTGCCCCGTCGAGCACGGCGTCCCCGAGCGCGGACCGCTCCGGCCCGAGGGCGACGGCTCCGGCGTCCACCTCGACGCGCCGCTGGAGGGAGAGCTCCGCGAGGACGGAGGCGGCCAGGACGGTGTCGAGAGCGCCCGACGAAGCCGCGGGCCGCCCGTCGCTCCGCCGCAGCAGGAGGAGGAGCGCGACGGGGAGGGGCGGCTGCCCGGCTCCGGGGGGCGCAGCTGCCGGCGGGGTGGTGGGAGCGGGCTGTTCCGAGGAGTTCCGTGTCGAGTCGTCCATCCCTCGAGCCTGGCACCCGACCCGTCGAGACCGCATCCGCCGGGCGACGGGTCCTCCGTCGTCCGACCGATCGACCGGCCGGACACGCCCGAGAGCCCACGTCGCGCCCCGAAGCGGACCGCTCCTCCGCCACATCGGGCGTCAGACCACCCCCGCCGCCGTTCCCGACACGATCAGGTCGGCGCGGTCGCGGGTGGCCTCGATCAGCAGCGCGTTCCGCCCGTCGACCTCGGAGGCCCAGGCGGAGGCCGCCTCGGGGGCGCGGCCGAAGGAGACGTGGCGGTCGACCAGGCGCTCGAAGCGCTCGGTCTCGGGAGTCGCGCAGAACCAGGCCTCGTCGAACTCGGCGCGCAGCAGCGCCCACGGGCCCTCGTCGACGAGGAGGTAGTTGCCCTCCAGCACGACGAGCGACGCGGAGGGGTGCACGGCCAGCGCGCCGGCCACTCCCTCGTCGACGGTCCGCTCGAAGGTGGGCGCGTAGACGACGTGGTCGGTCTCGGCGCGCAGCCTCCGCACCAGGGCGAGGAAGCCCCAGCCGTCGAACGTGTCGAGGGCGCCCTTGCGATCGTGGCGGCCGAGCTCGTCGAGCGTGGCGTTGGCGAGGTGGAAGCCGTCCATCGGCACGAAGGCGGCGGTCCCCTCCCCCGCGAGCTCGTTCGCGCGGGCGACCACGGCCCGGGCGAGCGTGGTCTTGCCGGCCCCGGGGCTGCCGGCGATCGCGACGATCGCGCGGCGGCCCGGCGAGGTCAGCGCGAGCGCGCGCCCGGCCAGCTCGTCGAGACCGGGCCGCACCGCGTCGGGCGCGACCTCGGTCTCAGGCCTCGCCACGGCTGCTCTCCAGCGCGTTCACCAGGAAGCCGTGGGCGTGGCGGGCGAGCGCGGGGCCGTCGTTCCAGAGGTTCCGCCACACGGCCAGGTCGTTCGAGAGGGTCGGCGAGACGACGGCCGACGAGAACGACTCGAAGGTGATGGGTCCGCGGTAGTCGATCGCGGCGAGGGCGTGGAAGAACGTCGTGAAGTCGAGGTGGCCGCTGCCGAGGTAGCCGCGGTGGTTCTCGCCGATGTGGACATACCCGAGACGATCCCCGACCAGCAGCACCGGGCGGAAGAAGTCGTCCTCCTCGATGTTCATGTGGTACGTGTCCAGGTGGATCAGGACGTTGTCGGCGCCGATGTCGTCGGCGAGGCGCAGGGCGTCCGCGGCGGTGTTGATGACGTTGGTCTCGTAGCGGTTGCAGATCTCGAGGCCGAGGGTCATGCCCTTCGTCGAGGCCTCGGCGGCGAGGTCGGTCAGCACCGAGACGACGTTCGCGCGGCCCGCGGCCGAGAGGGGCGCGCTGTACTTCCCGAGCGCGCTGTAGAGGGCGCCGGTGAAGTGGGTGCCGCCGAGCGCATGCGTGGTCTCGAGGGAGTCGGCGAGCAGCTTCGCGCCGCGCGCCACAACCTCCGGGTCGTCGCTGGAGACGTCGGCCGAGAAGGCGAGGCCGCGCGAGCAGACGATGCCGAGGTCGTTCGCCTCGAGGGCGGCGCGAGCGGAGGCGGTGTCGAGGTTCTGCACGTCGTGCAGCGAGAGCTCCAGCAGGTCGAATCCGGCCGCCTTGGTCTGCTCGATCGTCGCGGTCACTTCGTCGGGGGTGGTGCCGCCGGCGAAGACGAGGGCGTGCACTCCGAGAGGGTTGGTGGTCATGGTGGTGCTCCTTGGTTCGAGAGGTTCAGGGGCGGCGTCGGGCCGCGGGGTCGGTGTCGAGCAGGTCCGCGAGGAACGCGTGGCCGGAGATCGCGAGGGCGACGGGGTCGTGCCAGAGCTCGCGCCAGAGGCCCATGCCCTCGGCCGAGGCCGGGGGCTGGACGGCGGGCGAGAAGCTCTCGAGGGTGAGCGGACCGCGGTAGCCGGAGTCGGCGAGCGCCGCCGCGAGCCCGGTCCAGTCGGTGCTCCCGGTGCCCAGCTCTCCGCGGTGGTTCTCGGAGGCGTGGAGGTAGCCGAGCAGGTCGCCGGCGTCGCGGACGGCGCTCGCGAGGTCGACCTCCTCGAGGTGGGCGTGGAACGTGTCGAGATGCAGGAGCACGTTCGGCGCGTCGAGCTCGCGGAGGAATGCGGCGGTCTGGGCGGCCGTGTTCAGCAGGTTGCTCTCGTAGCGGTTCACGTACTCCGCTCCGACGACGACGCCGGCGGGAGCGGCGGCCGCGGCGACCCGCCGCAGCACGTCGAGCGAGCGCGAGCGGGCAGCCGCGTCGGCCGCGTGCTCGTACTTGCGCATGGCCGAGTAGGTGACTCCGCCGACGTACCGCGCGCCGATCGCCTCGGCGAACCGCACGGCCGCCAGGAGCCGCTCCTCGCCGCGGCCGGCCGTGGCCTGGTCGGTGATGTCGGAGTCGGCGTCCAGCGCGAGCGAGACGACCGCGTCGATCCCGTGCTCGTCGAGCAGGTCGGCGGTCCACGCGGAGGCGTCGGGGTCGGCGGGAGCCGGGATCTCGATCAGGTCGAAGCCGATCGAGGCGGCGGCGCCGATCGCGCGGCGCCCCGACTCCGGCGTCCAGTCGCCGACGAGCAGGCCCGCGTGGACCCCGATCGGCGACGAGCGCTCCGTGCTCCCGCGGTGCAGGAACTCGGGGTGCATCAGGCGGCCTTCGCGCCCGTGATCAGCGAGACGAGCTCGTCGCCGCTGGTCTCGGCGGTACGGCGGCCGGCGACGGCGAGGCCCGCGCGCATCACCCACACCTGGTCGCTCAGGCGCATCACCTGGTCGAAGTTGTGGCTGATCAGCAGCACGGCCACTCCGGCGTCGCGCAGCTTGAGGATGATCTTCTCGACGCGCGCCGTCTCCTGGACGCCGAGCGCCGCGGTCGGCTCGTCCATGATCACGATCTTGCTGCCCCAGCCCGCGGCCCGGGCGATCGCGACCGCCTGGCGCTGGCCGCCCGAGAGGCGGCGGACCTTGCTGGTGACCGGCGGGACGTTCACGGCGAGGTCGCCGAGCAGCTCCTGGGCCGTCTTCTTCATCTGCGTGCGGTCGAGGAACCGCACCCCGGGCACGCCCTTGGTGAGCTCGCGGCCGAGGAAGAAGTTCTGCCACACGGTCAGGTCCTCGACCAGGGCGAGGGTCTGGTGCACCGTCTCGATGCCGCCGTCCCGCGCGCCGAGCGGAGTGGTGAAGTGCACCACGTCGCCGTCGAGGGTGATGGTGCCGGAGTCGGCGGGGTGCACCCCGGAGAGGCAGCGGACGAGGGTGGACTTGCCCGCGCCGTTGTCGCCGATCAGGGCGGTGATCTCGCCGCGGCGCATCGACATCGACGCTCCCTTGAGAGCGTGGACGCCGCCGAAGGACTTCTTGATGTCCCGCGCTTCGAGCAGGATGTCGCTGGTCATGGCTGGGCTCACTTCTTCTGGTAGCGGGTGATGAGGGCGGCGAGCACGACCACCAGGCCGACGGCGAGGGGCTGGTAGAACTGCGAGACGCCGAGCAGGGTCAGGCCGTTGGTCAGCGCGGTCAGGAGGAACGCTCCGATGATCGGGCCGACGATCTTGGCCTTGCCGCCGGTGAGGCTCACTCCGCCGAGCACGACGGCCGCGATGGAGTTGAGCAGGTACTGCGTGTTGATGGCCGGCTCCGCGGCGCCGACGCGGGCGACGAGGAGGAGCGAGCCGACTCCGGCGAGGACGGCGGCGATGATGTACACCGCGATGCGCACGCGTCCGGCCTTGATGCCGTTGGCGACCGCGCTCTCCTCGTTGCCGCCGACCGCCTGCACGTGCAGGCCGAAGCGGGTGCGGAACATGACGACCCAGGCGACGACTCCGATGACCGCGGCCAGGATGATCGGGTAGCCGATGATCCCGATCGAGCCGGTGGTGAGGCGGAGCAGCTCGGGGCTGCCGACCGTGATCGGCTTGCCGTCGGAGACGATCAGCGCGAGGCCGGTCGCCACCGAGAGCGTGCCCAGTGTCGCGATGAAGTCGGTGACCTTGCCCTTCGCGATCAGGAAGCCGTTGATCACTCCGATCAGCCCCGCGAAGAGCAGGGCCGCGAGCGCCGAGAGCCAGAAGCCCCAGCCGGCGCTCCAGCCGATGCCGAAGCCGACCGCTCCGACGGTCATCGTCGCCGAGATCGAGAGGTCGATGCCGCCGGTGGTGATGACGAAGGACTGGCCGATCGAGAGGATGACCAGGATCGCGGCGGCGACGAGCATCGCCTTGATGTTGCCGAGGCTGAGGAACGTCGGCGTCGCGATCGAGAACACGATCACCAGGGCGACGAGCCCGATCGGTGCGGCGTTCTCGGCCCAGAAGCTGAGCTGACGGAGGTTCGCCAGCAGCGGGGAGGCGCTGGCCGGGGGTCGGGCGGTGACTGAGGTCATGGTCGCTTCCTGGGTTGCCATGGGCGGGAGGTCCTACTTGCTGGGGACGAGCGCGGCGAGCGGGTTGTCGAACTCCTCGAACGGCTGGGGGAAGGCGCCGAGGGCCTGCTCCGCGGTCTCGGAGGTCACGAGTGCGGTGGGCGACTCGATCTCGGCGGGGATCTCCTCGCCGGCGCCGACGGCCTCGCACGCCTGCACGCCGAGCTGGCCGATCGCGTAGGGGTACTGGGCGACGGTGGCGGTGAGGCCGCCGTCCTTCACCGACTGCAGCGCGTCCTCGTTGCCGTCGACGCTGACCACCTGGACGGAGCCGGTGAGGCCCGCGTTCTCGACGGCCTTGACGATGCCGAGGCCCATGTCGTCGTTCGCGGCGAAGAACGCCTTCACGTCGGGGTTCGCGGCGAGGATGTCGGTCGCCTTGGTCAGCGCGACCTCGCGCTTCCAGTCGGCCGCGGCCTCCTGGACGACGGTGAGGTCGGAGCCGATCGCGGCGGTGAAGCCGTCGACGCGGGCGGCGCTGGTGACGTCTCCCGAGACTCCGCCGATGACGGCGACCTCGGAGCCGGCGGGCAGCTGCTGCAGGAGGAAGTCGCCGGCCTTGCCGCCCGCGGCCTCGTTGTCGGTGCCGATGTAGGTGGTGACGTCGAGGTTCGCGGCCTCGACCGCGTCGGGGTCGAGCGGGCTGTCGATGTTGACGATCGTCTTGCCGGTGGCGGAGGCGAGGGCCTGCACCAGGTTCGTGCCGCTGATCGGGTTGACGATGAGGCAGCCGAAGTCCTGGCCGGCGACGGTGGTGAGCTTGTCGGCCTGGCCGGTGGTGTCGCCGATGTCGGCGGCGGCCTGCACCGAGACGTCCACGGAGTCGTCCTTCGCGGTGTCCTCGATGCCGTTCTCCATCGCCTGGAAGAAGGGGTTGTCGAGGCCCTTGATGACCGCGGCGACCTTGGTCGATCCGGAGCCGCCGGCGGCCGTGTCGCCACCCGAGGCGCAGCCGGTGAGGAGGAGTGCGAGGGCGCCGACCGGTGCGAGAACCGGGAGGAGGCGGCGTGCTGTGCGGTTCATCGTCATCCTTGAGGATCAGTGGCACCACTGCGTGCCGGTGTGTGAAAACTACCGGGGCTTTCGCGTTACCGCAATACGAAAGTCGGGGAACTTCAGGTTTCCCGTCGGCAGGCATGTACGCTGACCGTGACAAGAAGGGGAGCGATGACGGGGTACTCCACCGGCGAGGCCGGTTCGCACGTGGCCGACGTCCTCGCGCTGTTCCGCGAGCAGGGCGAGGTCTCGCGCAACGCGGTGATGGAGCAGACGGGGCTCTCCCGCTCCACCGTCAACCAGCGCCTCGCGACCCTCGTGGAGCTCGGCCTGATCGCCCCCACCACCGGCGGCGAGTCGACCGGCGGGCGCCCCTCGAGCATGTTCGCGATGAACCTGGTCGGCACGGTGTTCCTCACCGCCGACATCGGGGCGAGCGGATTCGTCGCCGCCGCCTGCGACCTGCGCGGCACCCCCCTCCGGCACGAGAGCGGCGTCGTCGACGTCTGGGAGGGGCCGGACGCCGTGCTCTCGCTGGTGATCGCCGCGTTCGAGCGGCTGCAGCAGGGCGACGCGGTCGCCGGCATCGGCGTCGGAGTCCCGGGGCCGGTCGAGTTCGCCGCCGGGCGCGTGCGCAACCCGCCGATCATGACCGGCTGGGACGACTTCGACATCGCCGGCTACTTCGCCGAGCCGTACGAGGGCGTGCAGGTCGTCATCGAGAACGACGCGAACGCCCGCGCCCTCGCCGAGTCGCGCCACCACGGCTCCGACAACCTGATCAGCCTGAAGCTCGGCACCGGCATCGGCTCGGGCCTCGTCTTCAACGGAGCGACGATCCGCGGAGCCGTCGGCGCGGCCGGCGACATCGGCCACACCCGCGCGGTCACGGGCACGGTCGACGCGGATCCGCTGCCCTGCCGCTGCGGCAACGCCGGCTGCGTGGAGGCGTATGCGAGCGGCTGGGCCCTCGTCCGCGACCTCTCGGCCGACGACCCCTCGATCAAGCACGTCGCCGACGTCACGGCCCGCGTGCTCCGCGGCGACATGCGCGCCACCCAGGCGGTGCGCCAGGCCGGCCGCGTCCTCGGCGAGGCGGTCGCCGACCTCGTCAACATCCTCAACCCGCGGACCATCGTGATCTCGGGCCAGCTCGGCGACTGCGGCGAGGTGCTGATGTCGGGCCTGCGCGAGCGCGTCTACCTGCGCACCCACCCGCTCGCCACGCGGCACCTGACCATCCACACGTCGGACCTGGGCGAGCTGGCCGGCGTGATCGGCCTCGCCCTGACGACAGCCGACCAGGTCTTCAGCCGCGAGCGCTTCGACCGCGAGGCGAGCGCCGAGAGCCCCCGCGCGGCGGCCGCCGCGAGCTGAGCGGGAGCGGGTTCAGTGACGCAGGGTCGCGGCGATCCGGCAGAGCACCTGGACGTGGGACGGGGCCTCGGGGTTCACCTTCTCGGCGACCGCCTCGACCTCCCATCCGGACGCCATGAGCGCGGCGACCTCACCGCACAGCCAGTCCGGCACCCATCCGATCCGCTCGCCGGACACCGAGGCCACCTCGTAGGCCTCCGGGTTGCGGAGGTTCGAGGCGTCGGGCACGAGGACCAGCCCGTCGCCCTGCTCGAGAGGCAGCACCGGAAGCGGGAGCTCGGCCCGATGGCGGACTCCCGACACGAAGAAACGACTGATGAGGGTCTGCGCGGTGCGGAGAGGCTTCTCCACGACATGGAAGGTGTCGGTCGCTCGCGCCGCGCCGGTCCGGACCATGATCTCGACGGGGAGGTCGGGGGACGCCGCCTCGAGACCGAGCCACCCCAGGTACTCCTCGTACGAGCCGCGCTCGGACGACATCACCCTGTTGGCGAAGAACGGCGGAAGGGACGAGCTCCGGTACTCCGCGTCCACACGGGGGAACTCCGCGAGCGGGAAGAAGTCCTCGTCGGCGACAGCCGCCGGCTCGTACCGGAAGAGGAAGCCGTCGACCCCGACGGACAGCACCGCCGCGCGGAGGAATCGGCGAGTACGAGGGTTCTGCCAGACGAGCAGCAGCTCGCGGACACCAGGGGTCGGACGCGGCGCCGGTCGATCAACGAGGAGAGTCATCGAGGATCCTCCTCCGTGTCGCTGCCAGCAGTCCTTCCGTGAAACTAGCGCACGTCTCCGACATCAGGGTCGGAGGCACCGCCGCGAGGACCTCGCGGACTGCAGAGGGATCGACCGCTCGGAGGCGAGCAGGCCAGAACGCCTGCGCCTCCGGAGAGGCCGCCGCGAGGGCCTCCGCTGCGAGGTCGACCAGCAGCGGTCTCCCGGCGAAATGGTGACTCCTTCCTCTCCGCACCCACCGGTCGAAGAGAGCCTCATCGGCGAGGCAGGCGGCGCGCTTCTCCTCGGTCTCCTGGAACCCGAGGGCGTTGCCGTGATCGAACGAGGGCGAGAGGGTCCGATGACCGCGTCCGGCGATGACGGCCCAGTTCTCGTCGTGTCGATCCCGTCCAGCTACCCAGGCATCGAACAGCAGGTAGCCCGCCCACACGTCGAAACCGCTCAGTCCGGCGACGGCGTCGAAGCCTGCAGGAGCGTCGACGCCGTCGAGAGCACGTCTCACCGCATCGACGGTGTAGCGGTCGTTGGGCCGCCTCCGAGCGTGGTCGTAGTGGCGATCGGAGTGGCGCAGCAGGCTGTTCCCGATCTCGAGGCTCTGGATCTGCTCGCGCTCGATGACGTTCCTCGACATGATTCCGCGCCGACCGCCCACCGTCGCAGGTCGGATCTCCGCGCACGGGACGTCGAGCATCCGCGCGAGATGGAACGACACCCACTCCGCCCAGTCCTCACCGCGGGTCTCGTCTCCTCGATGGCGGGCGAACTTGAAGAGCCACAGATCGCCGTCGGCGACGAGCCAGAACTTCTCCTTCGTCCCCATCGGCTCGTCCGACCACCCCTCGTCGAAGGCGCGCTCGATGGTCGTCGACTCCCACTTCGGCTGCATCCGGTCACGGTAGCCCGCGTGCTGCCGGCCGCGGCGGTCCTGTCGCGTCTCGCGGCCGCGACCCCCTCCGGCCCGCGCACTGTTACGCCCGGCGACGAAGGGTTACGCCGGGCGACGCGGGCCGGGACGGGCGGGCCCGCGGTGCTCCATCATCGTGTCCGGGACGACGCGGAGAGGCCGCGGCCGCCCGACCCCTCCGAAGGAACGCGATGATCCGGCTCGAGCAGCTCAGCAAGTCGTACGGTCCGGCGACCGTGCTCGACCGCCTCGACTTCTCGGTCGCGACCGGCGAGATCTTCGCCGTCGTCGGCCCGAGCGGTGCGGGCAAGAGCACGCTCGCCGCCTGCGTGAACCTCCTGGAGCGGCCCACCTCGGGCACGGTCGTCGTCAACGGGGAGGCGCTCTCGCAGCTCTCGGAGGAGCGGCTGCGCGTCGCCCGCCGCCGCATCGGCACCGTCTTCCAGTCCGACGGACTCTTCAGCCGCCGCACGGCCGAGCAGAACGTGGCCCTGCCGCTGGAGTACCTCGGCGTCACCGCCGCCGAGACGAAGCGCCGCGTCGCGGAGCTGCTCGAGCGCGTCGGCCTCTCGGACCGCGCGCGCTACTACCCGCACCAGCTCTCCGGTGGTCAGCGCCAGCGCGTCGGCATCGCCCGCGCGCTCGCCCTCCGCCCCTCGGTGCTGCTCTCGGACGAGGCCACCTCGGGCCTCGACCCCGCCTCGACCACCGCGATCACCACGCTCCTGAAGGAGCTGCGCGACGACCTGGGCCTCTCGATCCTCTTCATCACTCACGAGATGGAGACGGTGCGCCAGGTGGCCGACTCCGTCGCCCGCCTCGACCACGGCCGCATCGTGGAGTCAGGCCGTCTCGTCGACCTGCTGCGCGACCCCGCGTCCCCGCTCGGCCTCGCCCTCAACCCGGTGCGCCCCTCCGTCGCGCCCGGCCCGGGTCTGGGCGAATGGGTGGTGGGCTACTCCCGCTCCGGAGTGCCGACCGACTGGGTCACCCGGCTCGCGGAGGCGGTCGGCCCCGTCTCGCTGCTCGGCGCGGCGATCGAGACGGTGGACGGGCAGGCGGTCGGCCACGCGACGATCGGGCTCGGCCCGGTCGATGAGGCGCGGCTCACCCGTGCGGCGGCCGAGCTCGGCCTGTCGGTCCGGCCCGCCGGCGTGCGCGTCCTCGCCGAGGAGGTGGCGGCATGATCCTCCACCTCGACAACAAGGTCCCGCTCGAGCAGATCCCCGCGCTGGTGCTGCCGGCGCTCGGCGAGACGCTGATCATGGTCGGCATCGTCATGGCGATCGTGGTGCTGGTCGGCGTGCCGCTGGGCGCTCTCGTGCACAACCTCGCTCCGGGCGGGCTGGCCGAGAACCGGGCCGCCAACCAGGTGCTCAGCGCCGTCATCAGCGTCGGCCGCTCGCTGCCGTTCCTCATCCTGATGGCGTCGATCATGCCGTTCACGCGCCTGATCACCGGCACCAACATCGGGATCGCGGCCGCCGTCGTGCCGATGTCGATCGCGGGGATCGCCTTCTTCACCCGGATCGTCGAGAACGCGCTGCGCAGCGTGCCGCTCTCGCTCACCCGCGTCGCCCGCGCCTCCGGAGCGTCGCGGCTGCAGGTGGTGCGGACCGCCCAGCTCAGCGAGGCGGTGCCGCAGATCATCGGCGGCCTGACGATCAACACGATCGCGATGATCGAGTACTCGGCGATCGCCGGCACGATCGGCGCCGGCGGCATCGGCTACGTCGCGGTGACCTACGGCTACCAGCGCTTCGACACCACCGTCATGCTCGCCACCATCGTGATCCTGGTCGCCACCGTCGCGACCGTGCAGCTCACCGGCGACGCCCTCGTCCGCGCGACCACGCCGGGCGCCTCCCGCTCGCGGCGAGCGCCGCGGGTCGCGGCCGCCGTCTAGAACCACTCCTCCTCCTACGCCCTCGGGCGTCCCTCCCGCGCGCCCGCGCACCCCCTCTTCGAAAGGCACCGCCATGTCCACTCCCGACGACCTCGGATTCGATCTCAAGAAGAAGCGCCGCTGGCCCTGGATCGCCGGAGCGGCCGTCGTCGTGGTCGGCGTCGCCTCCGCGATCGCCGTCCCGCTCCTCTCCCCCGCCGTCTCGGCCAACGAGCAGGAGGGCGCGACGCTCTACGTCGCGACCGCCGAGGGCAACGCCTCCGAGCAGGCCCTGGTCGACTTCGTCGCGAAGGAGGTGGCGCCGCGCTACGGCATCACCGTCGCCTTCAAGGGGCTCTCCGACAGCAACACCATCAACCGCGCGGTGAGCGAGGGCGAGGTCGCGGCCACGGTCTATCAGCACAAGCTCTGGCTGGGACAGGTGCTCGAGGCCAACCCCGACTTCGAGGAGGAGGCGGCCACCCCCGTCTTCCGCTGGGGCTTCGGGCTCTGGAGCGACAAGTACTCCGACGTCTCCCAGATCCCCGACGGCGGCACGGTCTCGCTCTACTCCGACCCCGCCAACGAGGCGCAGGGCCTCTGGCTGCTGCAGAACGCCGGCCTGATCACGCTGAAGCCGGGCACGGAGCCGGGCACCGCGACCCAGGACGACATCGCCGAGAACCCGAAGAACCTGCAGTTCACGCTGCTCGACTTCGCCGCCCAGTCGCGCGCCCTGCCGGACCTCGACGCGGCCGTCGGGTACACCGAGTACTACCTCGCCGCCGGCATCCCGATCGAGCAGCAGATCTTCGCCCCGCAGGCCCCCGACGACTTCGCCGGGCAGCTCACCATCGGCTCGAAGTACCGCGACACCGAGAACGTGAAGAAGCTCGTCCAGGCCTTCCAGGATCCGGCCGTGCAGGAGTTCCTCGCCACGGACGAGACGGTGAAGGGGATCCTGCTGCCGATCGACGGCTGAGCAGGGCCGGAGCGACGGGGTCGCCTGAGGAGTCGCGCGCGGCTTCTCGGGCGACTCGGCGTCTGCGGACGTAGCGTGGGCTCATGAACACGTTCACTCTCCACAACGGTGTCGAGATCCCCGCCCTCGGACTCGGCGTCTTCCAGACTCCGCCCGACGAGACCCGCGCCGCCGTCGCCGCCGCGCTCGACGCGGGGTACCGGCACATCGACACGGCGGCGGCCTACGGCAACGAGCGCGAGGTGGGCGAGGCGATCGCCGGCCGCGACGACGTCTTCCTCGAGACGAAGGTGTGGATCAGCGACTACGGCTACGACGAGACGCTGCACGCCTTCGACAAGAGCGCGGGCAAGCTCGGCGTCGAGCGGATCGACCTGCTGATCCTGCACCAGGCCCTGCCCGAGGCCTTCGACCGCACCCTCGACGCCTACCGGGCGCTCGAGCGGCTGCTCGCCGACGGGAGGGTGCGGGCGATCGGCGTGAGCAACTTCATGGTCGAGCACCTCACCCGCCTGCTCGCCGAGACCGACGTCGTCCCCGCGGTGAACCAGCTCGAGGTGCACCCGTACTTCCAGCAGCGGCGGGTCGAGCGCTTCGGCTGCGAGAACGACATCCTCACCCAGGCCTGGTCGCCGATCGGCGGCATCACCGCCTACCGCGACTCCCCGCGCCGCAGCTTCGACGACCCGGTGCTCCTCGAGCTCGGCGCCAAGTACGGGAAGACGGCCGCGCAGGTGATGCTGCGCTGGCACCTCCAGGAGGGCCGCCAGGTCATCCCCAAGTCGACCCGCCCCGAGCGCATCGCCGAGAACATCGACGTGTTCGACTTCGCGCTCTCCGGCTCGGAGCTCGCCCGGATCGACGCCCTCGAGGCCGGCGTGCGCGGCGGACCGGAGCCCGAGGCCGTGACGCTGGAGGCGTACGGCCGCGACATCCCCGAGGCGTGAGGAAGGCGCCCGCGACGGGAACACCGGAGCCGTCGCGGGCGTTGCCCTCACCATGAGCGTTCCCCTCTCCATCCTCGACCTCGCCCCCATCGCCCCCGGTGAGACCGCTCGCGACAGCTTCGCCGCCTCCGTCGCCCTGGCCCAGGAGGCCGAGCGGAACGGCTACCGCCGCGTCTGGTACGCCGAGCACCACAACATGGCGAGCATCGCCTCCAGCGCGACCTCGGTGCTCATCGCGCACGTCGCCTCGCAGACCTCCACGATCCGCCTCGGCTCCGGCGGCGTCATGCTGCCGAACCACTCCCCGCTCACCATCGCCGAGCAGTTCGGCACCCTCGAGACGCTGCACCCGGGCCGGATCGACCTCGGACTCGGCCGCGCCCCCGGCAGCGACCAGGCGACCTTCCGCGCGCTCCGCCGCGACCCCGACTCCTCCGAGCGCTTCCCGCAGGACGTGCTGGAGCTGCAGGCGTTCCTCGCCGGCGAGTCCCGCATCCCCGGAGTGAGCGCGACGCCCGGTGCCGGCACCCGCGTCCCCCTCTACATCCTCGGCTCCTCGCTCTTCGGCGCGCAGCTCGCGGCCGCGCTGGGCCTGCCGTACGCGTTCGCCTCGCACTTCGCTCCGGACGCGCTGCACCAGGCCGTCGCGGAGTACCGCCGCGGCTTCCGCCCCTCCGAGCAGCTCGACGCGCCCTACGTGATCGCCGGGATGAACGCCATCGCCGCCGACACCGAGGAGGACGCGCAGGAGCAGTTCGCGCAGATGAAGCGCGCCCGCCTGATGATGCTGCTGCGCCAGAGCGGGCAGATCCCCGTCGGCCAGACCTTCGACGACGAGGAGCTCGACGCCCTGCTCAGCGCCCCGATCGGCGCCCACGTCGCGAGCATGACCACCTACACCGGTGTCGGCACCGGCGACCAGGTGGCCGACTACGCCGCCGACTTCGCGCGCTCCGCCGACGCCGACGAGGTCATCGTCGCCCACGCGTCGCTGCAGACGGAGGCGCGCCTGCGCTCGGTCGCGCTCCTCGCGCAGTCGAACGCGCGCGTCGCCGCCTGACGGGCGGCCCAGTCCGTCGACGCCGCCGCACGGGCCCCGTGCGCGACCGGGGCCGCGCATCGGCGGGCGTGCGGCGCGCATCGGCGGACTCCTGTGAAAGTGAGCCTCTAACGGGGGCCACCTCTCAGGGCACGACCCCGGGAGGAGCGCGTCCGCGGTGCCAGGCTGAGCCCTGTGTCGACGATGACGGGCAAGCGGCGTGAGCCCGGGGACAGCCCTGCGCGGTCAGCGGCCCTGCTGCTGCGGGTCTGCGCGGGCGACCGGACCGCCTTCCGGCAGCTCTACTCGCTCACCGCGGGCCGGGTCGTCTCCGTCGCGGACGCCGTGCTCGACGACCGCGCCGCAGCCGAGGAGGTCGCGCAGGAGGTCTACCTCGAGCTCTGGCGCACCGCGCGCTCGCTCGACCCGGGCCGTCCCGTGCTCGCCTTCCTGGCCCAGGTCGCGCACCGCCGTGCCGTGGACCGCGCCCGGGCGGACCGGTCGGCGCGGCGCCGGGAGCTGCAGTACACGGTCCTCGACCGGCCGCGCGATCACGAGTGGGAGCGCTCGGACGTCCGGTTGGCCCTGGCGCCCGCGGCCGGCGCGATCCGGCAGCTCGCCGCCATCCACCACGACGTCCTCTACCTCGCCTACGTCCGCGGGTACAGCCACTCCGAGATCGCGGAGGAGCTGTCGATCCCGCTCGGCACCGTCAAGACCCGGCTGCGCGACACCCTCATCCGCCTGCACACCCACCTGCAGTCCGCCGGCCCGGCGGATCCGGACGGCGGACCGGGACGGCGCATCCGGCACTGACCGGTGGCGCGGACGCCTCTACGCGACCGGGGTCGCACGCTTCAGGACCGTGTCCGGCCCGCTCAGCCCGCCTGCGTCGCGCCCGAGACCGCGAGCCCGACGATCACCGTGAGCACCGTCGTCCACAGCGCGATCGCGACGCCCTGCCAGAGCAGGATCCGCCCGCGGCCGACTCCGGCGCCCGCCAGCATCACCGCGGTGAAGTGCGTCGGGAGCAGCAGCGGCCCCAGCAGGCTCACGCCCGGGACGCCGTAGCGGGTGAAGGCCCGCTGGAACTTCTCGCGCCGCGGAGTCGTCCGCTTCGCCTCCGAGCGGCCCGTGATCGCCGAGCGGACGCCGGTGCCCAGCAGCACGAGCAGCGCCACGCAGACGAAGTTGCCGATCGCCCCCGCAAGCCCGGCGACGACCGGGTGGATGCCGCCGATGATCCCGATGCTCGCCGCTCCCTCGCCCTCGATGAAGGGGACGGCCCCGGCCGCGGCGACGACGAGGGGCTGCACGAGCTCGGGAACGCGGCCGATCAGGTCCTGGAATCCGAGGATCGCGTCGCTGATGATCGTCATGGTCGTGCCTTCCGGTTCGTGGCCCCGGCTCTCGGGACTCCTCCATCCGACCGTGTCCGCGCCCGCTGCGGCAGTGCCGCCGGGTCACCGCGTCCCGGGAGGATCGACGGCCCGAGGGGTGACAAGTGTCATGGTCGTAGCCTGGGCCGCATGGTGAACTCGACCGAGGCGGATCCGCCCGTGCGCGCGGGCCGCGGCGTCGCCGTGACCTGGTGGTACACCCTCGCGTCGGCCGCCTCCTTCGTGGTGATCGTCCTGGCCGTCTGGTCCGTGGCGGTGCTGAGCGCCGAGGCCGAGGAGTGGCGGAAGGGCGCCTACTTCCTGGGTGCGGCCGCCTGGGTCGCGGTGTTCTCGCCGACCGCGCTCGCGTACCGGCGCGCCGACCGCGAGGGCCCGGTGCGCCTCCGGGCTGTGCCGACCCTGGTCTTCGGCCTCGGAGTGGCGGCCGCGGCGCTCACCGGCACGGCCGCCGGGAGCCTCGCGCTCGGGCTCTCGCTCGCCGCGACCCTGGTCGCCGTGCTGCCCTGGCAGAGCGGGGTGCGGCTCCGGGTGATGGTGCTCTGCACGATCGTCCTCGCGGTCGCGGCGGTGCTCGAGCAGACACGCGCGGCGCCGGACGCGTCGGCCGCGCTCTCGACCCTCCTGCTGTTCGCGACGCTGCTGCCCCTGACGGTCGTCAGCGCGCTGTGGTGGTGGGACATCGTCCGCGAGCTCGACCGGGCGCGCGCCGCCGAGGGCCGACTCGCCGCCGCGCAGGAGCGCCTGCTGCTCGCCGGCGACGTGCACGACCTCCAGGGGCACCACCTCCAGGTGATCGCGCTGCAGCTCGAGCTCGCCGAGCGCCTCCTCGGCAGCGACCCGGAGGCCTCTCTCGAGCAGCTGCGCGCCGCCCGGCGCTCGGTCGACGGCGCCCGCACCGGCACCCGCGAGCTGGCGACGCGCTTCCGCAGCGTCCCGCTCGCCGACGAGCTGGCCAACGCTGCCGACCTGCTCCGCTCGGCCGGGCTCCGCGTCGAGCTCGAGGTCGACCCGGCGGCGGCTCACGCGCCGGCCGAGACGCTCGGGCCGGTGGTCCGCGAGACGACGACCAACATCCTCAAGCACGGCGGCGGCTCCAGCGCGCGGCTGCGGCTCGCGCGGGAGCAGGACGAGTGGCGGTTCGAGGCGGTGAACGACCTGGCACCGGACGCGGAGGAGGCGGACGGGACCGGCTCGGGCGTCCTCGGCATGGCGGAGCGGGTCGAGCGCGCGGGCGGGACGCTGCGCGCCGGGGCGGTCCGCCGCTCCTTCGAGCTGGACGCGCGCCTGCCGGTGGGGAGCGACTCGTGATCCGGGTGCTGATCGCCGACGACGAGGACATGATCCGCACGGCGCTGGCCGCGCTCCTCCGCCTCGAGGAGGACCTCGAGATCGTGGGCGAGTGCCGCGACGGCGAGCAGGCGGTCGCGGAGGCGCTGCGCCTGCAGCCCGACGTGTGCCTCTTCGACGTCGAGATGCCCGGGCTCGACGGGATCGAGGCGGCGGAGCGGCTGCGCCGGGTCTCGGCGACGCGCGTCGTGGTCGTCACCCGGCACGCGCGGCCGGGGGTCCTGCGGCGAGCGCTCGGAGCGGGCGTCAGCGGCTTCCTGCCGAAGTCGCGCCGGGTCGAGGACGTCGCCGAGGTGATCCGCCAGGTCGCGAGCGGACGCCGCTACGTCGATCCGGAGATCGCCGCCGACGCCCTGGCGAGCACGCGCAGCCCGCTGACCGACCGCGAGCTCGACGTGCTCAGCGCCGGCTCCCGCGGCGAGACGATCGGCGAGATCGGCGCGGCGCTGCACCTCTCCTCCGGCACCGTTCGCAACCACGTCTCGTCGATCCTGCGCAAGCTCGACGTCGACACCCGCCAGCGCGCGGTCATCGAGGCCCGCGAGCGCGGCTGGATCTGAGCGCGGGCGCCGCGACGGCAGCCACTACGCAGGAGTCGTCGCACTCGCGCTCGAGTGCGACGACTTCCGCGTTCTCGCGAGCGGTGCCCGTCAGGCCGTCGGCGTCCAGATCCGCATCGTCGACGGTCCGCGGTTCGCCCAGCGGTGGTACGGCCGGAACTCCGCCTCGAAGCGGCGCCCCTCCTCCACCGGCACGGAACCGTAGGGCCAGCCGGGAGCCGCCTCCCGCGCCACGAGGGACACGCGCGCTCCCTCCGCCGTCACGACGGGCGGCACCGAGGCGTCGACCGCGATGTGCTCGGTGTCCAGGCCCTCGGGCAGGTCGAGCGACTCGATCGCCAGCACGAACGGCCCGCGCTCGAGGGCGACCTGGCCGCGCACCGCGTCGATCCGGGGATGCGGGGCGACGAAGCGGGCCGTCATCGGCAGCGAGAGCCGCACGGTGTCGCCGGCGGAGAACGCCCGGCGGACAGTGACGGTCGGCGTCGAGACCGGCTCGCCGTCGAGCAGCGCCGAGCCCCGCGCGAACGGCGGCACCCGCAGCGTCAGCGCGAACTCCGCGTCCTCGAGGATCCGCACGACGATCTCGCCGTCGGCCGGGTACTCCGTCTCGACGCGCAGCGCGACGCCTCCGGTGCGCACCTCGTACGCGCCGTACTGGTGGAGCTGCACCCCGTCGTCGGTAGCGGTCGCGAAGCCGAGCTCCACGCTCGCCAGGGTGCGGGCGGTGTTGGTCGGGCAGCACGAGACCCAGAACCAGGGCGCGCGGAGGCTGGACTGCGCGCGGTCGGTCTCGCGCGACTCGTCCGGAGCCACTCCGTCGACGCGCTGCTGCAGCGTGTTCGTGTAGAAGAAGGCGCGGCCGTCCTCGCGGGTCGCGGGGAGCACCGCGTTCAGCAGCGTCCGCTCCATCAGGTCCGCGTAGCGGGGCTCGTTCGAGCCGAGCAGGAGCCGCCAGCTGAGCATCGTGGAGCCGATCGCCGCGCAGGTCTCGGCGTAGGCGCGGTCCGGCGGCAGCTCGTAGTCGGCGCCGAACGCCTCGTCCTGGTGGTGCGAGCCCATCCCGCCCGTGACGTAGGTGCGCCGCTCGACGGTCGCCTCCCACTGGCGGCGGACCGCCTCCTCCAGCTCGGCGTCGCCGGTCTCGACCGCGACATCGAGAGCCCCGGAGGCGAGGTAGAGGGCCCGCACCGCGTGGCCGCGCAGCACCTCCGCGTCGCGCACGGGCACGTCGTCCTGGAAGTACTCGGCGCCGAACGCGATCGGCTTCAGCGTCCCCGTCCCGCGCCGCTCCACGAACAGGCGGGCCAGCTCGAGGTAGCGCTCCTCCCCCGTCGCCCGCGCCAGCTCGGCGAGCGCCGGCTCGATCTCGGGGTGGCCGCACACGGCGACCCTCCCCTCGGGCCCGAACTCGCGGTGCACGTGGTCGGCGAGCCGTCGGGCGACCTGCGGCAGGAGGTCGTCGTGCCCGGTGCGCAGCCGCGCCACGGCGGCCTGGATCAGGTGCCCGAAGCTGTACAGCTCGTGGCCCCACTCCAGGTCGGAGTAGCGCGCACGCTGGCCGGGCCGGCCGAAGCTCGTGTGCAGGTAGCCGTCCGGGTCCTGGGCGGAGGCGACCCGCGCGACGAGGTCGTCGTACCGCTCCTGCAGCCCGGCGTCGTCGCTCCGGCCGAGCTCCCAGGCCATGGCCTCGAGGAGCTTGTAGACCTCGGAGTCGACGAACTCGATGCCCGCGTGCACGTCGCCGCCCTCGGCGGACGAGATCGAGCCGTCGGCAGCGCGGTCGAAGTTGCCGGCCCAGCCGACGCGCTCGATCCACGAGCGGCAGTGCTCGATGACGGCGGAGGAGTTGAGGTCCTGGTAGTGCTTCCAGAAGCCGCCGGTGAGGCGGATCTCGTCCTGGCGCAGCGGCCGGAGCACGCTCCGCGAGGGGGCGACCGGGCCGCCGAGGGCGGTGGCGGTGGGGGCGGTGAGGGTCACGGTGTCTCCTTGGAGGGACGGGTCAGTCCTTGACGGCGCCGGCGGTGACTCCCGCCGAGACGTACCGCTGGGCGACGACGAGGAGGACGGCGGCCGGGAGCGAGGCGACCACGGCGGTCGCCATGATCGAGTTCCACTCCTGGTTGTTGTTGCCGATGTACTTGTAGATGCCGAGGGTGATCGGCTGGAGCTTCCCGCCGCTGTCGAGCGTCGAGGCGAAGATGAAGTCCGACCAGGCCCAGAGGAACGCGAACAGCGAGACGGTGACGACGGAGTTGCGGCTGATCGGCATGATCACCGAGGTGAAGGTGCGCCAGGCGCTCGCTCCGTCCATCCGGGCCGCCTGGGTGAGCTCGTCGGGGATCCCCGACATGAAGGCCGTGAAGATCAGCACGCCGAACGGCACCGCGATGGTGGAGTCGGCCACGATCAGGCCCGGGATCGAGTTGAGCAGTCCCAGGTTGAGGTAGATGGCGTAGAAGCCCATCGCCATGATGATCGCCGGGATCATCTGCGCGATCAGCAGCACGAACGAGAGGGCCTGCCCGCCGCGGGGCCGCAGCTTCGCCAGCGAGTAGGCGGCGGGAGCGGCGATCGCCACGGTCAGCAGCACCGTGCCGAGGCCGACGACGAGGCTGGTGCCCAGGTAGGGCAGCTGCTCGCTCAGCACCGCCTGGTAGCCGGTGAACGTGGGAGCGAACGGGAACCAGTCCGGCGGATCCTTCCGCATCGAGCCGGTCGGAGTGAGGGAGACGTTGATCATCCAGTAGACGGGGAACAGCATGACCGCCGTGAGGGCGATCCCGACCACCGTCAGGTACCAGGGGCGTCGGGCGGTCACGAGTCGGCCTGCTTCCGCTGGACCCGGATGTACACGAGGCCGAAGACGAGGGCCAGGATGATCAGCAGGTTGCCGACGGCCGCGGCCGGTCCGAAATCGGGCAGCATCGAGCCGAAGCCGAGCTGGTACGTCCAGGTGGCGAGCGTGGTCGAGGAGTCGGCGGGGCCGCCCTTCGTCATGATCCAGATGATGTCGAACACCTTCAGCGTGTAGACGAGGCCGAGCAGGATCGTGATCGCCGACACCGGCCGCAGCAGCGGCAGCGTGATCCGCCAGAACTGCTGGGCGCCGGTCGCGCCGTCGAGCGAGGCCGCCTCGTAGAGGTCCTGCGAGATGTTCTGCAGGCCGGAGTAGAGGATCACCAGGTTGAACGGGATGCCGATCCAGATGTTCGCGATCAGGACCGCGATCAGCGAGGTGGTCGGCGAGGTGAGCCAGTTGATCTGGCCGATCCCGAACGACTCCAGGAACGCGTTCACGATGCCGGAGTCGCTGTTGAGCATCCATGACCAGGTCGAGGCCGAGACGATCAGCGGCAGGAGCCACGGCACCAGGAACAGCGCCCGGAGCGTGCTCGCGAGCGGGAAGCGGCGGTAGAAGAACACGGCGAGCGCCAGCCCCAGCGTGAACTGGAAGAGGAGCGAGACGCCGGTGAAGACCGCCGTGTGCAGCAGCGCCGGGCCGAAGGTCGCGTCCTGGAACACCTGGACGTAGTTGTCGAACCAGACGAAGGGCGCGTTCCCCTGCACGAACGAGCGGACCGTGTAGTCCTTCAGGCTCAGCTCGAGGTTGCGGTACAGCGGGAACGCGTAGAAGACGAGCAGGTAGGCGACGAGCGGGGCGAGGAACGCCCACGCGACCAGACGGCCGCCCTCGGGGCGCCAACGGCGCCGACGGCTCTCGGCGGCCGGGGCGGGCGGGGCCGGCGGCTCGGTGCCGCGCCGCAGGAGGCGGGCGGTCTCGGTGGCAGTGGTCATGGTCTCTCCCGTCCCCCCGGCCGGTGCGCGGAGCACCGGCCGGAGGGACCTCGTTCGGGGAGCGGGAGCCCCCGGTCGTCCTACTTCGTGGCGGATTCGGCGGCCGACTGGGCGGCCTTCAGGGCGTCCTCGGGAGACTGCGAGCCGCTGAGCACGGTCTGCACCGCGCCCCACAGCTGCTCCGAGATCTTCGGGTACTTCGTGCCGAGGTCGTCCGAGGTGCGGCCCTTCGCGGCCTGCACGGCGGTGACCCACGGCTCGAGGTCGGCGTTGCCGGCGACCTGCTCCTGCTGCGCCTCGGCCGTCGGCGCGATGTACGAGAGCGTGTTGTCGGTCGTGACCAGGCTCTCCGTCGAGGTCAGGCACTCGGCGATCTGCTTCGAGGTCTCGTAGCGCGCCGTGTCCGACTGCACCGGGAGGGTGAGGAACTCGCCTCCGGTCGGTGCGGGGGCCGCTCCGCCGTCCTTCGACGGGATGGTCAGGACGCCGTAGTCGATGCCCGAGGCCTTCGCGTTGGCCAGCTGCCAGGTGCCGTTCTCGCCGAAGGCGTACTCGCCGGTCTCGAACTCCTGCCAGCTCGTGGTCTGCGTGTTGCCGATCACGGAGTTGGGCGCGTAGCCCTTCTCGAGCCAGTCGCTCCAGAGCGAGACGGCGTCGACCGCGGCGGGCGAGTCGAGGTCGGTCAGCTCGGCGCCGGAGCCCCAGAACCACGGCAGGAACTGGAAGGTCCCCTCCTCCGTGCCGATGCCGGAGAACGTGATGCCCTTGCCGCCGGAGGCGGTGACCTTCTCGAGCGCGTCGGTCAGCCCGGCCCAGTCGGTGATGGAGGCGGCGTCCACGCCGGCCTTCTCGAGCACGGCCTTGTTGTAGTACAGCGCGAGCGTGTTGGCGCCGATCGGCACGCCGAAGGTGTCGCTGCCGGTCTGGCCGGCCGCGAGGATGTTCGCGTCGATCCCCTCGGTGGAGAGCCCGGACTCGGCGGTCGTGGTCAGGATGCCCGACTCCGCGAGCGTCGAGACCACGGGGTTGTCGACGAGCAGGAGGTCGGGCGAGTTGCCCTGCTGGCCGGCGAGCAGCGCCTTGTTGGTCAGGTCGGTGGTGTCGTAGCCGGTGCGCTCGACGGTGACGCCGGCCTCGGTCCCGCAGGAGTCGATGAGCTTCGCCCAGTCGGACGACTCGTCGAACTGGGGGTACGGGTCCCAGAACGTGTAGCTGCCTCCCGCGGCGGAGCCGGAGTCTCCCCCGGAGCCGCTCGCGCAGCCGGTCAGTGCGGCGGCGGCCGTCCCCAGCAGGACGGCGGCGGCGAGGCCCCGAGCGTGCTTCCTCGTCTTCACGGATGATCCCTTCGTCGTTGACGGATTCCTCGGCAGTCGTCCCGATCGTCTGCGCCGGGCCGAAACTACTTTCTGTCGGGTAAACCTAGGCAGGGGCGGTCAGCGCGTCAAGAGATGCGACCTTTTCGGTCTTTTCGGTTTTTCGCCGGAGTCGTGCGAGGATCGACGCGGCGGCCCGCCGGGCCCGGAACGGAGGCGCGGTGCCACCACGCAAGCCCACCGGCACCATTACGCTCACCGACGTGGCGGCCGCCGCCGGCGTCTCGATCGCCACCGCCTCCAAGGCGCTCAACGGCCGCGACCAGGTGCGCGCCGAGACCCGCCAGCGCGTGCTGGACGCCGCCGAGGCCCTCTCCTTCACCCCGAACCCGTTCGCGCAGGCCCTCAACTCCCGGCGCACGGGCACCATCGGGATGCTCACCAACGACCTCGACAACCGCTTCGTGCTCCCCGTGCTGCTCGGCGCCGAGGACGCGTTCGGCGCAGGATCGACGTCGGTGCTCCTCTGCGACGCCCGCGGCGACTCGATCCGCGAGCAGCACCACATCAAGAACCTGCTCGCCAAGCGCGTCGACGGGATCGTGGTGCTCGGCCGGACGACGAACCCGCGCCCCTCGATCACCCGCACCATCCCGGTGCCGGTCGTCTACGCCTACGCGCCCTCGGAGGATCCGCGCGACTCCTCCTTCACGCCCGACAACGTGCAGGCCGGCGTCCTCGCCGCCCGCCACCTGATCGAGCGCGGACGGACCAGGATCGCCCTCGTCAACGGCGAGCCGAGCTACACCGCCGCGCACGACCGCGCCCGGGGCGTCGAGCAGGCGCTGACGGAGGCGGGGCTGCCGCTGGTCGGCGGCGGCGTCCTCTTCGGGCAGTGGTCCGAGAGCTGGGGCCGCCAGTGCGCGGAGACGCTGCTGCGCGCGCATCCGGACCTCGACGCGATCATCTGCGCGAGCGACCAGATCGCCCGCGGCACCCTCGACCACCTGCGCGAGACCGGCCGGCGGGTGCCGCAGGACGTGGCCGTCGTCGGCTTCGACAACTGGGACCTCCTCGTCGAGGCCGCCCGCCCGCCGCTCTCGAGCATCGACATGATGCTCGACACGCTCGGCCGCGCCGCCGCGGAGGAGCTCTCGAACGCGATCCACGGACGTCCGACCGCGGGGGTGCAGGCCATGCCCGTCCGCCTCGTGCCGCGGGAGTCCTCCGGCTGACGCCCCCGCCCTCCGCGAGAACGCGGAGGACACCGCCTGCTCAGCGGTGTCCCGACCCTCGGAGCGGCGTCTCGACGCACGAGCGGGCCAGCGCGCATCGGCGAGGACACCGGAGGGACGGGCGGAGCGCGATCGAGGGCGCAGACGTGCGCCGGACCCCTCGGGAGTCCGGCGCACGGCGTGGCGATGATCAGCTGCCGGTGATCAGCCGGGATCAGCTGCCGGTGCGCTCACTGCGGCGTCGGAGGGTGAGGATCAGACCGCCGCCGACCAGGGCGAGCAGGCCCAGCACTCCGGCGGTCGCCGTCGCTGCGGCGTCCACTCCGGTCGAGGCGAGAGCCGGACCGCGGGGACCGTTCGACCCGGACACGGGAACGACCGCGGCTTGGGAGGGCGCCGGTCGCGGCGCTGTGGTCGCGGTCGGAGTGGGCGAGGCCGTGGGCGTCGCGGTCGGCGTGGGGGTGGGGGTCGCCGTCGGCGTGGTGGTGGGAGTCGCCGTCGGAGCCACGGTCGGGGTCGCCGTCGGCGTGGTCGTGGTCGTCGGCGTGACCGTCGGAGCCACGGTGGGCGCGATCGTCGGAGTCACCGTCGGAGTGACGGTGGGCGCGATCGTCGGAGTCACCGTCGGAGCCACGGTGGGCGTGACCGTCGGAGTCACCGTCGGCACGACGGTGGGAGTCACCGTCGGGGTGACGGTGGGAGTCACGGTCGGCGTGACGGTCGGGGTGACAGTGGGTGTGACCGTCGGCGTCACGGTCGGCGCGACGGTGGGGGTCACGGTCGGCGTGATGGTCGGGGTCACCGTCGGAGTGACCGTGGGCGTCGCGGTCGGCGTGACCGTGGGCGTCACGGTCGGCGTGACCGTGGGAGTCACGGTCGGCGTGACGGTCGGGGTGACAGTGGGTGTGACCGTCGGCGTCACGGTCGGCGTGACAGTCGGGGTCACGGTCGGCGTGACCGTCGGGGTCACGGTGGGCGTGACCGTCGGGGTCACGGTGGGCGTGACCGTCGGCGTCACGGTCGGCGTGATGGTCGGAGTCGCCGTCGGCGACGGTCCGCCGTCGGAGGGCTCGCAGCCCGGCTCGGTGAAGTCGTTGGAGTCGAGCGTCACCGCTCCCGAGCGGGCCAGTGCGCGGCCCTCGACGGAGACGCCCGTCGTCACCGTGATCGAGGCCGAGGCGAGCACGGAGCCCACGAAGTCCGAGTCGGTGCCGAGCGTCGCGGAGCTGCCGATCTGCCAGTAGACGTTGCAGGCCTGCGCTCCGTTGATCAGGGCCACCGTGCTCGACGACGCCGTCGTCAGCGTCGACGCGGCGCGGATCACGAAGACCGCCTCGTTGACGCCCTCCGCGTCGAGCGTGAGCGTCCCCGTCACTCCGACCGGTCCGGCCGCGGTGTAGACCCCGGGCTTCAGCGTCCTGCCGCCGATCTCGGCGTCGATCTGCGCGGTCGTCGCCTGCGAGGCGAGCTGTCCGTAGGCGGTGCCCACGTCGGCCTGGGCCTGGGCCGCCTCCGCGTCTCCGCGGTGGATCACTCCGTCCGTCCGTCCGGGCGGGAACCCGGTGACGGCGGTCAGCGGGCTGACCCCGACGCTCTGGTCCAGGACGCTCGACCCCGTGTTCGTCACGGTCGACGCGGCCAGGACGGAGTAGTCCTCCGCCGTGCCGAGGTCGGGAGCAGTGGCCGCCTGCACCGAGACGCCGGCGAAGAGCGCGGCGCCGACGACGGCGAGGACGACACCCGTCCCGATCGCCCTCTTCTGCGGTCCTGCCGATGACGGCGGAGCGAGGTACGAGAGGACACGTGCGGCATGAGGCCAGCGATCTGCCCACGTCAGCGTGAGCTCAATAACCCGAGGTGGGAGGCTCGAACCGTGGGTCGCGCTCCTCGCCCGCGTCTACGCCGCGACCCTGACGGGGGGCAGGATCCGCCGACGGCGTCCCCCGACCCGGGACATGCCCGCCACCGGAGTCCTCGCGCCGGTGACGGCGGACCCGGCCGGCGGAGCGGATCAGCGGTGACGCCCGCGGCACCCGAACCGGTCGGAGTGCTGTGCGTCCCGGGAGCCCTCAGCCGAGAGCCGCCACCCGCTCGATCACGCCCTCGCCCAGCCGGGCGACGTACCCCTCCGGATCCGGCCCGGCCGGCGCCAGCTGCACGTGGTCGATCCCCAGCGCCGCGTACTCCTCCATCGCGCGGACGAAGCCGTCGGGGTCGCCGATCGGATCGCCGCCCCCGGTGATGGTCTTCGTGATCGTCGCGTAGTCGCGCCCGAGGTCGTCGCAGTGCCGCTTCAGCACGTCGAGCTTGTGCGCCACGTCGTCCGCGCCGGTGCCGAACAGGTTGCAGGCGTCGCCGTACTGCGCGACCAGCCGCAGCGTCTTCCTCTCTCCGCCGCCGCCGATGAGGATGGGCGGGCCGGGCTGCTGGATCGGCGCCGGGTGGTTCAGCGTCTCGGCGAGCCGGTAGTGCGTCCCCTCGAACGGCCCGTCGTCGTCGCTCCACATCTGACGGCAGATCCGCAGCGTCTCCTCCAGCCGCTCGAACCGCTCCTTCAGCGGCGGGTACGGCACACCGAGCCCGAGGTGCTCGCGCTCGTACCAGGCGGCGCCGATGCCGAGCATCGCGCGCCCGCCGGAGAGCACGTCGAGGGTGGTGACGATCTTCGCGAGCAGTCCCGGATGGCGGTACGTCACGCCGGTGACGAGGAGCCCCAGCCGCATCCGCTCCGTCCGGCCGGCGACGAAGCCGAGCGAGGTGTAGCCCTCGAGCATCGGATCCTCGCTCGTCGCGAAGTGCTCCATCTGGAAGTAGTGGTCCATCAGCGTGAACCAGGCGCAGCCGACGTCCTCGGCCGTCCGCGCGGTCGCTCCGAGGATCGGCGCGATCTGCGCACTCCCCCCGCGCAGAGTGAAGTTCATGAAGTGAATGCCGAGCTGCACGCGCGTCTCCTGTCGTCCCGGGATGTCCAGGAGCCAGTGTGCGCCGAGCCACCGCTCAACACGCCGACGCGCCCGCCTCTGAGCGGCGTCTCATCCGTTCCGCGGCGTCTCGGCCGATCGCACCCGCCGAGGGGCGGTCGCCCTCACTCGCAGACGCGGAAGCGGTTCCGGTCGAACCCGACGACGTCGCCGACGGCGAGCTGGCGGCCGCGGCGCAGATCGACCTCGCCGTTGACGGTCACCAGCCCCTCGGCGACCGCCTCCTTGGCCTCGCCGCCCGAGAGGATCCCCGCGAACTTGAGGAACTGGCCCAGGCGGATCGACCCGCCGCCCAGCGGGACGTCGACGGGCTCGGGGACGGCAGCGGCGCCCTTCACGTCAGACCGCCGGGATGTCGGCGAAGCGCGAGAAGTGGCCGTGGAAGCCCACGGTCACCGTGCGGGTCGGGCCGTTGCGGTGCTTGGCGACGATGAGGTCGGCCTCGCCCGCGCGCGGGTTGTCCTTCTCGTAGGCGCTCTCGCGGTGCAGGAGGATCACCATGTCGGCGTCCTGCTCGATCGAGCCGGACTCGCGGAGGTCCGAGATCGCGGGGAGCTTGTCGGCGCGCTGCTCGGGGCCTCGGTTCAGCTGCGAGAGCGCGATGACCGGCACCTGCAGCTCCTTCGCGAGGAGCTTGAGGGCACGGGAGAACTCCGAGACCTCCTGCTGGCGGCTCTCGACCTTCTTGCCGGAGGTCATCAGCTGCAGGTAGTCGATGACGACCATCTTGAGCCCGACCCGCTGCTTGAGTCGGCGGCACTTCGCCCGGATCTCGACGAGGGTCATGTTGGGCGAGTCGTCGATGTAGAGCGGCGCGTCGTTGATCCGACCACGGGTGGAGGCGATGGTCGTCCAGTCGCGCTGGTCGACCGTGCCCTTGCGCATGTGCTGCAGCGGCACGGACGCCTCGGCCGAGAGGAGGCGCATCGCGATCTCGCTGCGCCCCATCTCGAGGGAGAAGAAGATCGTGGCCATGTTGTGCTTGATTGCGGCGGCGCGGGCGAAGTCGAGCGCCAGCGTCGACTTTCCGAGCGCGGGGCGCGCGGCGACGATGATCATCTGCCCGGCGTGGAAGCCGTTGGTCAGGTCGTCGAGGTCGGCGAAGCCGGTGGGGACGCCGGTGAAGCTGCCGTCCTTATGAGCGGCCGCCTCGATCTCGTCGATCGCGACGGTCACCGCATCGGTCAGCGGGACGTAGTCCTCCGCCGTCTCGGAGCCGGTGACGTTGTAGATCTCGGCCTGCGCCGTGTTGACCAGGTCGAGCACCTCGCCCTCGCCCTGGTAGCCCATCTGCGCGATGCGGGTGCCCGCCTCGACGAGGCGGCGCAGCAGAGCGCGCTCGGCGACGATGGAGGCGTAGTAGCCGGCGTTGGCCGCGGTGGGGACCATCGAGGTGAGCGTGTGCAGGTAGTCGGCGCCGCCGGCCCGCTGCAGCTCGCCCTGCTTCGTGAGCTCGTCGGTGACCGCGATGACGTCGGTCGGCTCGCCGTGCGAGTAGAGGGCGAGGATCGCGTCGAAGACGATCTCGTGCTTGGGGATGTAGAAGTCGGTGCCCTTGACGCTCTCGACGACGTCGGCGACCGCGTCCTTCGAGAGCAGCATGCCGCCCAGCGCCGACTGCTCGGCGAGGAGGTCGTGCGGAGGGGTCCGCTCGTTCCCGCGCGACTCGCCGCGGTCTCCGCGACCGTCCCGTCCGTCCGAGCCGGGTACCGCCAGGTGCGCGATCGTCATGCCTTCGCCTCCTCCTGTCGGGTGCTGCGCGTCCGGTCGAGCCGGTGCCGGGATCCGGTCTACCAGCGACCTCCGACAGCGGCGCACGGGCGCCTGCCCGCACCCCTCGCGGGGCGCTGCGCCACCCTACGGACCGCCGCCCGCGGCACGCAAACCGCCCTGTGGAGAGAGCTGTGCAGAACCGAGGGGAAACGCCGGGCCCACTGTGGGCAACGTGTGGACAACCCTGTGGGATCAGCGGCCCTCAGCAAGTTTTTTCCGGCTTTTGACCAGGCATTTCCTGCTTTCCACAGGTGTGTGGGGAAAAGAGTCTCAAGACCACAGTGAAGGTTGGTCCCGCCGGAGGGTGTATGTGGATGGAGCTGTGGAGAACGGGAACGACGAAGGGCGGTGCGAGGGGACTCGGAAGTCCCGTCGCACCGCCCTCCGCGGCGTTCTCGCGGCCTTACTTGGCCGCGACCACCTGCAGCTTCACAGTGGCCTGGATGTCGTCGCGCAGACGCACCACGGCCTCGTGCTCGCCGACGTGCTTGATCGCGTTCGAGATGACGATCTTGCGCTTGTCGAGCTCGCCGAATCCGGCCGCCGCCACCGCGTTCGCGATGTCGGAGGTCTTCACCGAGCCGAACAGGCGGCCGTCCTTGCCGGCCTTGACCGTCAGCTTCACGCGGTTGGCCTCGAGGACCTGCTTGGTGTGCTGGGCCTCTTCGATGGTCTTGTGCTCACGGGCGGCTCGCGCCGACTTGATCTGCTCGACCTGCTTCTCGCCACCGCGGGTCCACGCGACGCCGAAGCCCTGCGGGATGAGGTAGTTGCGGGCGAACCCGTTCTTCACGTCGACGACGTCGCCGGCCGAGCCGAGTCCGTCGACCTCGTGGGTCAGGATGACCTTGGACATACCGTTACCTACCTTCCGCTGCCGGCGTAGGGCAGGAGCGCCATCTCGCGGGCGTTCTTGACGGCACGGGCGATGAGGCGCTGCTCCTGAACGGAGACGCCGGTGATACGACGGGCGCGGATCTTCCCGCGCTCCGAGATGAACTTGCGGAGGGTCGCGACGTCCTTGTAGTCGATGACACCCACGCGGACCGACTTCGCGGGGGCCGCGTTCTTCGCGCCCTTGCCGCGGATCGGCTTGCGGCGGTCGCCGCTGCTCTTTCCAGCCATAGTGGTTTCCTTAGATTCTGGTTCGCCCCTGCCCCGCCGCGAGCGATCGCGGTGCGGGGGAGGCGTGATTCAGGTGAGGAGAGCGTCCGAGCCGGGGCTCAGAACGGCGTCTCGTCGTTGTAGCTGCCCGGCGTGCTCCACACGTCGCCACCGGCGGGAGCGCTCGGCGCCCACGGCTCCTCGGCCTGACCGCCACGGTTGCCACCGGCGTTGCCGGAGCCCCCCTGACCGCCGCCGCCGAAGCCGCCCTGGCCGCCGCCGATCTGACCGCCGTTGCCCTGGCCGCCACCGGCCTGGCCGCGTCCGCCTCCACCGGAGGCGCGCGTGACCTGCGCGGTCGCGTAGCGCAGCGAGGGCCCGATCTCGTCGATCTCGAGCTCGATGCTGGTGCGCTTCTCGCCTTCCTTCGTCTCGTAGGAGCGCTGCTTCAGGCGGCCGGTCGCGATGACGCGGCTGCCCTTGGTCAGCGTTCCTGCGACGTTCTCGGCGAACTCGCGCCAGACGGAGGCGCGGAGGAACAGCGCTTCGCCGTCCTTCCAGTCGTTCGCCTGACGGTCGAAGGTGCGCGGCGTGGAGGCGATGGTGAAGTTCGCGACCGCGAGCCCGCCCTGCGTGTAGCGCAGCTCGGGGTCGGCGGTGAGGTTCCCCACCACGGTGATGATCGTCTCGCCGGCCATGAGCGCTACGCCTTGGGAGCGGCCGAGGCCTTGGCAGCCTTGCGGGCGGCCTTCTCGTCGGCGAGCTTCGCGGCGGCCGCGACCTGGGCGATGCCCTCTTCGGCCCGCAGCACCTTGGTGCGCATGACGGCCTCGGACAGCTTCAGCTGACGGTCGAGCTCGTTCGCTGCGGCAGAGGTCGACGTGAAGTCGACGACGGCGTAGATGCCCTCGGACTTCTTGTTGATCTCGTACGCCAGACGACGGCGGCCCCAGACGTCGACCTTGTCGATGGATCCACCATCGGTGCGGATGACGTTGAGGAACTTGTCGAGACTCGGAGCGACGGTGCGCTCATCGATCTCGGGGTCCAGGATGACCATGATCTCGTACTGATGCGTCACTAACCCACCTCCTTCGGACTGAACGGCCACGGTATTTCCGTGACAGGAGGGTATGTAGCATCTGCCCACTCCCGCGGACGCGAGTGCGTCTGGTCGTGGACAACCTGTACAGACTACAACAGGACCGCGGCGACGCGCCGGACGGATCCGCTCGAGGCGCACCATCCCGGGCGCAGGGCGAGGCGAGCACGGGGCCCGGCTCAGCGCCTCAGCGCGACGCCCACCATTCGCGGAGCCGCTGCGTCGCGACCTCCTCGCCGAGCGGACCCTCCTCGAGCCGCAGCTCCAGCAGGAACCGGTACGCCTGCCCGACCGCGGGGCCCGGGGCGAGGCCGAGGATCTCCATGATCCGCGTGCCGTCGAGGTCGGGGCGCTTGGAGGCGAGCTCCTCCTTCTCGGCGAGCTCCGCGATGCGCGCCTCGAGGTCGTCGTAGGCGTGCGCGAGCCGGTCGGCCTTGCGGCGGTTGCGCGTGGTCACGTCGGCGCGGGTGAGGATGTGCAGCCGCTCGAGCAGGGGCCCGGCGTCGGTCACGTAGCGGCGCACCGCGGAGTCGGTCCACGCGCCGTCCGTGTACCCGAAGAAGCGCAGGTGCAGCTCGATGAGACGGGCCACGTCCTTCGTCGTCTGGTTGTCGAACTTCAGGGCGCGCATCCGCTTGATCGCGAGCTTGGAGCCGACCAGGTCGTGGTGGTGGAAGCTCACCGCTCCGGCCGGCTCGAGCCGCCGCGTGGCCGGCTTGCCGATGTCGTGCAGGAGAGCGGCGAGCCGCAGCACCACGTCCGGCGCGGCTCCAGGGTGCCGCGACTCCTCCAGCGCGATCGCCTGCTCCAGCACGGTGAGGCTGTGGGTGTAGACGTCCTTGTGGTGGTGGTGCTCGTCCTGCTCCAGGCGCAGCGCGGGCAGCTCCGGGAGGAAGCGACCGGCCAGACCGGTGTCGACGAGCAGCTCCAGGCCGGCACGGGGCGAGGCGGTCGCGAGGAGCTTCCGCAGCTCCTCCTGCACGCGCTCCGCCGAGACGTCGTCGATCCGGCCGGCGAGCTCGGCCATCGCCCACTCGACCTCGTCGGTGGTGCGGAAGCCGAGCTGCGAGGTGAAGCGCGCGCCGCGGAGCATCCGGAGCGGATCGTCGCCGAAGGAGAGGTCGGCGGGGGAGGGGGTGCGCAGCCGGCCGGCGAGCAGGTCCTCCACTCCTCCCGAGGGATCGACGAGGACGACCTCCGGGAGCCGCAGCGCCATCGCGTTGACCGTGAAGTCGCGCCGCACCAGGTCGCCCTCGAGCGAGTCGCCGAACTCGACCTCGGGCTTGCGGCTCACCCCGTCGTAGCTGTCGCTGCGGTAGGTCGTGATCTCGACCGTCTCGCCGGCCACGCGAGCGCCGATCGTGCCGAAGGCCCGGCCGATGTCCCAGTGCGCCTCGGCGATCGGAGCGACGATCCGCACGATGTCGTCGGGGCGTGCGGAGGTGGTGAAGTCGAGGTCGTGCACGCCGTGGCCGAGGAAGGCGTCGCGGACCGGGCCGCCGACCAGCGCGAGCTCGTGGCCCTGGGCTGCGAACGCCTCCGCCAGCCGCGTCACCGTGGGCGTCCCCGCGAGCGCGCGGAGGGTCTCGAGAGCGGTCTGGACGCTGTGCATTCGCACGATCCTAGTGGCGGGGGGTGTCCCGTCAGCGGGTGACCGTGCCAGGGGGTTACAGGGGTATCCGCGTGCACAGCGGACGCACCGCCTGCCCCGAGGAGGGCTGCCCGTAGAATCACCCGCATGGAGGCCGAGTGAGTCCGATGCATCGGCGCGACCCCTCCCTCCGCTCCCGCCGCTCGCGGGCGGCCCTCCTCCTGCTCCGCTCGGCAGGTGCCGCCGCCCTCGCGCTCGGCCTGACCGGCGTGGCCTCCCCCGCCCTCGCGGCCCCGGTCGCCGCCGCGACGGCGACCTCGACGCCCGCTCCCGGCATCGTCACCACGACCGCGGGGGCCGGCAGCGACGGCGTCCTGCGGCCCGGCCAGGACCTCGAGCTCTCGATCGCCGTGCGCAACGGCACCACCGAGGCGATCGACAGCGCCGACGTGACGGTCGCCCTCTCCTACGCCACCCTCGACACCCGCGCGGAGCTGCACGACTGGCTCGACGCCGAGGCCGACAACGACACCGACCCGGTCCGTGCGACCGCCCAGCTGCGCCTGCTGCCCTCCAGCACCGCCGAGGCCGGCCTCACCGTGCCGGTCGACCAGATCCCCTTCTCCAACGACCGGACCGCCCTCGGCACCCACGCCGTCCTCGTCACGGTCACCGGTCCGGGTGGTGTCGTCTCGACCGCCCGCACGGCCGTCGAGCTGACCGACGACGCGGCGGCCCCGGAGCGCGAGACCGGCGTCAGCGTCCTCGTCCCGCTCACCGTCCCGGACACGGCCGACGGCCTGCTCTCGGCCGAGGCCCTCGCCGACTACACCGACGGCACGGGGACCCTCACCCGGCAGCTCGACGCGGTCGCGGGGAAGGGCGTCACGATCGGGGTCGACCCGCGCATCCTCGCCTCGATCCGCATCCTCGGCAGCGCCGCTCCGGAGTCGGCCCTCGACTGGCTCGACCGGCTGCAGTCCGTGCCGAACGAGCGCTTCGCCCTGCCGTACGCCGACGCCGACGTCTCGGCCCAGGCGCAGGCCGGGCTCTCCGCGCTCCTCTCTCCCACCTCCTTCGAGTACGCGATCGACGACACCCGCTTCGCCGCGGTCCCCGGCACCGCCAGCCCGGCGCCCACGGTCGCCGTCGACTCCGACCAGCCGGCCGAGGAGCTGCCGGCGCGTCCGAGCACCGAGTCGCTGCTCGCCTCCGACTGGAGCACCTCCCTCGGCAGCGTCGCGTGGCCCGACGAGGGCACCCTCCGGGGGTCGGACCTCGACGTCTACGCGGCCAGCGGAGTGAACCGCACGGTCGTCCCCTCCTCCGGTCTCCTGCTGCCGGAGGAGGTGACCACGACCTCGCGCGCCACCGTCGGCGACTCGGACCTGGTCGTGGCCGACTCGCGCCTCACCGAGGCGTTCGACGCGGCCGCCACCGCCACCGACGACACCGAGTGGCGCGCCCGCATGTCCGAGATCGCCACCGATCTCGCCGAGGTGCAGGAGGAGGGGACCGCGCCGGACGTCGTGCTCACCCTCGGCCGCGGCTCGGCGATCGGCGCCGCGCGCCTCTCCGAGACCCTCGACGCGATCGAGTCGCTGCCCTGGGCCCGCGGAGTCGCCCTCTCCACCGCCCTCGCCGTCCCCGCGACCGAGGGCGCGAGCGTCGTCGACTCGCCGGAGTCGGAGTCGCGGCTCGACCGGGTGCGCGACCTGCTCGACGCCGGCTCCGAGGTCGAGGCGTTCTCCTCCGTGCTGCAGGAGCCGGAGCTGCTGTCGGGCAAGAGCCGCAACGACGTGCTGGCGCTGCTCTCGGTGACCTGGCGCGGAGACGGCAGCGGCTGGGGCGACGCCGTCGGCGCGGCCATGACCGAGGCCGACCGGACGCTCTCGCTGGTGTCGATCGACGCGACCGGCAGCATCCTGCAGGTCTCCCGCGACTCGAGCATCCCCGTGTACGTCCGCAACGAGCTCCCCTGGCCGATCGCCGTCCGCATCCAGGCCTCGACCTCGAACGCCGTCCTCGACATCGACGAGGAGGCGATCGAGACCACCGAGATCGACGCCCGCTCGCAGGGCCGCGTCCTCATCCCCGTGAAGGCCCGGGTCGGCAACGGCGAGACGAGCCTCGGCCTGCAGCTGACCTCGGCGCAGGGCGTCCCCATCGGCACCCCCACGGGCATGACGACCAGCGTCCGCGCCGACTGGGAGACCGTCGGCACCCTGGTCATCGGGATCGCGCTCGTCGTCGTCTTCGGAGCCGGCATCCTCCGCAACATCCGCCGTCGCCGTCGAGGCGACACCCCTGAGGACGAGGAGGACCCGAACGCCGTGCTCGAGGTCCAGCCCGACCTCGACGACCAGCGATCGGACCCGCGTGGCTAGCTTCTCCCTCGGACGCGCGAGCGCCGTCCTCGCCTCCGGCACGATGGTCTCGCGGATCCTCGGCTTCGTCATGTCGATCGTCATGGCGAACACGATCGGAGCCGCGGTCGCGCCGGGCGCGGACGCCTTCACGACGGCGAACCTGCTGCCCAACACGATCTACTCGATCATCGCGGGCGGCGCTCTGAACGCCGTCCTCGTCCCGCAGATCGTGCGGGCGGGCCTCGACGCCGACGGCGGCCGCGGCTACATCAACCGCCTGCTGACCCTGGCGCTCGGCCTGCTCCTGGTGACCACGATCGCCGCCACGGTCCTCGCTCCCCTGCTCGTGCGCCTCTACGCGCCCGGCTACGGACCGGAGCAGTACCAGCTGGCCGTCGCCTTCGCGTTCTGGTGCCTGCCGCAGGTCTTCTTCTACGGCCTCTTCACGATCCTCGGCGAGGTGCTCAACGCCCGCGGCTCGTTCGGCCCCTTCACCTGGGCGCCCGTGCTGAACAACGTCGTGGTGATCGCCGGGCTCGTCGCCTTCATGGTGCTGTTCGGCGCCGATCCGGAGGGGAACCGTCCGGTCGACTCGTGGTCCCCGGCGATGGTCACCCTCCTCGGCGGGAGCGCGACACTGGGCATCGTCGTCCAGTCGCTGTTCCTGATGCTCTTCTGGCGGAGGGTCGGCCTCAGCTACCGCCCCGACTTCCGCTTCCGGGGCGTCGGTCTCGGCACGGCCGGGCGGATGTCGCTGTGGTCGTTCGCCACGGTGCTGCTGACCATCGTCGCCGGCATCGTCGAGAGCCAGGTCTCCTCCACCGCGTCCGGCGAGGGGCCCTCGGCCGCGGCGCTGCAGAAGGCGTGGCTGATCTTCATGCTGCCCCACTCGGTCATCGCGATCTCGATCGCCATGGCCTACTTCACCAAGATGAGCGGCCACACCGCGCGGGGGGAGATGAAGGAGTTCCGCTCGGACGTCTCCACCTCGCTCCGCCTGGTACTGATGATGCTCGTCTTCGCCGCCGCCGCGATCGTCGTGGTCGCAGTGCCGTTCGGCTCCGTCTTCACCGACTCGTTCGCGGACGCGCAGGCCATCGGAGCGATCGCCATGGCCTACGTGATCGCCCTGCCGCTGTTCTCCTCGATCGCCATCATGCAGCGCGCGTTCTACGCCCTGAGCGACGGAGCGCGGCCGTTCCTGTTCACCCTGGTGCAGGTCGTCGTGGCGGTCGCCGGGTACCTGATCGTGCTCCGGCTCCCCGCCGACCGCACCGCCGTCGGCATCGCCGCTGCGACCTCGCTCGGCATCTGCGTGCAGGCCCTCGTGGCGGCCCTCCTCCTGCGCCGCCGGCTCGGCGGCCGCGGAGGCAGGCGGATCCTCGTCAGGCTCGCGCAGTTCGTCCTCGCCGCGGTGCCCTCCGCCGCCGCCGGCTACGGCGTCCTGGTCGCCCTCGGCGGCACGCGCGCGGGCGGTTTCGCCGTCTCGAACTACGTGGAGCCGCTGCTCTCGATGGCCGCGATCGGCACCGTGATGGCGCTCGTCTACTTCGCGGTCCTCTGGTTCCTCCGGGTGCCGGAGCTGCGCGCCGTCCTCGCTCCGGTGCTCCGCCGACTGGGCCGCTGATGCTGCTCCGGTAAAAGCCCGGTCAGAGTGCATTTCCTGGGCTGCTGCATCGAGCGGCGCGTGGCACGACCGGCACTCCCGGGCCCGCGGAATAGTGCCCGCCTAGGATGTGTTGTAGCCCACGGAGCCGCGGAACGATTCGAGCGACCGGCTCCGGGTGCTCGGCTCCCGCCCCACCCGTCACCGCTCGTACAGACCCCGAGGAGTTGCCGTGCGCGACATCGTCATCATCGGATCCGGCCCCGCCGGCTGGACCGCCGCCATCTACGCGGCGCGCGCCGAGCTGCACCCGGTGGTCGTGGCCTCGTCGGTCGAGATCGGCGGCGACCTGATGAACACGACGGACGTCGAGAACTTCCCCGGCTTCCCCGACGGCGTCCTCGGCCCCGAGCTGATGACCTCGATGCAGGCGCAGGCCGAGAAGTTCGGCGCGGAGACCTTCTACGACGACGTCACCTCCCTCGATCTCGAGGGCGAGGTCAAGACCGTCCACCTCGGCTCCGGCGAGAGCATCGAGGCGAAGACCGTCGTCGTCGCGACCGGATCCGCGTACCGCAAGCTGGGCCTCCACGACGAGGACCGCCTGTCGGGACACGGCGTCTCGTGGTGCGCCACCTGCGACGGCTTCTTCTTCAAGGGGAAGACCATCGCCGTCGTCGGCGGAGGCGACTCCGCCATGGAGGAGGCGACCTTCCTCACCAAGCACGCCGCGAAGGTCTATGTGATCCACCGTAAGGACTCGCTCCGCGCCTCGAAGGTCATGCAGAAGCGCGCCTTCGACAACGACAGGATCGAGTTCATCTGGAACGCCGAGGTCACCGGCATCACCGGCGAGAACCACGTCGACGGCGTGAAGCTGCGTGACACGGTCGACGGCACCGAGTCCCACCTCGACCTCGACGGCCTGTTCATCGCGATCGGCAACGACCCGCGCACGCACGTCGTGCACGGCAAGCTCGACCTCACCACCGAGGGCACCATCTCGGTGGTCGGCCGCTCCTCCCAGACCTCCGTTCCCGGCGTCTTCGCCGCGGGCGACGTGATCGACCCGACCTACCGTCAGGCCGTCACCGCCGCGGCATCCGGAACGGTCGCCGCCCTCGACGCGGAGCACTACCTCGCTTCGCTCGCCGATGGCACCGCCCACACCGAAGGCTCACCCCGGGCCGAGCTCATCACCCGCTGACCGTCCGGTCATCGCACATCGGAGCCGGCAGCCCGCCGACTCGTGAAGGAGAGAACACCATGTCCACCGCGAAGAGCGTCACCGACGCATCGTTCCAGTCCGACGTCCTCGACTCCGAGAAGACCGTCCTGGTCGACTTCTGGGCCGAGTGGTGCGGCCCCTGCCGCATGGTCGCACCGATCCTCGACCAGATCTCGGCCGAGCACGGCGACAAGATCGAGATCGTCAAGCTGAACGTCGACGAGAACCCGCAGACCGCCGCGAAGTACCAGATCACGTCGATCCCGGCGATGAAGGTGTACCAGAAGGGCGAGGTCGTGAAGACCGTCATCGGCGCCAAGCCGAAGCCGGCCCTCGAGGCCGACCTGGCCGCGTTCCTCTGAGTTCGCACTCCTGACCGCCCTCTGCGGTCTCCGAGAGCCCCTGTCACGTCGTGACGGGGGCTCTCCTCGTTCCCGGAACTGTTTCACGTGAAACAGCCGCGCTGGGGCGCAGGCCACGATCCCTGCACTGGCGCCCGACCGCCCCGCCGCAGCACAGGACCGGCCGGTACTGTGGATCCACCCGGCTCCGGCCGGAGAGACCCTGTCCACCGAGCGAAGCGGAACCATCGTGACCAACCGCGGCACCAACCTCGACCCCTGGTACAACTCCTATGCGGAGCGCACGGCCGGTCTTGCCGCCAGCGAGGTCCGAGCCCTGTTCGCCGTCGCGTCACGCCCCGAGGTGGTCTCGCTCGCCGGCGGCATGCCGTTCGTGTCCGCGCTCCCCCAGGAACTGGTGACCGGCGCCATCGACACAGTGATGCGGGAGCAGGGGCCCGTCGCGCTGCAGTACGGGTCGGGCCAGGGCGTCCCCGTCCTGCGCGAGCAGATCCTCGACGTCATGGCCCTCGAGGGCATCTCCGCCAGCGCGGACGACATCGTGGTCACCACGGGCTCTCAGCACGCCCTGGAGCTCGTTTCAAAGCTGTTCCTGGACCCGGGGAACGTCGTCCTCTCCGAGGGCCCCAGCTACGTCACGGCGATGGTCATCTTCCGGTCGTACCAGGCCGAGGTCGAGCACGTCCCGATGGACGAGCACGGGCTCATCCCCGCAGCCCTCCGCGAGCACATCGCCCGCGTGCGCGCCGCCGGGAAGACGATCAAGTTCCTGTACACGATCCCCACCTTCCACAACCCCGCAGGCGTGACCCTCAGCTGGGAGCGCCGCGTCGAGATCCTCGAGATCTGCAAGTCCGAGGGAATCCTCGTGCTCGAGGACAACCCGTACGGCCTCCTCTACTTCGAGGACGTCCCGCCGAAGGCGATGCGCTCGCTGGAGGAGGACGGAGTGATCTACCTCGGCACGTTCTCGAAGACGCTCGCTCCCGGCTTCCGGGTGGGCTGGGCTCTCGCTCCGCACGCGATCCGCGAGCGGCTGATCCTCGCCAACGAGGCGGCCGTCCTCAGTCCGTCGTCCTTCAGCCAGCTGGTCATCTCGAAGTACCTCGAGACGGCCGACTGGCGCGGACAGATCGACACCTTCCGCGGCGTCTACCGTGAGCGGAAGGAAGCGATGCTGAAGGGCCTGCAGACCCATCTGCCCGGCCTCAGCTGGACGAACCCGAACGGCGGCTTCTACGTCTGGGTCACGCTGCCCGAGGAGCTCGACTCCAAGGCGATGCTGCCGCGCGCGGTGAAGGAGCTCGTCGCTTACACGCCGGGCACTGCGTTCTACGGCAACGGAGACGGACGTCAGAACATCCGCCTCTCGTTCTGCTACCCGACGCCGGAGCGGATCGGTGACGGCATCCGCCGCCTCGCCACGGTCATCAACGGGGAGCTCGATCTGCTGTCGACCTTCGCGGGCACGGGCCGGCTGAGCAGCGCCGACGCGAGCAAGCGCGACGCCGTCCTGCCGCCGAACGTCTCCTGACACCGCTCCTTCGATAAGAAAGCCCTGGTCATGACTGATTTCTCTGTGCTCGACCGTACTCTCGACATCGTCGTCATCAGCGGCGGCATCAGCCACGAGCGCGATGTCTCCCTGCGGTCGGGCCGTCGCGTGGCGGATCGTCTCTCCGCGATGGGCCACCGCGTCTCCCTGCACGAACCGGACGCCGGTCTTCTCTCGATGCTCCTGCAGAAGCGTCCCGACGTCGTCTGGCCCGCAGTGCACGGGGCGAGCGGTGAGGACGGTGCGCTCCTCGGGCTCCTCGAAGCGGCGGGCTTCGCCTACGTCGGCTCGCAGACGGACGCGGCGCGCTTGGCCTGGTTCAAGCCCACCGCGAAGACGCTCGTCGCTCGCGCCGGCTTCTCGACCCCGCGCTCCGTCACCCTCCCCCGCGAGACCTTCCGCGAGCTCGGAGCAGCCGGGATCCTGGAGCTTGTCGAAGCGCACCTGCCCGGCTCCCTCGTGGTGAAGCCCGCTCAGGGCGGTTCGGCCCAGGGCGTCAGCATCGTGTCGGAGTCATCGCAGCTCCCGCGAGCGATGGTGGAGGCGTACACCTACGGCGACGTCGTGCTCATCGAACAGCAGATCCATGGGATCGAGGTCTCCGTCGGTGTTCTCGACCTCGGTGACGGTCCTTTCGCCCTGCCGCCTGTCGAGATCGCACCCGTCGCGGGCCAGTACACCTTCGAGGCGCGCTACAACGCGGGGGAGACGCACTTCTACACGCCGGCACGGATCTCGCCGGAGATCACGGAGGAGGTGTCCCGCGTGGCCGTTGCGATCCACGAACTGCTGGGACTCCGCCACCTGTCGCGGCTCGACTTCATCATCGACGACGCCGGACTCCCCTGGTTCTTCGACGCGAACGTCCTTCCTGGAATGACCGAGACCTCACTCGTTCCCCAGGCTATCGAGGCGTCCGGCCGCTACCTCGGCGACGTCTACTCCACCCTCGCGAAGCTCGCAGCCTCCTGACTCCATACCGTTTCACGTGAAACGGTCGTCCGCTGCGCGTACGCTCCTGATCACGTGGCTGCTGAGTTCTGAACGAGTACTCGAATCCATGCCAGACGAGTAATTGCGTCGCGGCCGATCAGGACCCTCTATCGCCGCCTTCTCCCTACAATGCGGGTCGAGTAGCCGCTCAATAACGGGTCCACGTCTTCATCAGCAGACCAGTAGTGGCAACCCGGGGAAGAACCCGAGGCCGCGTATCGACTCCCACCAACATTAGCCATCTGTCGCCGCGCCGGTCGATTATCCGCAGATCAGCGTGGTATATCCCGCCCCCGCCGCCACCTTTTCACCAGGCTTACGGGCATCCATCGCCACCTGGTCCTCGTCGTCATGCTCGTCGAGTAGACGCATTGCCGCGTATCGAGACCCGGCCACCCCCAGTGGGTACCTGGTGAGCGTTGCTTGGAGCGATGTATCCACGCCCACTGTCTGGCCATATCCGCAGACCTAGCGGTGAGGAGCAGTTGTGCGTCGAATCGAGGCTCACCACGATCGCCGCCCGCGCCATCTCTGCAGAGACACAACATGGTCGATCGACGCTGATCGACACCAGCCAGCCGTCGCCATGCTGGTCGAGTAGCCACAATGCAACGTATCGAGACCCACGGCCCGAAGGGACCCCTATCGCTTGGTTCTCCGACCTCAACTCCGCCTCGGGCGGGTGGTGTTTCAATCTCGGCTGGTCAGGCGAGCAATCTCTTTCGAGCATTGCGGTCGAAGTCGGTCCCACGATGATCCGCATGGGCGTCCAACGTTTTCGGCAGGGGCGTTTCACGTGAAACGCTTCTGCAGCCGTTGAGGAACTTCAATCCGAAATGTTGCGCCCGTTGGAGCGAGTCGAGCCGATGAGGGCCTCCCCTCCTACATGACAAGCTCGTAGCTCTTCAATGGCTAGGCCGCCCTAGAGCGCACCGTTTCACGTGAAACGGCCCTTCAATCGTCTCTCTCAGTGCTCTCCGGGGGCGACCGCCGACGGGGTCCTCCGTCAAACCTCGGCGAACCCACCCATCACATCCGCGTCGATCCGCGAGAACGAAGCGATACTGCATTTCGTCAAACTTGCCCCCCCGCCAGCCAATTTCTGGAGGCCCAGGAAGCGCTCCTTACCGGCGAATTGGGATGCACGGACAGCCGAGGGGGTCCTCATCTCAGCGGCCAACGTAGGAATGTTTCACGTGAAACACTCCGCACGGGAATATCGGCGACCATGACGTCGCCCTGGGCAGCGGAGAGCGCCACCGAGTACGACCCACCCAGGCACCCGTCCTGCGCCCGCCAGCGAGTCACCGAAAGCGACATGAACTCCGGAGGTCAACGAGGTCTGAACTCAGCCAACCCTAGATCCGGCGCTCCACGACTACTCAACCGCCATGTAGGCGCATCGTGAGCTGCTCTATCCAGAGATCAATGCCCCAGATACCCGGCGATCGTCGCCGTTCGGCTATACCAGCCGTATTCTCGACCAGGCCCGGAGTCAGCAGGGCCCCGCAGAACCTGGGGCCACTTCATCAGACTGTGCCGGTCACAAGGGCTCATCAATCAGAGAGATGGCGACGGCCGAGAATGCACAGCTCACAAGGCATTTCGTAGGCCGCCTCAAGCGTACCGATTCCTGTGATCGCGGTGCCGACGAGGGGAGCGGATACCGCCACATCGGCGATTGCGGCCAAGTGGCGGTCACTAGGCCGGCCACTACGGAGCGAGCGACACCTCGGTCGGCTCCCCGATCTCGGCGAGGATGCGGTTCAAGTCCTGGATGGTGGCGAAGTCGATGACCATCTGGCCCTTACGTGCGCCCAGGGTGACCTTGACGCGCGTGTTCAACCGGTCGCTTAGGTGATCCGCGATCGACGAGAGGTGTCCGGAGTGCCCGCCCTGCTCCTCCACCACGGGACGCACGGTCGTCCGCGGCGCCTTCATCTGCGCGGCGGCAGCCTCGGCGGCACGGACGGACAGGTCCTCGTTGACGATCTTGTCGGCCAGGCGGCGCATCATCTCGACGTCGTCGAGGGACAGAACCGCACGCGCGTGTCCTGCGGTCAGGACGCCGGCAGCGACGCGGGCCTGCACATCGGCCGGGAGCCGCAGGAGACGGAGCGTGTTCGAGATCTGCGGCCGAGACCGTCCGAGCCGCGTGGCCAGGGCCTCCTGGGTGATCCCGAAGTCGCTGAGGAGCTGCTGGTAGGCGGACGCCTCCTCGAGCGGGTTGAGGTCGGCGCGGTGCAGGTTCTCCAGCAGCGCGTCGCGGAGCATGTTCTCGTCGGTCGTGTCCTTGACGACCGCGGGGATGGTGGTCAGTCCCGCGGCCTTCGAGGCGCGGAACCGGCGCTCACCCATGACGAGCTCGTACTTCGCTCCACCGCGAGCCGTCACGGGCCGGACGACGATCGGCTGCAGCACTCCGAACTCGCGGATGCTGTGGACGAGTTCCGCGAGGTCGTCCTCGTCGAACACCGACCGCGGCTGCGCCGTGTTGGGGGTGATGTCGGCGAGGGGGAGTCGCGCCAAGCGCGCGCCGGGGACCTCGAGGAGCTCCTCGGCACGGGCCGAATCGCCGACCTGATCAGGGAAGAAGACGTCGACGGGCCGGGAGCGCGACTCATCGCTGGTCGGGATGAGCGAGCCGATCCCCCGGCCGAGTCCCGTGCGCTTGGTCGCCATCAGCGTGCCTCTCCTTCGTGTGCCGTCTCGGGTGTCTTCCGGGCTCCGCGTCGTGCGATCTCCGCGGCCGCCTCCAGATACGCCAGCGAACCGGACGACTGCGGGTCGTAGCTGATCACGCTCTGTCCGTAGCTCGGCGCCTCCGAGATCCTCACGTTGCGCGGGATCACCGCGCGCAGCACCTCCTTCGGGAAGTGCTCTCGGACATCCGCTGCCACCTGCTGGGAGAGGTTCGTGCGGCCGTCGTACATCGTCAGGAGGATCGTCGAGACACCGAGGTTCGGGTTGAGGTGCCGCTCGATCAAGTCGATGTTCTTGAGCAGCTGGCTGAGCCCCTCGAGCGCGTAGTACTCGCACTGGATAGGGATGAGCACCTCGCGAGCGGCGACGAACGCGTTGATGGTCAGCAGACCGAGCGACGGCGGGCAGTCGATGAAGACGTAGTCGAACGGCTCGTCCATGGTGTCGAGCATGCGGTCGAGCGCACGGCGGAGACGCTGCTCGCGTGCGACGAGCGAGACCAGCTCGATCTCGGCGCCGGCCAGGTGGATGGTCGCCGGCACACCGTAGAGCGAGGCGAACTCCGGGCTCTTCTGCACGACGTCCGCGAGGGGAGTGTCGTTGACGATCACGTCGTACACGCTGGCCGTCTCGGCGCGGTGCTCGATGCCCAGGGCCGTCGACGCGTTGCCCTGCGGATCGAGGTCGATGACGAGCACCTTCGCCTCACCGCGGGCGAGCCCGGCGGCGAGGTTGACGGTCGTCGTCGTCTTGCCGACGCCGCCCTTCTGGTTCGAGATCGTGATGACGCGCGTCGACTCGGGCTTGGGCAGCGGCTGGGCGTTCAGCAGTGCGCGCCGACGGGTCATGTCCGCGATCTCCCGGGCCAGGGGAGTCGAGGAATCGAAGCCTCCGGTCAGACCGGCGGAATCGGTTTGTTTCACGTGAAACCTTCGCTCAGCGAGTGGGACGGACAGCAGCACCGAGGAGTCGACGGACGAGGAGTCGGGGGCTCACTGCGGCGTCGTGGCGATCAACCCACTGTAGCCCGGACGACCCTCGTCACCTCGGAGAGCACGCCGTCGCCGAGCACGACGACCTCGGGCGGGGAGAGCCGGAAACGACGGATCTGCTTGGCCGCCGCCTCGATCTCCTTCTCGGCGTTGATGCCCTTCAGCAGGACCAGCTCGCCTCCGGGCCGCAGCAGCGGCGCGGTCAGCGGGATCAGCTTCGAGAGGGCGCTGACCGCCCGAGCGGTCACCTGGTCGAGAGGCTCCGCGAGCTCCGCCTCTTCAGCACGGACTCGAAGAACTGAGACATTCTCGAGTCCGAGTCCGTCCACCTGCTCCTGAAGCCAGACGACGCGACGCTCCATCGGCTCGATGAGCACGAAGCGGACGTCGGGCCGCACGATGGCCAGGACGAGCCCGGGAAGGCCCGCGCCACTGCCGACATCACCCACCAGTCCCGGACGCAGGAGAGGGGCCACCAGGGCGCTGTTGAGCACGTGCCGCGTCCAGAGACGGGGGAGCTCCAAGGGCCCGATCAGGCCGCGCTCCTCACCCTGGTCGGCGAGAGCCTCCGTGAAGCGCCGCAGGAGGGGCAGGCGGTCGCCGGCGATCGCCGCAGCGGCTGCGGGCTCGGCCTCGAGGGTCGACTCCACGCCGCTCAGCCGCGGGTGATGACGGTGTGGCGCTCGCGCGCCTCGCCGCGCGACTCCGACACGAAGCCGCGCTCGCCCACCATGTCGTGGACCAGCTTGCGCTCATACGACGACATGGGCGGGAGCGAGGCCGACGTGGCGCCGTCCTCGATCCGCTCGATCGCGCGGTCGACCAGCTGGGCCAGCTCCGCCTCGCGGGCGTCGCGGGAGCCGCCGATGTCGAGGATGAGGCGGGAGAACGCGCCGGTCTTCGTCTGGACCGCCAGTCGCGTCAGCTCCTGCAGCGCCTGGACGGCGTCGGGACGGGAGAGGACCCGGAGGTTCGTGTCGCCGGAGGCGGTGACCGAGAGGTAGGCGCGGCCGTTGCGCACCTCGATGTCGATGTCGCCGTCGAGGTCGCAGATGTCGAGGAACTCCTCGATGTAGTCGGCGGCGACGTCGCCCTCGTCCTCCAGCTGAGAGAGCGTGGACTCGGGCGCCTCGTCGACGGCGGACGCGTCCACGTCCGCGGGTGCGGACGCGTCGTCGGTGATGGTCTGCATCGGATCGGTCATGGCGGCTCTACTTCTTTCCGGCTTGCTTCTTGGAGCGGTTCTTGCTCACGGGCTGCGTGCGCTGCACGGCCTTCTTCTCGACGAGGGTGACGTCGCCGGCGGCCGTGGTCTCCTCGACCAGCTTGCCCTTGCGGCGCAGGCGCTCCTCGCGGGCCTTGGCGGCCTCGCTGCCCGGGGTCGGCATGTTCCGGATGACGATGAACTGCTGGATCATCGTCCAGATGTTCGAGGTCAGCCAGTAGAACATGACGCCGAGGGGGAACGCGAAGCCCGAGAAGGCGAAGACGAGGGGGAGGATGTAGAGCAGGATCCGCTGCTGCTTGAACGTCGGCGAGGCCTTCGCCTCGGGCGACATGTTCTTCGACACGATCTGCAGCTGCGTGATGAACTGCGACGCCGTCATCAGGACGACCATGATCACCGCGATGATGATGACCGGCTCCTGGCCGCCCTCGGCGAGTGCGCCCTGGATCGACTGGTGCAGCGGTGCGACGCCGAAGAGGTTCGCCTCGCCGAACTGGCGGGCGAGCGTCTCGTCGAGCGGGCCCACGCCCTTCTGGCTGTGCTGCGCCGCGTTCAGCACCGAGAACAGGCTGAAGAAGATCGGCATCTGGATCAGCAGGGGCAGGCAGGAGGCGAGCGGGTTGGTGCCCGTCTTCTTGTAGAGCTCCATGGTCTCGCGGGACATCGCCTCGCGGGACAGCTGGTCGCGCTTGCCCTTGTACTTGTCCTGGATCTTCTTGAGCTGGGGCGCGACCTCGAGCATCCGGCGCTGGCTCTTGATCTGCTTGACGAAGATCGGGATGAGCGCGGCGCGGATGACGATGACCAGGCCGACGATCGAGAGGACCCAGGTGATTCCCGCGGCCGCCTCCATGCCGGTGAAGGTCAGCAGCTGGTGGAAGGCGACGAGGAGCAGCTCGACCACCCACTTGAGGGGCCAGAGGATCGTGCCGAGGAGGTCCATGGAGTGGGGTCAGTCCTTTCGAGGGCCCACGACGAACCCGGCTCGCGTCACGGCGAAGCGGGTCCGGCCGGAAGCCGGTCGGTGCAGGGGGATCGAGGTCGGGACGTCGTCGATGCCGCCGGCCGCCCACGGGTGGCAGCGGAGCAGACGGCGGGCCGCGAGGACGGAGCCGAGGACGAGCCCGTGGAGCTGGACCGCCTGGAGCGCGTACGCGGAGCACGAGGGGTAGTAACGGCAGACGTCCCCGTAGAGAGGGGACACGACCGCCCGGTAGACGATCAGGAGCAGGACGCCGATGTTCCGCGGCAGCAGGAGGATCGCCCACCCGAGCCGGGCGAACGGCGCCTCGCGGCGGGGGAGCACGGCGGTCACGAGGACGCCCCGCTCTTCCGCGCGGCTCGCGCCATCGCGGACCACACCTCGGAGCGCAGCTCCGACCAGGGGGCGTCGGCGCTGCCGGGCAGCGCGCGGACGACGACCTGGGTGCCGGGGTCGATCTCGGGGACGAGCTCGAACGCCACGGCCTTGAGCCGGCGGCGGACGGTGTTGCGCGTCACCGCGGTGCCGACCGTCTTGGCGACGATGAACCCGAACCGCGCCGGATCGCCCGCGGAGGACCGGCGGACATACGTGACGGTGTGCGGTCCTGTGGACCGCACACCGCGACGGACGACTGTCCGGTACTCGCCTCCGTGGACGATGCGATTGGCTCTGGCCAGCACCGCTGGTCGGTACCGCTCGCTGCTAGGCGGAGAGCTCGGTGCGCCCCTTGGCGCGGCGCGCGCTGAGGATGCCGCGGCCGGCACGGGTGCGCATGCGCAGACGGAAGCCGTGCACCTTGGCGCGACGACGGTTGTTCGGCTGGAAGGTTCGCTTGCTCATAATCAGATCTCCACGTACGTGTTCCGCGGCGCGAACCGGCACCACCCGCTCGGGCGGAGACTCGGATCCTCCGGGAAGAAGGGGTGCCCGGCTGCGGAATCCGCTCGGCCTGCGAGGGCCGCACGGACGACACCGGGCAGGCGTCAACTGATTTAAACTACGGCCTGTTCCGCCACCGGTCAAATGTGGACGGCGCGAAACCTCGATCATGCACACGGGACACGGGGTTCCGCGCATTGACACGCGGGTGTCGCTGTGGTGGATTTGTCTCCCGTCGGCTCCGTTCGTTACGGTGTTGAGCCGCAGTTATCCACAGGTGGGATCCGCGTCCTCCCGCGCCCGCACAGGCATCGCTCGAGGCCGGTGGACAACCCTGTGGAGAGAGCGGCACTCGAGACCCGGCTCCGCGCCCGGTCCGCGACGCCCCTGCAGCGGGCGACGACGGGTCCGGCGGAGACGGCGATCCCGCAGCGACTTCACAGCGACAGCACCCAGGACCGGAGACAGATGGCAGACGACACGTCGATGGTCGACGCGTGGAACGTGATCCTCGGCGCACTGTCCCAGGACGAGCGGATCACCGCTCCCCTCTACGGGTTCGTCTCGCTCGTGGAGCCCAAGGGCATCATGGCGGGCACCTTCTACCTGGAGGTCCCGAACGAGTTCACCCGCGGGATGCTCGAGCAGCGCGTGCGCGTGCCGCTGCTCAGCGCGATCGGGACGCTCGACGACTCCTTCGGCGTCACGACGTTCGCCTTCGTGGTGAACCCCGACATCGAGCACGAGCCCCTCAGCTCCCCGTCGTCGCAGGAGTCGATGAACCCGTTCGAGCCGATCACCGCCTCCTCGGCGACGGTCGCGCCGACCCGCGGGGTCGAGGAGCTGCGGACCGTGCCAGCGACCGACACCCGGCTGAACCCGAAGTACAGCTTCGACAACTTCGTCATCGGAGGCTCCAACCGGTTCGCGCACGCCGCGGCCGTCGCCGTCGCCGAGGCTCCCGCCAAGGCCTACAACCCGCTCTTCGTCTACGGCGACTCCGGGCTCGGCAAGACGCACCTCCTCCACGCCATCGGCCACTACGCGATGAGCCTCTACCCGGGGATCCGCGTGCGGTACGTCTCGAGCGAGGAGTTCACGAACGACTTCATCAACTCGATCGCGAACAACCGGGGCAACGCCTTCCACGGCCGCTACCGCAACGTCGACATCCTCCTGATCGACGACATCCAGTTCCTGCAGGGGAAGGCGGAGACGCAGGAGGCGTTCTTCCACACCTTCAACCAGCTGCACGACCACAACAAGCAGGTCGTGATCACGTCCGATCTGCCGCCGAAGGCCCTGACGGGCTTCGAGGACCGGATGCGCTCGCGCTTCGAGTGGGGCCTCATCACCGATGTGCAGGCTCCCGACCTCGAGACCCGCATCGCGATCCTCCGCAAGAAGGCGGTCAGCGAGAAGCTGCTCGTGCCCGACGACATCCTCGAGTTCATGGCGTCGAAGGTGTCGAGCAACATCCGCGAGCTCGAGGGGACGCTCATCCGCGTCACCGCGTTCGCGAGCCTGAACCGGACGCCGGTCGACATGTCGCTCGTGCAGACCGTGCTCAAGGACCTGATCACGCTCGACGAGGACAACGTCATCTCGCCGGTCGACATCATCAACCACACCGCGGACTACTTCAAGCTCACGGTCGACGACCTCTACGGCTCGTCGCGCTCGCAGGCCGTCGCCACCGCGCGCCAGATCGCCATGTACCTGTGCCGCGAGCTGACGAACCTCTCGCTGCCCAAGATCGGCCAGCTGTTCGGCAACCGCGACCACACCACGGTCATGTACGCGAACAAGAAGATCTCGGAGCTCATGAAGGAGCGCCGCAGCATCTACAACCAGGTCACCGAGCTGACCACCCGCATCAAGACGAACCGCTAGCCGGCAGTCGTGCGGTCCCCGGGACCGCCTGTCGCGGGTGGCGTGCCCCGGGGTCCATCGGCGTACGTGCCCGGTGGTCGGGTAGTCGCTCTCCTTCCTCGCGTGAGGGGAGGCGGAGGCGACGGGGGTCGCAGCGCGAGCAGCAGGACGTCGGTGTCGGCGCGCGTCGAGATCGGGCGAAGGAGCCGGCGGGGGTCTCGATACGCCGCGCTGCGGCTACTCGACCAGCATGAACCGCACGTGCTCAAGGGGTCCGGGTGAGCGGCTGAGCGGCCGGCGTGCGATCGGACGGTGTCGATCCGCCGTGCGTTGGCCCGGAGGGCAACGCGGGGGAGAGGGAGCGCGCACTGTCTTCCGGGCTGCTCGGACGGCGGCAGCTGCGCTCGACGGTCTCCGTCGTGACCGGAGAAGTCGTCGACGGACTCCTCGGACCTGCAGCGCGCGCCTCGGACACGCCGCCTCGCGCGCCCCGGAGGGCCGATTTCCACAGTGTGAGGAACCTGTGGATAACTGTGGACAACCGCCTCGGGACTGTGCGCCGGGAGAGCCCGCCTGTGGAGGGCGACCGGTCGGCTCGGATCCCTCCACAGGGCGTCCACGGGCCCGCTCACACTCCCTCCACAGGGGCGGGTCCCTCCGATCCCACCCAGGAGTAGGGGTCCGAAGCGTTTTCCACAGTTTCCACACGTGTTAACACTGTTAACGCAGTTCTCTCTTTAATGAAGCCTCGACCGGCAACCTCTCCACAGCGGCTCGGGAGTGCTCGGCGGTCCACCCCCTTCCGAGCTCGCCGAGCCCGGCGGGTACGATGGGCGACGGTCTTCGTCCGCGACTCGTCAGGGGTGTACTCGTGAGGTTCCAAGCCAACCGCGATGTCTTCAGCGAGGCGGTGTCCTTCGCGGTCAAGCTGCTTCCGCAGCGCACGACCCTGCCGATCCTCTCCGGAGTCCTCATCGAGGCGACCGCCGAGGGTCTGACGCTGTCCTCCTTCGACTACGAGGTGTCCGCGCAGACGCAGATCGCGGCCGACGTGGAGGAGACGGGGACCGTGCTCGTCTCGGGCCGTCTGCTCGCCGACATCGCGAACCGCCTCCCCAACGCTCCCGTGCGCATCGCCACGGAGGAGTCGCGCGTCTCGGTCTCGGCCGGCTCAGCGCACTTCACGCTCCTGCAGATGCCCGTGGAGGAGTACCCGAGCATCCCCGAGATCGACGCCTCCACCGGCCTCGTCCCGGCCGACGCTTTCGCGGCCGCCGTCTCGCAGGTCGCGGTCGCCGCCTCCCGCGACGACGTGACCCCCGTCATCACCGGCGTGCAGCTCGAGATCACCGAGAACACGATCGGCCTCGTCGCGACGGACCGCTACCGCGTCGCCGTCCGCGAGATCGACTGGGACAACGGGGACAACCCCGCGCCCACCCAGCCGCTCACCGCCCTCGTGCCCGCGCGCACGCTGCAGGAGGTCGGGAAGACCTTCGGCCACTCCGGCACCGTCTCCGTAGCGATCACCAACCGCGACGAGCGCGAGCTGATCGCCTTCACCGCGGACCGCAAGACCGTCACCTCGCTGCTGATCAAGGGCAACTTCCCGCCCGTGAAGCGCCTCTTCCCCGCCTCCGTCGAGAACTACGCGGTCATGTCGACCAGCGACCTCATCGAGGCCACCCGCCGCGTCTCGCTCGTGCTCGAGCGCGAGGCGGCCCTCCGCTTCAGCTTCAGCAGCGACGGCCTCACCCTCGAGGCCATCGGCTCCGAGCAGGCGCAGGCGTCCGAGAGCATCGACGCGATCGTGACCGGCGACGACGTGGTCGTCTCGCTCAAGCCGCAGTTCCTGCTCGACGGCCTCGCCGCCGTCCACTCGGAGTTCGTGCGCATCGCGTTCACGAAGACCGAGAACCCCAACAAGCCCGGCCCCGTCCTGATCACCGCGCAGACCTCGCGGGAACAGCCCGGCAGCGACAGCTACCGCTACCTGCTCCAGCCCAACCTGCTGCTGCGCTGACCACTCCCCGGATCGCAGAGCCGCGACCGCCCCGCTCCCGACGAGCGCCCGCCCGCCGGACAACGAATCCAGGAAGGTTCACCATGCACATCGGACTCGTCGGCCTCGGCAAGATGGGCGACAACATGCGCTCCCGCCTCCGCTCCAAGGGGCTCGAGGTCACCGGCTACGACCGCAATCCCGACGTCTCGGACGCGGCCTCTCTCGACGAGATGATCGCCGCACTCCCCTCGCCCCGCATCGTCTGGGTGATGGTGCCGGCCGGCGAGATCACCGACGCGGTCGTCAAGGACCTGTCGGAGAAGCTCAGCGAGGGCGACCTCGTCATCGACGGCGGCAACTCCCGCTTCACCGAGGACTTCAAGCACGACGCGCTGCTGAAGCCCAAGGGCATCCACTACATCGACGCGGGCGTCTCAGGCGGCGTCTGGGGACTCCAGAACGGCTACGGCCTGATGGTCGGCGGCCCGAAGGAGCTCGTCGAGTACGCCATGCCCGTCTTCGACGCGCTGCGCCCGGAGGGCCCCCGCGAGGAGGGCTTCGTCCACGTGGGCGAGGTCGGCGCCGGCCACTACGCGAAGATGGTCCACAACGGCATCGAGTACGCCCTGATGCAGGCGTTCGCCGAGGGCTACGAGCTGCTCGAGACCCGCAGCGACATCATCAAGGACGTCACCGGCACCTTCAAGGCGTGGCAGCGCGGCACGGTCGTGCGCTCCTGGCTGCTCGAGCTCCTCGTCCGCGCCCTCGAGCAGGACCCGGACTTCAAGAACATCGAGGGCTACGTGCAGGACTCGGGCGAGGGCCGCTGGACCATCGAGGAGGCCATCAACAACGCCGTCCCGGTGCCCACGATCAGCGCCTCGATCTTCGCCCGCTTCGTCTCCCGCCAGGAGGACTCCCCCGCGATGAAGGCCGTCGCAGCGCTCCGCAACCAGTTCGGCGGGCACTCCGTCAAAGCCGTCGACTGAGTCGGCTGGTGAGGACTGCCTCCGGCAGTCCTCACGGCGGTCGGCTTCCGGAGGCGGGCGCGTTCCCTAGAGCCGGTGACGGACGGCGGACTGCGGCCCGCCGCCCCGTGAGGCAGGGATGCTCTCACGGGGGCGGCGGGCCTCCGGCCGCCTCCACCTTGCTACCGACGTCGGGCGGCGGGCCTTCGGCCGCCTTCACGGGCGGGGACGGGGCGCCGCCGATCATGGTGAGCGAGTAGTGGCCCCGGAGGGGCGTATCGGGATCCGCTCTCGTACGGTTCCGCCGCCGTGCTGGTCGAGTAGCCCGCAGGGGTGTGTCGAGACCGGGGGCGCAGGCCAGGCCGGCAGGGGGAGAGCGGACCGCAGGCGCCGGAGCGGGTGGATCGGCCGATCGGGACGGGCGAGGAGCCCGCAGGGGTGCAGGGAAGGCCCGCGACGACGGGTGGAGGAGAGGAGCGCGACGTGCAGGTGACGCAGCTGGCGCTCAGCGACTTCCGGAACTACGAGTCGGTCGACGTCGAGCTCGTGCCCGGACCGAACCTCTTCGTCGGCCGCAACGGCCAGGGCAAGACGAACCTCGTCGAATCTCTCGGCTACCTCTCCACCCTGGGCTCGCACCGCGTGTCGAGCGACCAGGCGCTGATCCGCGCCGGCCGGGACAGCGCCGTGGTGCGCGCCCGCCTCCGCAACGGCGAGCGCGACCTGCTGGCCGAGGTGCAGATCAACCGCTCCTCCCCCAACCGCGCGCAGATCAACCGCGGCGGGATCAAGCCGCGCGAGCTCCCCCGCTTCTTCTCCAGCGTCCTCTTCGCGCCGGAGGACCTCCTCCTCATCCGCGGCGACCCGTCGGCCCGCCGCCGCTTCCTCGACCAGCTGGTGATCCTCCGCTCCCCGCGGATGAGCGCCGTCCAGGCCGACTACGAGCGGGTGCTGCGCCAGCGCAACTCGCTGCTCAAGTCCGCACGGGCGAGCGGCGTCCGCGACCCCTCGAAGCTCGGGACCCTCGACATCTGGGACGAGCGCCTGATCGCGCTCGGGACCGAGATCATGCAGTCGCGCCTCACCCTGGTGGAGGAGCTGAGCGGACCGGTGCGCGCCGCGTACGAGGCGGTCGCCGGTGCCGACCAGCGTCCGGTGCTCCGCTCCCGCCTGAGCATCGAGGGCGCGGTCGACGACGACGGCGAGCCCGTGGAGCAGCCGGGCGCCGCGTCACCGGCGGCGGGCGAGGGACTGGCGGAGGCGTTCGCGTCCGCGCTGGCCGGGGTGCGCCGCCGCGAGCTCGACCGGGGCGTCTCCCTCGTCGGCCCGCACCGCGATGACGTGCAGTTCGAGCTGAACGCGCTGCCGGCCAAGGGCTACGCCAGCCACGGTGAGAGCTGGTCGTTCGCCCTGGCGCTGAAGCTGGGCGCCGCGGAGCTGCTCCGGCGCGACTCCCCCATGGGCGATCCGGTGCTGATGCTCGACGACGTCTTCGCCGAGCTGGACGCGCGCCGGCGCGAGCGCCTCGCCTCGGTGGTCGCCGACTACGAGCAGGTCCTGATCACCGCGGCCGTCTTCGACGACGTCCCGGAGGCGCTGGCCGCGCACACCGTGCGGATCGAGGCCGGCCGGATCGTCGGCACGGGCGCCGCCGCCGCGCCGATCGCTGTGCCGGAGCCGATCGCTCCCGACTCGGCCTCGCCCGATCCGGTGTCCTCCGACTCCCCTCCTCCCGGTCCCGAGTCCTCCCGCTCCTCTTCTCCCGATCCGGTCTCGTCCGACTCCCCTTCTCCTGGTGTCGTCTCCTCCGCCGCGGCCTCCTCCTCGGAGCCCGCGTCCCCAGCGCCGGCGTCCACGGATCCCGCGTCCCCGGAGCCGACCGCCCCCGCCCCGTCGGAGCCGTCCGATGGCTGACTCCCCCCGCCGCGGAGCCCCCGCACCCGACTCCGAGGCCGCCCGCGTCTACCGCCACCTCAAGGAGGTGTTCGGCGCCGACGGCCCGCGCCGCATCCGGAAGACCGTCGAGCGCGCCGAGCCCAAGGGCGACGCGATCCCGTTCGGCAAGGGCCGCGACCCGCACGACCTCGGCGACGTCCTCGACTCCCTCACCGTGAAGCTCGGCTGGACGGCGCCGCTGGCGCAGGGCGACCTGATGTCGTCGTGGACGGCGATCGCCGGCGAGGAGACCGCGAAGCACTCGACTCCGGTGGGCGTCGTCGACGGCGTGCTGACCGTCGCGTGCGAGTCCACGGCGTGGTCGACCCAGCTCCGGCTGATGCGGATCGAGATCATGAACCACATCGCGGTGAACTTCCCCGACGCGGGCATCGCGTCGATCCGTTTCCAGGGCCCGGACGTCCCGAACTGGAAAAAGGGTCCCAGGTCGATTCCAGGGCGTGGTCCGCGCGACACCTACGGCTGAGGACGCATTTTCGGTCGACCGCCGATCTTTCGCGCCTCAGATCGCCGTCCAGCGCTTCGGATCGACCCGGCACGCGGTAGAATGGAGGGCCGCCGAACCGCAGTGACGCCGCCGCGCGGGCGATCTCCAGATCACCGTGCGCGTCGCGACGGACCGTCAGAGGAGAACTCCACAGCTATGACTCACGAGCCGAACGACTCCACGTCACCCGCAGCGAACGACCTGGACGCGAACGGCTCAGCAGCCCCCTCCGCTCCGCACGAGAGCATGTCGACCAAGTCGTCCGGCGACTACGGCGCGAACCAGATCCAGGTCCTCGAGGGCCTCGAGGCGGTCCGCAAGCGCCCCGGCATGTACATCGGATCCACGGGTCCGCGCGGTCTGCACCACCTGGTCTACGAGATCGTCGACAACGCCGTCGACGAGGCGCTCGCGGGCTACTGCGACAACATCGAGATCCTGATGCGCGCCGACGGAGGCGTCACCGTCTCCGACAACGGCCGCGGCATCCCGGTCGACATGCACCCGACCGAGGGCATCTCCACGGTCGAGCTGGTCCTCACCGTGCTGCACGCCGGCGGCAAGTTCGGCGGCGGCGGCTACGCGGTCTCCGGCGGCCTGCACGGCGTCGGCTCCTCCGTGGTCAACGCGCTGTCGACGCGACTCGACGTCGAGGTCAAGCGCCAGGGCGCCGTGTACCGGATGAGCTTCACCGACGGAGTGCCGGACGCCCCGCTCGAGAAGGGCGAGGCCAGCGACGAGACCGGCACGACGATCACCTTCTGGCCCAACGCCGGCATCTTCGAGACGGTCGAGTTCGACTACGAGACCCTGCGCGCGCGCTTCCAGCAGATGGCGTTCCTCAACAAGGGCCTGCGCATCGCGCTGACCGACCAGAACGAGGTCGAGTTCGAGGGGGAGGGCGAGAACGAGACCGAGGGCGACCGGACCGACGTCTTCCACTACGAGAAGGGCCTCGTCGACTACGTCGAGTACATCAACTCGCTGAAGAAGTCGGACCTCGTGCACTCCGAGATCATCGACTTCGAGTCCGAGGACACCGAGCGCCGCATCTCGCTCGAGGTCGCCATGCAGTGGACCACGGCCTACACCGAGAGCGTCCACACCTACGCGAACACCATCAACACCCACGAGGGCGGCACCCACGAGGAGGGCTTCCGCGCCGCGCTGACCACTCTGGTCAACCGCTACGCGCGCGCGAACAACCTGCTCAAGGAGAAGGACGAGAACCTCTCGGGCGACGACATCCGCGAGGGCCTCACCGCCGTCGTGTCGATCAAGCTCGGCGAGCCGCAGTTCGAGGGCCAGACCAAGACGAAGCTCGGCAACACCGAGGCGAAGGCGTTCGTGCAGCGCGTGGCCGGCGAGCAGCTGGCCGACTGGTTCGACCGCAACCCGAGCCAGGCCAAGGACATCATCCGCAAGGCGATCCAGGCGGCCTCGGCCCGCATGGCGGCGCGCAAGGCGCGCGAGACCGCCCGCCGCAAGGGCCTGCTCGAGGGCGGCGGCATGCCGGGCAAGCTCAAGGACTGCCAGTCCAAGGACCCGTCTATCTCCGAGATCTTCATCGTCGAGGGCGACTCGGCGGGAGGATCCGCGGTGCAGGGCCGCAATCCCGAGACGCAGGCGATCCTCCCCCTCCGCGGCAAGATCCTCAACGTCGAGAAGGCGCGGCTCGACCGCGCTCTCGGCAACAACGAGGTCCAGGCGATGATCACGGCGTTCGGCGCCGGCATCGGCGAGGACTTCAACCCCGACAAGGCGCGGTACCACAAGATCATCCTGATGGCCGACGCCGACGTCGACGGCCAGCACATCACGACGCTGCTGCTGACGCTCCTCTTCCGCTACATGCGCCCGCTGATCGACCTCGGCTACGTCTACCTCGCGCAGCCGCCGCTGTACCGCCTCAAGTGGTCGAACTCCCCGCACGAGTACGTCTACAGCGACCGCGAGCGCGACGCCCTGATCGCGCACGGCTCGGCGACCAACAAGCGCATGCCCAAGGAGAACGGCATCCAGCGCTACAAGGGCCTCGGCGAGATGGACTACAAGGAGCTGTGGGAGACCACGATGGACCCCGCCACGCGGACCCTCCTCCAGGTCACGCTCGACGACGCGGCCGCGGCCGACGAGATCTTCTCCACCCTCATGGGCGAGGACGTCGAGTCCCGCCGCTCCTTCATCCAGAAGAATGCGAAGGACGTGCGCTTCCTCGACATCTAGTGGTCGAGGAAGCGGACGTCCTTCGAAAGACGGCGGCCGGGCGGTCCAGTGGACCGTCCTCGCGACCACCTCGGACACGTGACGGCGGCCCTCGATGGGCCGCATCCTCGACCAGAACACGACAGAGGCCGTCACCGGCCCGCACACCGACGACACACCTGACACCCAGCGCGACCGCCGCCCCCGCTCCTCCGGGGCACGGACCCACCTGAGAGACCAGAGACCATGGCAGAAGAACCCACCACCCCCACCGGCCCGGACGAGAGCGACGACATCGTCACCGAGACCGGTGTGGTGATCCACGGTCACGACAAGATCGAGCCGGTCGACCTGCAGCTCGAGATGCAGCGCTCCTACCTCGACTACGCGATGAGCGTCATCGTCGGGCGAGCCCTGCCGGAGGTGCGCGACGGCCTGAAGCCCGTGCACCGCCGCGTGATCTACGCCATGTACGACGGCGGCTACCGCCCCGACAAGGCGTTCTCGAAGTGCTCGCGCGTCGTCGGCGACGTGATGGGCCAGTTCCACCCGCACGGCGACTCCGCGATCTACGACGCGCTGGTCCGCCTGGTGCAGCCGTGGAGCCTCCGCTACCCGCTCGCGCTCGGGCAGGGCAACTTCGGCTCCCCCGGCAACGACGGCGCGGCCGCCCCCCGGTACACCGAGACCAAGATGGCGCCGCTCGCGCTCGAGATGGTCCGCGACATCGACAAGAACACCGTCGACTTCCAGGACAACTACGACGGCCGCACCCGCGAGCCGGCGATCCTGCCGGCGCGGTTCCCGAACCTGCTCGTCAACGGCTCCGTCGGCATCGCGGTCGGCATGGCGACCAACATCCCGCCGCACAACCTGCGCGAGGTCGCCGCCGGCGCCAAGTGGGCGCTCGAGAACCCCGACGCGACGCGCGAGGAGCTCCTCGAGGCGCTGCTGCAGCGGATCAAGGGACCCGACTTCCCCACCGGTGCGCAGATCCTCGGCGTCCGCGGCATCCAGGACGCGTACCGCACCGGCCGCGGCTCGATCACGATGCGCGCCGTCGTCTCCATCGAGGAGATCCAGGGCCGCACCTGCCTGGTCGTCACCGAGCTGCCGTACCAGGTGAACCCGGACAACCTGGCGATCAAGATCGCCGAGCTGGTCAAGGACGGGCGCGTCTCGGGCATCGCCGACATCCGCGACGAGACCTCCGGTCGCACCGGCCAGCGCCTCGTCGTCGTCCTCAAGCGCGACGCCGTGGCGAAGGTGGTGCTGAACAACCTCTACAAGCACACGCCGCTGCAGGAGAACTTCGGCGCGAACATGCTCGCGATCGTGGACGGCATCCCGCGCACGCTCTCGCTCGACGGCTTCATCCGCGCCTGGGTCGACCACCAGGTCGAGGTCATCGTGCGCCGCACCCAGTACCTCCTCGACGAGGCGGAGGCGCGGATCCACATCCTGCGCGGCTACCTCAAGGCGCTCGACGCGCTCGACGAGGTCATCGCCCTCATCCGCCGCTCCCCCACCGTGGAGGAGGCGCGCGACGGCCTGATGGAGCTGCTCGACATCGACGAGGTGCAGTCCCGCGCCATCCTCGACATGCAGCTGCGCCGCCTCGCGGCCCTCGAGCGCCAGAAGATCATCGACGAGCACGACCGGATCCAGGCCGAGATCGAGGACTACAAGTCGATCCTCGCGAGCCCCGAGCGTCAGCGCACGATCATCTCGGATGAGCTCGACGAGATCGTCGACCGCTTCGGCGACGATCGCCGCACCGAGATCCTCTTCGGGTTCGACGGCGACATGAGCGTCGAGGATCTGATTCCCGAGGAGGAGATGGTCGTCACCGTCACCCGCGGCGGCTACCTCAAGCGCACCCGGAGCGACTCCTACCGGGCGCAGCACCGCGGCGGCCGCGGCGTGCGCGGCGCGCAGCTGAAGGCCGACGACATCGTCGAGCACTTCTTCGTCACCACCACGCACCACTGGCTGCTGTTCTTCACGAACACCGGTCGCGTGTACCGCGCCAAGACCTACGAGCTGCAGGAGGCCGGCCGCGACGCCAAGGGCCAGCACATCGCGAACCTGCTCGCGCTCGAGCCGGGGGAGCAGATCGCGCAGATCCTCGACATCCGCGACTACGAGGCGGCCCGCTACCTCGTGCTCGCCACGCGCGACGGCCTCGTGAAGAAGACGGCCCTCTCGGAGTACGACACGAACCGCTCCGGCGGCATCATCGCGATCAAGCTGCGCGACGGCGACGAGCTCGTCTCGGCGCTCCTGGTCGAGGAGGACAGCGACGTGCTGCTGGTCTCCCGCAAGGGCATGTCGATCCGCTTCACCGCGTCCGACGAGGCGCTTCGTCCGATGGGCCGCTCCACCTCCGGAGTCCGCGGCATGTCGTTCCGCGGGGAGGACCGCCTCCTCGACGCCAACGTCGTCAGCGACGAGGGCTTCGTGTTCGTGGTCACCGAGGGCGGCTACGCCAAGCGCACCGCGGTCGACCAGTACCGCCTCCAGGGACGCGGCGGGCTGGGCATCAAGGTGGCCAAGCTGGAGGAGAAGCGCGGCGACCTCGTGGGCGCCATCATCACCGGAGAGGACGACGAGGTGCTCGTCGTGCTCGCCAGCGGCAAGGTGGTACGCTCTGCGGTGGCCGAGGTACCGGCCAAGGGTCGCGACACCATGGGAGTCGTCTTCGCACGATTCGCTGAGGACGACCGCATCATCGCACTCGCCAAGAACACCGAACGCAATCTCGACGCCCAGGACGAGGATCCCGACGCCGCGGCGCCGGCCGAGTCCGCTCCGGTGTCGGAGGAGGATGGGTCCGTAGATGAGTAGCACCGTCGCCGAGAAGCTCGCCAGGAAGTCCGCGAAGAGCCCGGCGGCGAAGCAGGTCCGCCTGAAGCTCGTCTACGTCGACTTCTGGTCGGCCGTGAAGCTCTCGTTCCTGCTGGGCCTGACGCTCGCGATCATCACGATCGTCGTCGTCTACCTGGTCTACACGGTCCTGGCCCAGACTGGCGTGTTCGACGAGGTCAACGGCCTCGTGCAGGACATCGCCGGCGCGGAGGCGTTCGACCTCAACACGATCATCTCGCTGCCGCAGGTCATGGGCTTCGCGATCGTCGTCGCGGTGCTGAACACCATCGTCACCACCGCGCTCGGCGCGATCGTGGCGTTGCTGTACAACCTCAGCGTCAAGATCACCGGCGGCCTCCTGGTGGGCTTCACCAACCAGTAGGGCGCACGGTCCGGCCGATTGGGATTCCTGCTCGATGTCGGGTAGAGTCTCCTCTGGCCATTCCGGGGGTATAGCTCAGGCGGTTAGAGCGCTTCACTGATAATGAAGAGGTCCCAGGTTCAAGTCCTGGTACCCCCACCCGGTCCGAACGGCCCGTCACCTCGCGGTGGCGGGCCGTTCGACTCTCGGAGACGGATCGCCCCGTCTCCGGCCCGGGGCCTTAGCTCAGTTGGTAGAGCGCCTGCTTTGCAAGCAGGATGTCAGGAGTTCGAATCTCCTAGGCTCCACACTTCCTCCCCTCTCGCGGGTGCTCCCAGTCGCCAGATGCGCCCATGCAGTTGTGCCGATGCAGCTCGGACGGCTCTCGAGGGTGCACGACGCAGGCACATCCTCACAGCAAGGCGCCGCGGGCCGTCCACTCGGAGCGACCACCGCATCTCCGTGCTGGGACGATAGTGTGACCGCCGTGGGGGACGCGACGGAGAAGAAGGCTCAGAGGCGCGGTCTGCGGTTCTGGGAGATCGTGGTCTACGTCATCGGCGCGGCTCTGGTCGTGCTCGGCGGTTGGGTGTGGGTTCTTCGCGCAAGCGTCGAGGGGGACCTGTCGCTTCGCTTGTCGCAACTATGGGACTCCATCGGGCTCATTTCGCTCGGTCTCGCCATGGTTGCCATCGGACTCACTCTCTCCATCCTTCGCGTGCAGAATCGCGAAGCCGCGCGAGCCGACCGCGAGACGAAGACCCGCCAGGACCAGCATGAAGAAGTGCTGAGGCGGGTCGAGGCCATCGCCGAGAGAACGCAGGTCGCCGTCAGCGAGACGGGAGTGGACGTCAAGGACATGAAGCAACTCCTCGGGTCGCAGATCGAGTCAGCTCAAGCCGCGAGCCGGTCGGAGCCGGAGCCGGATCCGGGAACGTCATCGACGACGGAGTCCGAGACTGACGCGCTCTTCGACGACCTGTCGCTCGAAGGTGTCCGCGATGGCGACATCTCGAACCTCCCGCTCGATACTCACGCTCTCGCGGACAACCGACTGCTCGAAGAGGTGAGAATGCGCGAGGGTGTCTTCTATCCTGTCGGTGCTGTTCCCATCGGCGTGCTCGCCGACATCTTCGACGGGTGGGAAGCCGCCTATCCCGAGTCGAAGGCTCAGTGGAAGGTGGGCGCGCTCGTCGGCGCGTACCGCTCGTACTCAGCGAAGGCTCTGGCCAAAGGGCGCCGGTCGTTGCAGGGCGCGCCCTGGTACGTCACCTTCCGTCCGTCGCACGACACTCTCGTCACGTACTACCTGTCGAGATCCGGTCGTCTCCGACGCGGCCAGACCGAGCGAACACCAGTCGTGAAGCGTCTGATGGGCGAAGGTGAGGATGCGCGCTGGGTGCCTCTCAATGAGGCACCCGACTTCACATGACGCGCTCACAACCGACGGCGTAGACATCAACACGACGATCGGGCGGTGGAGCCTCGGCTCAACCTCGGCTCGCACGCGAGAGGGGTGCGCCGTGCTGACGATTGAGCGGTGTCGTCGCGCATCTTCGGGGTGAGCAGACACCGACACGGGTGCGAGTACGTCGCGGCGCAGCTAGCCACTACGTCGAATCTCCTGCGCGCGACGGCTCCACCGCGAGTTCTCCGCCGTCGCCTGACCGCCGTTGGTCGCGGAGGGTCCGCGTCGGGGTCCACGAGCCGGCGGCCTCTCCTGTCGCCGACCGTGCGGTCCCCGCGATCGAGGTCGCCACTCGGACGGCCGAGCCGCACGCTCAGCGGTCCACGCAGGCGAGGCCGAGGAACTGCTGGACCGAGAGGGTCTCGGACGTGCCGTCGCGGATGTCGCCGACGATGATCTCACCGACGGAGAGCGTGTCGAACTGCTCGGCCGTGAAGACGACCGGGCGGGCGAGCACGGAGCGGTCGGTCGCGTAGGCGCCCAGCGCGAGGTCGACGCCGAGCGGGAACCGCTCGATCACCGTGTCGGCCGGCCAGACCGTGGATCCGGAGAGGTCGGTCGCGCCCAGCTGCGTGACCGGTGACGGGGAGACCCAGCGGGTGACCCTCCGCAGCCCGTCGCCGATGGTCAGGGGGGCGGAGTCGGAGGCGGCGAGGTCGAGGCCGTCGACGGACCCCGAGCACACGACGACGACGCCGAGGACCTCGCCCCGCTCGCCGCCCCGTCCGAGCCCGACCGCGGCCGTGGTCACCGGCTCCTCGGAGGCGCATCCCGAGAGCGCGAGGGCGCCGAGCAGAACGACGGTGCTCGCGAGCGCAGCGCGACGGTGCATCGGTCCTCCCGCGGCCACCCTACGCGGGCAGGGCGAGGGCCAGAGCGGCGAGAGCCTGCGGAAGGGAGGGAGCGCCCTCCGCCCGGAAGACCACCTCTCCGGCCGTGTCCCGCACGACGACGGTGGGGGTCGAGCGGACACCGGCGGCCTCGGCCTCGACGGGGTGGTAGGCCACGTCGCGCTCGCGGATCTCGGCGGCGGGGACGAGCTCCGCGGCACGCTCCAGCACCGAGCGCGCGGCATGGCAGGCGCCGCAGAAGGCGGAGGTGTAGAGCTCGACGATCACGACGAAGGGAACGCCGGGGCGCGGCCGGGGATTCCCGGGCACCGTCAGCGGAGGAGCCAGGCCTCGTTCATGGTGAGGGCCGCGTCGACGAGCTCGACGCGCTCCAGCTCCTCGACGTCGCTCAGGGGGAACCAGGCGGCGGCGTCCGTGGAGCCGTCCACCTCGTGCGTGAGCTCGCCGCCCACGATGCGGGCGCGGTACACGACGCGGATGGCGTGCAGGGGGCCGGCCTCGGGATCGCTGCGGCGGTGCGCGGGGATCACGTGCGAGTCCACGCCGATGAGGGCCTCGAGCTCGGCACGGTAGCCCGTCTCCTCGAAGATCTCGCGGACCGCGGCGTCGGCGGGCGACTCGCCCTCGTCGATCCCGCCGCCCGGAAGCGTCCAGGCCGACCAGGGGCCCTGGCTCCAGTGCGCGAGCAGCATCCGCTCACCGTCGATGATCACGCCGTACGCGGCGACCCGGATGTCCACCGCAGAAGCCTAACCCGGGCATGCGAAGGAGCCGGACCCCCTGAGGGGCCCGGCTCCAGCGACGAGAACGTCAGGAAGCGGTCGAGGCCGCGTTCTGCGCGGCGCTCTGCGGCTCGTCCTCGGCGACCCACAGCTCGTCGTCGGCGCGGAACGTCTGCCAGACGGCGTAGCCGATGCCGCCGACGGCGACCAGCGCGGCGCCGATCGCGAAGACCGTGCCGACCTTGTTCTTCTTCTTCGGGGGAGTGGTGAGCTCCTCCCAGCGCGCCTTCGAGATCTCGGCGAGCTTCGCGCGGTTCTTCGAGTCCTTGGCAGCCTCGAAGGCGGCGGCGGCCGTGCCACCGACAGCGGCGAAGGTCGGGACGACCTTGTGCTTGTAGGCGTGGCGGGCCGAGGAGTACGTGCCCTCAACGGCCGAGACGCCGTTGTCGTAGACCGGCTTGACGCGCGAGTCGTACGTGTCCTTGACGAAGGGGACGAGCTCCTTCTTGGCGTACTTCGACGCGTGGCGGCGGCTCTTCTCGAGCACGGAGGCCGCGTGCGCCAGCACCTCCTGCTGCTCGCCCCAGACCGCCTCGGCGTTCTTGCGAAGACGCTTGAGGTCCTTCTTGTGCTTACGTGACAGACCCATGTTGGTCCTCCATCGGCTACGAGCAGCGAACGCCTCAATACTGCCACTCATCGATCGGCGTCCGCATCGCGCACCCAGCGCATTGACACCGGGCGTTGCAGGGGCCTACAGACGCGCTGTGCGAGAATCCGAGCATGCCTTTGCACACCGCAGTCGCGACGTTCCACACCAACAAGGGCGACATCGTCGTCAACCTCTACGGGAACCACGCTCCCAAGACGGTCCGCAACTTCGTCGGTCTCGCGACCGGCGACATCGAGTGGACCCACCCCGCCACGGGTGCGAAGACGAAGGAGCCGCTCTACAACGGCACCGTCTTCCACCGCGTCATCCCCGACTTCATGCTCCAGGGCGGCGACCCGCTCGGTCAGGGCATCGGCGGCCCGGGGTACCAGTTCGACGACGAGATCAACTCGGAGCTCGACTTCACCCAGCCCTACATCCTCGCGATGGCGAACGCCGGCAAGCAGGCGGGCCGCGGCACCAACGGCTCGCAGTTCTTCATCACCGTGGCGCCGACCACCTGGCTCCAGGGCAAGCACACCATCTTCGGCGCCGTCGCCGACGAGGAGTCGAAGAAGCTCGTGCAGTCGCTCTCGGCTGTTCCCACCGACGGCCGTGACAAGCCGCTCGAGGACGTCGTGATCGAGAGCGTCGAGATCACCGAGGTCTGATCGCCTCATCCACCACTCATTCGAGGGCCGGGTCCGTCAGGGCCCGGCCCTCGTTCTCCCCGGAGGCACGTCCGTGACCCAGGTCCCGCCGAGCAGCACCTACTCCTGCTACCGACACCCCGACCGGCAGAGCTTCGTGCGCTGCCAGCGGTGCGGCCGCACCATCTGCGGCGAATGCCAGACTCCCGCTCCGGTCGGAGTGATCTGCCCGGACGACATGGCGCAGCAGCGCGCCACCGCGCCGCGCACCCGCGGTCCCCTCCTCTCCCGCGTGCGGGCCATGACCCGCGCCGACCAGCCGACGGTGACCTACGCGATCATCGCGCTCTGCATCGTGCTGTGGATCGTCGAGATCCTCCCCTTCGTCGGCGGGCCGGCGGTCAACGCGCTCCTGTACGCCCCCGCCTACACGCTCCCCGGCTTCGGCGCCGGCTTCGAGCCGTGGCGGATGCTCACGTCGGTGTTCCTCCACAGCACGTCGCTCTTCATCGTCATCCCGTTCCACCTGGTGCTGAACATGTACACGCTGTGGGTGTTCGGCATGGTGCTCGAGCGGATGCTGGGCCGCGGGCGGTACCTCACCCTCTTCCTCCTGAGCGGGTTCGCCGGATCGGTGGGCGTCCTGCTCCTCGCGAACCCGTTGACCCCGGTGATCGGCGCCTCCGGTGCGATCTTCGGGCTGATGGGCGCGTACCTGGTGATCCTCCGGCACCTGGGCGGTCAGGCGTCGCAGCTGCTGGTGCTGGTCGGACTGAACCTCGTCATCGGCTTCCTGCCCGGGATGAACGTGGCGTGGCAGGCGCACGTCGGCGGTCTGGTGGCCGGCGCGCTCATCGGGCTGGTCTTCACGAAGACCCGGCAGCGCGCCCAGCGGCGCACGCAGAACCTCCTCGTCGGGCTCATCGGAGTCGGACTGGTGGCGATCACCGCGGGCGCCTACGTCCTCGGCTGATCCCGTCCCCTCCCGCAGCGGCGGGTCCGGCAGTGCCTCGCGCACTCCCGGGCCCGCCGCTTCGTCGTTCCCGCGGCGACCGTCTCCACCGCTGTCCACAGGTGCTCTCAACAGGTGGGGAGGAAGTTATCCACAGAGTTGTTAACACTGGGGAGAACGTCCCGGGTGTCCTCCTCGGGAGGACGATCCGGGGACGGCGGCGCGTCCGAGGACCGGCGGACTGGTGCGGATCCGGGCCCTCCTCGCCTCGAGCAGGCCAGCGCGGCGGAGACCGCGGAGTTCTCCACAGGAGATTCCACAGCTGGGGATAATTACAGCGGTGTAGTTCTTCGGCGGACGGCCACCAGGGCGGTCGCCTCACGGTCGTCGTCGCGGTGCAGCGAGGTGGCGAACCCGGCCGCCTGGAACGCGGAGGCACTCGCCGCGGCCTGATCCGCGCCGACCTCGATCACGACGACGCCGTGGGGTGCGAGCCACGCTCCCGCCTCCTGAGCGATGCGGCGGTGCAGGGCGAGCCCGTCCGACCCGCCGTCGAGAGTGAGCATCGGCTCGTGCACCCGGGCCTCCGGCGGCATGAGCGCGATCGCGGCGGTGGGGACGTAGGGGGCGTTGACGACGACGACGTCGATCCGCCCGCGCTCGCTCCCGGGGAGCGCGTCGAAGAGGTCGCCCTCGTGGACGTCGGCGCGGCCTGCGAGCGTGCGGCGCGCGCAGGCGACGGCGGCGGGGGAGAGGTCGGCCGCGAGCAGGCGGACGTTCGGCCGCTCCTCGGAGATCGACCGGGCGAGGGCGCCGGATCCGCAGCAGAGGTCGAGCACCACGGCGCCGTCCGGGAGGACCTCCAGGGCGCAGTCGACCAGCCACTCGGTGCGGACCCGGGGTACGAAGACGCCGGGTGCGACGGGGACGCGCAGGCCGCGGAAGGCGACCCAGCCGAGGATCTGCTCGAGGGGCTCGCCCGTCTCGCGGCGGCGGAGCAGCAGCTCGAGGTCGGAGGAGGAGCCGGCGGCCTCCTCGAGCAGGCCCGCCTCCTCCTCGGCGAAGACGCAGCCGGCGGCGCGCAGACGCTCCACCGACGACGAACGCCCCGTCGGCGGACCGGACGGGGCGTCGTTCACGACTGGGGGAGGCTCAGCGCCAGCGCGTCGTCATCAGGAAGCCGATGAACGCGATGCCGAAGCCGATCAGGATGTTGAGGTTGCCGAGATCGGGGATCGGCAGGGTGCCCTGGCTCACGTAGAAGACGATGATCCAGGCGAGTCCGAGCAGCATGAAGCCGAACATCACCGGCTTGAACCAGACCGGATTCGGTGCGTTCTCGCCGGTCCGGGCCTCGTCGCGCTCGGGCTTCGGGCTCTTCGTCGCTCGTGCCATGCCGACCACTGTACCGGGCGGAGGCTCCGGGCCGGGAGCGCCGGGGCTGCGCGGGTGCTGTGCGGACTCGCGGAGCGGCCGGTGCGGGCGCTCGAGTGGTCCCCTCGGCCCTCCTCAGGCGGCGACTCGGGAGGCCTCTCCACAGGTCCGGATCATGCGCCACAGCCGGTCACGGCTCGCGCCTAGACTCGTCGCATGACCGCCCAGAACTCCGACGGGGCGGCTCTGCGGCCGCGAGCGAAGCGACGGAGGGCCCGCCCGGTCCGACGACTCTCGTTCTTCGGAGTTGTCGGCGAGCTCCTGATGACCGCCGGCGTCCTGGTCCTGCTCTTCCTGGCCTGGCAGCTCTGGTGGAACGACGCGGTGATCGCCGGCCGGCAGACGACGCAGGCCGCGGAGCTCCGCGAGACCTGGAGCGACTCCTCTCCGGCACCGCAGCCGACCGAGGCCGCCCCGGCGGAGCCGGTCGTCGCGTCGGTCGCCGCCCTCGACACCTCCTTCGGCAACCTCTACATCCCGCGCTACGGCGAGGGGTGGGTGCGCACGATCGCCGAGGGCATCGACGCCGAGAACGTGCTCGACGAGGGGAGCATCGGCCACTACCCCGGGACGCAGATGCCCGGACAGGCCGGCAATTTCGCGCTCGCCGCGCACCGCAGCGCGTACGGCGGAGGCATGCACCTGATCGACGAGCTCCAGCTCGGCGACCCGATCTACATCGAGACGGCGGACGGCTGGTACACCTACCGCTTCCGCAACCTCGAGTACGTCCAGCCCTCCGACGTCCAGGTGATCGACCCGGTCCCCTGGACTCCGGACGCGGCTCCAACCGACCGCCTGATCACGCTGACGAGCTGCAACCCGCTCTACTCGACGGCCGAGCGGATCATCGCGTACGGCGTCTTCGACTCGTTCCAGCCGCGGTCCGCGGGGGCCCCCGCCGAGATCGCCGCCTCGCTGGCTCAGGAGGGCTGACCGTGTACGCAGCGCTGTGGCGGCTCCTGCCCGGGCCGTGGTGGGTCAGGCTCCTGATCGTCCTCGTCCTCGTCGCGGCGGTCCTGGTCGCGCTCGACGAGTGGGTGTTCCCCTGGGTGCAGTCGCTCGTGCTCGACCGGAACGTGACCGTCGGCTCGTGACCGGCGGCGCGGCCCCGCGGATCCTGGTCGTCGACCACCACGACAGCTTCGTCTTCACGCTCGTCTCGTACCTCCGCGAGCTCGGTGCCGAGGTCGACGTGGTCGAGGGCGACGACCTCGGGACCACGGCGCTCCTGGCTCGTGCGGAGGAGGCGGACGGAGTCCTGGTCTCACCCGGACCGGGCCGCCCCGAGGACGTCCCCGCGTCGACGGCGCTCGTGCAGCGGGCGGAGGCGACCGGGCGGCCGCTGCTCGGAGTCTGCCTCGGCCACCAGGTGCTCGCCCATGCTCTCGGCGCCCGCGTCGCGGAGGCGCCGGAGCTGCTGCACGGCCGGACGTCCGCGGTCCTCCACGACGGAGATCCGCTCTTCGACGGCCTGCCCTCCGGATTCGCCGCGATGCGGTACCACTCGCTCGCGGTCGACGGCGAGAGCCTTCCCGAGGAGCTGCGGGTGACGGCGCGGACACCGGAGGGAGTGGTCATGGCCGTCCGGCACCGGAGTGCTCCGCTCGTGGGCGTGCAGTTCCATCCGGAGTCGGTCCTCACCGAGGGCGGGCGGCGCCTTCTCGAGAACTGGCTGCGCGAGGTGAGGCCGGGCGGAGCGTCCGTATCGGCCGACGACACGCCCGGACTCTCGATCCCGGCTCGATGAGGCGGAATTCGCCGGGCTTATCGGGCTCGTTATCGAGTCGAGAGCATTGAGAATGATCAGCGACCACCGTCCCCCGAACGGGGATGCCGCCCTGAGTGCGTTCTCACGTAGAAATCCGCCATCTGACGGCTAAATGACGGCGGGCGGAGGAGAACGCCGGGACAGGGTATGAGCGTGACCTTGTCCACCCCCTTGCGCACCCCCCGATCAGGTGGCGGGATTTGACGGGCTCCCGGCGGAGGATGCGGCCCCTTTTCCCTGCATAATCAGAGGGCGTCGGCAGGGGGTCGGCGCCACAAGAGAAGTCCGGGGGGACCTCATGGTCGCATCGATCTCCTGGGCTTTCTCGGGAATCCGAGAACTCGAGAATCTCGGTCCGCGCATCGTCGTCAAACCCGGCACCGTTCCGAGCATCACCGGTTCGGGATTCGGCACCGCCGATCTGAGCGTCGTGCTGATGACGGTCTCGCCGTTGCGCGTCCTCCGCGGGACGTGGCCGGCCGACGACACCTCCTTCCTCACCTTCAGCTTCCTCATCGACGGCTTCGTGCGCATGGTCGCACCGGACCGCACGGTGCTGCTGCGTCCGGGCTCGATCTCGTACCAGCAGGGCACGACGACGTTCACGACCGAGTCGACGACTCCGGCCACGATCCTCCACCTCTCGCTGCGCGCCGACGAGATGCGCCGCTACGGTTTCGACACTTCCGCCCCGGTCTACGCGCTCGACCCCGACGCCCGGTCCACCCGCGCCGCGTACGCCTTCACGACCGCCTTCGCCCTCGCTGCGGAGTCCGGGACGGGGCTGCCCGGCGAGGGCGAGGTCACCGGCTTCGCCCACGTGGTCAAGCAGCTCCTCACCAGCGCGTTCCTCGCAGCGGCGAGCTCGCAGCCCGGCACCACGAGCGTCCGGGCCGCCACGCTCGGACGCGCGCGCACGGTCATCGACCGGACGCACCGCACGCCGCGCTGCACCCCGGAGGCGGTGGCCGACGCGGTCAACGTGTCCACCCGCTCCCTCCAGCGGCTCTTCGAGGACGCGGGCACCACGGTCGCGAGCGAGATCGAGCGCTCCCGGGTCGCCAGCGCCGTGGAGCTCCTGCGCCGCCGCCCGCGGGAGGTCCCGCTCGAGGCGATCGCCGCCGCGTCCGGATTCTCCTCGGCGGACCACCTCCGCCGTGCGCTCAAGCGCCGCGAGGGGCTCACCCCGAGCGACATCCGCGGCAGGATCGCACGCCCCGCCGACGGAGCGGCAGTCGGCGAGGTCGTGCGGCTCCAGCCCCCGCTCGCCGACGCGCGCCGGGCGTAGCCGTTCACCTCGGGGCCGTCGGCCCCGTGGAGCACCGAACCCGACGAGCGACGTCCGGACGAGCCCTCTTCGGCGCGCAGAGCAGCGGCCCGGCCTCCACCGGGCGCCGTCGGCCGACGCCGCAGCCGCAGCGGGCTGCAGGCCGGGTCAGCCCGCGCAGTAGCCGAGCTGGACGGTCGATCCCTGCGGGACGTCGCCCGGAGCCAGGGACTGGGTCGTGATGGGCGGGTTCGCCCGGGTCGCGTCGCAGGTCTCGTCCGGGACCTCGACCCCCACGAGCTGCAGCTTCTCGGAGGCGAGGGTGGCCAGCGCGCTGCTGAGGGACGTCCCGACGAGGTCGGGGAGCGTGACCTGGCCGGAGGAGACCGTGAGGTCGACCGGCGTGCCCGGGGCGACCTGCTGTCCCGCTCCGGGGGAGGCGGAGAGCACGACGTCGCCCGGGACGGTCGGCGAGTTCTCGCGGGTCTGGGAGCCCTCGACGAAGCCGACGGCGGTGAGCGCATCGATGGCCTCGGTGAGGCTCCGCCCGACGGTGTCCGGCACGGCGACGGGCTGCGGGCCCTGGGACACGACGATGCGGATGACCGTCTCGGGTGCGACGATCGTGCCCGAGCCCGGATCCGTGCGGATCACCTCGCCCTCGGGGACGGTCGAGCTGTACTCCGCGACCTGGCTCGGCACGAGATCGAGCTCGGTCAGGGTCGACTGCGCGCTGTCGTAGGTGGTCTCGGTGAGGGTGGGGACCTCGCGCGACTGCGACGGCAGCGTCGACGCGGGCTGGAGCGTCAGCACCCAGATCACGAGTGCGGCGACGATCACGGCCAGCACGACGATCGAGGACCAGATCCAGAGGACCGGCGGGCGGCGCTGGGTGCGGACGATCGAGTTGTCCTCGGCCAGCTGGCGGAGGGCGAGCTCGGAGTCGTTGACTCCGCCCTGGCTGCGGGCCGCGAAGAGCGAGGTGGTCAGCTCGTCGATCGGGCGGTGGTCGGGTAGGCGTCCGGCGGCGGCGTCGCGCAGGTCGTCGCGGAACTCCGCAGCTCCCTGGAAGCGCTCGTAGCGGTCCTTCGAGAGTGCGCGGGCGACGACCGCGTCGAGCGCCGGCGTGACGGCCGGGTTGATGGAGCTCGGCGCCGGCGGTGTCTCGCTGACGTGCTGGTAGGCGACAGCCACCGGGGTGTCGCCGCGGAAGGGCGCACGGCCGGTGAGGAGCTCGAAGAGCACGATGCCGGCGGAGTAGAGGTCGCTGCGGGCGTCGACCTGCTCGCCCTTCGCCTGCTCGGGGGAGAAGTAGGCCGCGGTGCCGAGGATCGCCGTGGTCTGAGCGACCGTGGCGGCGGAGTCGGAGACGGCGCGGGCGATCCCGAAGTCCATCACCTTCACCTGGCCCGACGGGGTCAGCATGATGTTGCCGGGCTTGATGTCGCGGTGGACGACGCCTGCGCGGTGCGAGTACTCGAGGGCGGTGAGGATGCCCTCCGTGATGCGGACGGCCTCGTCCACGTCGAGGGGGCCCTCGGCGATCAGGTCCTTGAGGAGGCGGCCCTCGATGTGCTCCATGACGATGAAGGGCCGGCGCGACTCGGCGCCGTTGTCGTCGAGCGAGACCTCCTCGCCCGCGTCGAAGACCCGGACGATCGTGGGGTGCGACATGCGCGACGCGGACTGCGCCTCCTGGCGGAACCGCAGGCGGAAAGCGGAGTCGGAGGAGAGGGAGAGCTTCAGCTCCTTGATGGCGACGGTGCGGCCGAGCCGGGTGTCGGTGCCGAGGTACACCTCGGACATCCCGCCGCGGCCGAGCCGGGGCCCGACCTGGTACCGTCCCGCGATCAGGCGACCCTCATCCGTCACGCGCACGCTCCCGCCCTGTACTTCCGTGTGGTGCGGCCCCGAGGAGCCACGGCAAGTGTACCTATGGGCCCCTGGTGTTCCGGGCGGGGGCGCGACGCGACGGCCGCGAGGCGCCGGGCCGGAGCGGTGCCCCGACCCGGCGCGCCGCCGCTACTCGGAGGGGGTGGGCGTCGAGGTCGCCTTCGAGGTGGGGGTCGGCGCCGGGGTCGGAGCCGGCTCCTCGACGGTGACGGAGAGGGTGGGCGAGGCCGCCGACTCCGACTCGCCGCAGAGCACGGTGTACGTGACGTCGATCGTGCCGGCCGTGGTGCCGGCCTGGATCGTCGCGGTCGTCGAGTTCGACGGGTTGGTGCTCGTCACGCTCGCGCCCTCACCGGTCGCGGTCACCCGGTAACCGCTCACGGAGGTTCCGCTCGGGCACTGGTTGTAGTTGCTCCAGGTGACGTTGAACGTCGCGCCCGCCTCGACGCTGGAGGCGGCGGGGGTGACGGTCGGCACGGCGGTCGGTGCGTCCGGGGTCGCGACCTCGGTGAAGACGGAGACCTCGATGGTCGTGCCCTTCACCACGTTCGCGGTGGGGTTCACGTCCTCGACGAGTCCGACCTGCTCGGCGGTGGGGGCGCTCGGGCCGTCCGCGCGGCGGACGCCCATGCCCAGGGCCTCGAGCTCGGTCTCGACGTCGTCGAAGGAGCGCCCGACGTAGTCGGCCTTGTCGATGACCACCGTGTTGGAGGTCGGCGTCGGCGTGGGGCTCGGAGTCTCGGACGGCGTCGGCGACGGGGCCGTGCTGGTCGTCGCGGTGGGGGAGGCGGCCGGGTCGCTGCTCCCGCCGGTCGTCAGAGCGAAGATCGTGCCCGCGATGACGACGGCGAGGATCACGATGAGGGCGATCAGCGGCCAGGTCCAGGGGCTGCGCCTGCGCGGCTCCTCGGCCGGCTCGAGAGGCTCCTCGATCGGCACGAACGGAGCGGCGGCCGCGGCCGCGAGCGCCCCGGAGGGCAGCACCGTGGTCGCCTGCGTCGCGCCCTGGTTGGAGGGGAGGACCGTGGTCGCCTGCGTCGCGGGAAGGTCGCTGAGGACCGCGGGGACGGCCAGCGCCGCTCCGCGCACGTCGCCCGAGCGCAGCGCCTGGGCCGCCCGCGCGAGGTGCGCGGCGGTGGCGGGGCGGTCGGCCGGCTTCTTGGCGATGCAGGAGTAGACGAGGTTGCGCACCGGCTCCGCGACCGTGACCGGCAGCTCCGGCGGGGTGTCGTTGATCTGCGCCATCGCGATGGCGACCTGCGACTCGCCCGTGAAGGGGCGGCGCCCGGCCAGGCACTCGTACGCGACGATGCCCAGCGAGTAGATGTCGGTGGCGGGGGAGGCGGGCTGGCCGCTCGCCTGCTCCGGGGACAGGTACTGGACCGTGCCCATGACCTGGCCGGTCGCCGTCAGCGGGACCTGGTCGGCGATGCGTGCGATGCCGAAGTCGGTGATCTTGACGCGGCCGTCCGGCGTGATGAGCAGGTTGCCCGGCTTCACATCGCGGTGCACGAGGCCCGCGGCGTGCGCGGCGTGCAGGGCGAGCGCGGTCTGCGCGACGATGTCGAGGACCTTGTCGGTCGAGAGGACGCGCTCGCGCTCGAGGACGGTCGAGAGCGCCTCGCCGGGGACGAGCTCCATGACCAGGTAGGCCGAGCCGTCCTCCTCGCCGTAGTCGTAGACGTTGGCGATGCCCTCGTGGTTGACCAGCGCCGCGTGGCGGGCCTCGGCGCGGAAGCGCTCGAGGAAGCCGGGGTCGCCGAGGTACTCGTCCTTCAGGATCTTGATCGCGATGGTGCGGCCGATGACGAGATCGGTCGCCTGCCACACCTCTCCCATGCCGCCGATGGCGATCCGGGACTGCAGCTCGTAGCGTCCCCCGAAGGTGAGGCCTGTCGTGGGTCTCATTTGTTCAGCACCGCCTCTAGTACCTGTTGTCCGATGGGTGCGGCGATCAGGTTGCCGTACCCGGTCTGGCCGAGCCCTCCACCGTTCTCCACGAGCACGGTGATGGCGTACTGCGGGTCGTCCGCAGGCGCGAAGCCGGTGAACCAGAGGGTGTACGGGTCGTCCCCGCCGTTCTCGGCGGTACCGGTCTTACCGGCCACAGTGACGCCCCCTATTGTTGCATTCGTCGCCGCGCCGCCCTGGACGCTGGCGACCATCATCGCCTTGACGGCGTCCGCGGTCTGCGTGCTCACCGCCCGGCCGAGCGACTTCTCCTGGAACTGCTGCAGCACGCTGAGGTCCTGCGAGCGGATCGAGTCGACCAGGTTCGGCTGCATCACCTCGCCGCCGTTCGCGATCGCCGCGGAGACCATGGCGATCTGCAGCGGCGTCGCGCGCACCTCGTACTGCCCGAAGGCGGTGAGGGCCGTCTGGGCGTCGTCCGTCTTCGTCGGGTAGGTGCTCGCCTCGACCGACATCGGGATCTCGAGCTCGGTGTCGAAGCCGAACTTCTCGGCCTGCGAGCGGATCGCGTCCGCTCCGAGCTGCACGCCCATCTCGGCCATCGGGACGTTGCAGGAGAGCGAGACGGCGGTGGCCAGCGTGACCGTCTCTCCGGAGCCGCAGAGACCGCCTCCGGAGTTGATCACCTGCGACGAGGAGCCGGGCAGCGTGTAGGACTCGACGTTGGGGAAGCTCGAGTCGGCCGTGAAGCGGCCGGACTCGAGGGCGGCCGAGGCCACGACGAGCTTGAAGACGGAGCCGGGCGGGTTGAGCGAGCCGCCGATCGCACGGTTCACGAGGGGCTCGGAGGAGTCGTCGTTCAGCGCCCGGTAGGCGGCGAGGACGTCGTCGGTGTCGTGGGAGGCCAGCGCGGTGGGATCGAAGGTGGGCTTCGAGACCATCGCGAGGATGCGTCCGGTGGCCGGCTCCGTCACGACGACGGCCCCCGTGTAGTCGCCGAGCGCGTCGAAGGCGGCCTGCTGGGCGACCGGGTCGATCGAGAGCTCGACCGACGCTCCCTTCGGGTCCTGGCCCGTGACGAGGTTGTTGATCTCGTCGAAGAACTGCGAGTTCGAGGTGCCCGAGAGGTAGTCGTTGAGCGTGCGCTCGATGCCGGTGGTGCCCTGGTTCAGAGTGAAGTAGCCGGTCACGGCGGAGTAGAGCGGGCCGTTCGCGTACTGCCGCTGGAACTTGTAGAGGTCGTCCGACGGCGTCGAGGAGGCGATCGGCTGACCGCCGGCGAGGATCGCACCGCGCTCGGTCGAGAAGCTCTCGTAGAGGGTCCGCGTGTTGCGGCCGTCCTCGTCGAGGGAGTCGGCCTGGATCACCTGGATGGTGGTGGTGGAGAGGAAGAGGGCCACGAACATCGTCAGCACGACGAGGCTCACCCGTTTGAGTTCTCGGTTCATCGACGGATCACACCACCAGACGAGGCTGACTGCGGACTGTGTCGGACAGGCGCAGCAGCACCGCCACGATCATCCAGTTCGCCACGAGGGAGGAGCCGCCGGCGGCGAGGAACGGCGTGGTCAGGCCGGTCAGCGGGATGACGCGGGTGACGCCTCCGATGACGATGAAGCACTGCAGGGCGATCACGAACGAGAGGCCGACTCCCAGGAGGCGCCCGAAGTCGTCCTGCCCGGCGAAGCCGATGCGGAACCCGCGCGAGACCAGCAGGAGGTAGAGGCCGAAGATCGCGAAGAGCCCGGCGAGGCCCAGCTCCTCGCCGAGGCTGGCGATGATGTAGTCGGACTGCGGGACCGGCGTGAGATCCGGCATCCCCTGGCCGAGGCCCGTGCCGAGCAGCCCGCCGTGCGCGAGGCCGAAGAGGCCCTGCACGAGCTGGTAGCTGCCGCCCGGATCCGCCCCGTAGCGCTCGGCGCTGAAGGGCTCGAGCCAGTTGGCGAAGCGGTTGCCCACGTAGTCGAGCGTCTGGCTCGCCAGCAGCGCGCCGCCGAGGAACAGGCCGACGCCGATGAGGACCCAGCTGGTGCGCCCGGTCGCGACGTAGAGCATGACCAGGAACAGGCCGAAGTAGAGCAGCGCCGTCCCCAGGTCGCGCTGGAAGACGATGACGCCCATCGTGACCGCCCAGACCACCAGGATCGGGCCGAGGTCGCGCAGGCGCGGGAAGCGCATCCCGAGGACGGTGCGGCCCACCATCGAGAGGGAGTCGCGGTTGCGCACGAGGTAGCCGGCGAAGAAGACCGCGAGGGCGATCTTGGCGATCTCGCCGGGCTGGAAGCTCGCCACGTCGCCGATCCCGATCCAGACGCGCGCGCCGCTGACCTCGCGGCCGATGAAGGGCAGGAGCGGCAGCAGGAGCAGCACGATCGCCGCGAACCCGGCGACGTAGGTGTAGCGGAACAGCACGCGGTGGTTGCGGATGACCAGCAGCACCACGATCGCCGCCACGACGGCCAGGGCGCTCCAGAAGATCTGCCGCACCGCCACCGACTCCCAGCCGGTCGCGCCGTCGGCGATGTCGATCCGGTAGATCTCGGCGACGCCCAGGCCGTTCAGCACGGTGGCGATCGGGAGGAGGAAGGGGTCGGCCGCCGGGGCCGCGAAGCGCAGCACGACGTGCACGGCGAGCACGAGCGCCGAGAGGCCGGCGCCCAGCGAGACCAGCGTGGTGTCGATCGAGCCGAGGGCGCCGAGCTGCACGAGCACGATCGCGCCGGCGTCGATCAGGCATGCGCCGATCAGGAGCAGGAGCTCGAGATTGCGCAGCTTCTGGCGGAAGAAGCCCTGCCGCTCGGGGGCGGGGCGGGCGGTGGCCGTGGCGGCGTCCGTCATGGTGCTCCGTTCGCGTCCGTGAGGCGCTCGACGATGTCGACCGCGCCGGCGTAGGAGTCGGCGCTGATCGTCTGCTCCAGCTGCTCGACGTCGTAGGCGCGGAGGGAGTCGAGCGGGATTCCCGTGTCCTCGTTCACCTCCGAGAGCGAGAGCGGGCCGACCGACTGCTGGATGCCCTGGTAGATGATCACGGTGTCCCCGTCGGTGCCGACGTAGAAGCGCGACTGCGTCCAGTCGTAGGCGAAGAGGATCCCGAGGAATCCGATGATGAGCACGAGGGACAGGCCGACGAGCCAGGTGATGCGGCGGCGCAGGTGCCGGCGGCGGTCCTCCTCGATCAGCTCGTCGAGGTAGTCCTCGGACGCGGGCTCGAAGTGGGTGGGGCCCTGCGCGGCGGGAGCGCGGGTGTGCAGGCGGAGGCCGGGGATCCGGACGCGGTTCTGCGAGTCGTCGGTGCTGAAGGGCGTGGGCGCGGCGGCGGATCCGACGACCACCGGCTCCTCCACGGGGGCGAGGATGCGCGCGGTGTCGCCTGCCCCGGGGATGTCGAGGACGACGACGGTGACGTTGTCCGGGGCGCCGTGCGAGAGGCTGTCGCGGATCAGGCGGTCGGCCACCTGCTGGGCGGTCTCGTCGCGGCTGAGCTCCTTGAGGATCTCGTCGTGCGGGACGACGCCGGAGAGGCCGTCGGAGCAGATCAGCCAGCGGTCGTGCGGCTCGGTCTCGAGCGTGAGCGTGTCGATCTCGGGGTTGGTGTGCACGTCGCCGAGGACCCGCATCAGGACGGAGCGGCGCGGATGCGTCATCGCCTCCTCCTCCGTGATGCGGCCGGAGTCGACCAGGCGCTGCACGAAGGTGTGGTCGGTCGTGACCTGCTCGAGCCGGCCGTCGCGGAGGACGTAGATGCGGGAGTCGCCGATGTGCGCGATCGCCACCGACTCGCCGACGCGGGCGATGGCGCTGACGGTGGTGCCCATGCCGGTGAGCTCGGGGTGGTCGACCACGGCGTCGGCCAGCAGGGTGTTGGCCGCCAGCAGGGTGCGCTTGAGCTCGTCCTCGGCCTCGTAGGTGGAGGCGTAGACGCGGTCCGCCTCCGCGATGCGCTTGATCGCGATGGAGGAGGCGACGTCGCCGCCCGCGTGGCCGCCCATGCCGTCGGCGACGACGAAGAGCTGCCGGCCCGCGTAGCCGGAGTCCTGGTTGTTCGAGCGGATCCTGCCGACGTGCGAGACGGCGGCGCTCTCGCGCACCGCGCCGTGGCCGGAGCCGCTCTCCGGAGTGGGGGCCACGCGCTACGACCGCCGCAGTTCGAAGGTGGTGGTGCCGACCTTCACGGGCGTGTCCAGCGGCACCTTGGTGGGCGCGCCGACGCGGCGGCCGTCGAGGAAGGTGCCGTTGGTGGAGTCGAGGTCCTGGATCATCCACTCGTCGTTCCAGAGGAGCAGGCGCGCGTGGTGGGTCGAGGTGTAGTCGTCGCGGATGACCAGCGTCGACTCCGCGGAGCGGCCGATCGTCAGCGGGTCGCCGGTCAGCTCGAGCTCGGTGCCCCGCTTGGGGCCCGAGGTGATCACGAGGCGCTGCGCCGTGTGGACCGTGGCGGCGCCTCCCTGCTCGGCGCGCTCGGCGGCGGCCTCTCGGCTCCTCCGGGCCGAGGGGGCCGACGGAGAGGCGGGCTGCGCGGGCGTGGGAGCCGCGGCGGCCGCGGCGACCACGGGCTGGGCCGCCGTCACGAACGGGGCCTCGGGGGACGCGGCCTGCGCGCCGGGCGGCAGCTTGCGCACGCGCTGCCCGAACAGGTCGGAGCGCAGCGCGTAGACGATGCCGAACACGAAGAACCACAGCAGCGCGAGGAACGCGATGCGCAGGAGGAAGAGAGTGAGCTCGCTCATAGCCGGTCGTCCCAGAATCCCTCGGAGCCGCGTCCGGCTGCCCTGCCGGACGACGGGCGGTCGGTGCGTGCGGGCGCGGAGCCCTGCACGACGCGGTAGACGATCGAGGTGCGCCCGATCGTGATGGTCTGCTCGGGGGCCAGGGGCGCCTGCGTGACGGGCCGGCCGTCGAGCTTGGAGCCGTTCGTGGACCCGAGGTCGTGCACCTGGGCGCGGGAGCCGTCCCAGAGGATCTCGACGTGCTTGCGGGACGTGCCCGAGTCGTCGACGGTGATGTCGGCGTCGCTGCCGCGGCCGATGACGGTGCGCGCCTTCGTGATCGGGTGGCGCCGGCCGTCGATGTCGAGGACGGGCGTGTAGGCGACGGTGCCCTTCACGCTGCGGGAGTCGACCTCGACCATGCCGTCGCTGAGCGCCGGATCGACGGCGAGGGAGATGTCGATCGGGCCGGGGAAGCGGAAGCCCTGCTTGGTGGCGTGCTCGGTGGCCACGGTGGTGAGCTCGTCGATCAGGGTGGCGCCGAGGCGCTGCATCCGGTCGAGGTCGGTCGCGGACATCCGCAGGACGAGGCTGTTGGGGACGAGGATGCGGTCGCGGCTGACCACGGCGGCGGTGGTGTCGAGCTCCCGGCGGAGGGCGGAGGCGAGCTCGACCGGCTGCAGACCCGACTTGAAGGTCCGCGCGAACGCGCCGTTGACGACGCGCTCGAGTCCCTTCTCGAAGTTGTCCAGTATGCCCACAGTCTTCCGATCTTCCGGTTCTTCGCCTTCTCGGCGGTCGCGCACGGATCGAGATGTCTGCGCGCCCGTCGCCGCTTCCTCTTCTTGGTCTGCGCCGCGCACGGCTACGGGCATGTTACTGGGATGGTCTGGATGCGCGATCCTCCGCGGTGGTTTCGCGGCCGGAGTGCCGTGTGCGCGCTCTCACCGGCACGGCCCGGTGGCGGCTCCCGGGGGAGCTCCGACCCGGGGCGGCGGGTGCCGGTTCGGCTCCGGGGCCGGGGGATGCTACGATTTCTCGTCGGCGCTTCGGTGCCGCTGGTGAGCGCGAGTGGCGGAATAGGCAGACGCGCACGGTTCAGGTCCGTGTGCCCGAAAGGGCGTGGGGGTTCAACTCCCCCCTCGCGCACCAGAGTTCACGAGAACCGGAGAGAAGCCCCCGATCGGATGTCCGGTCGAGGGCTTCTCCCGTTCCCGGGTGCGGTGCGCCGCGGGGCGGGCTCCTGTCGTGTCGTTCTCGCGGACGGCGTCCCGCGGAGGCGCGGTGTTCACCGGGAGGTCGGCGGGAGGTCGTTCGGCGCGGGCACGCTTGCGGAGTGATCGCCCTCCGTGCCGACGTGTCCGCCCTCGATCCGCGGGCGCTGCCCGAGCTGCTCCGACGCCTCCGTCGGCACCGGAGCGTGCAGGTGGGGGAGTGCCAGTGGATCGCGGTGCTGCCCGGATCGGGCCCGGTGCTGCTGACGGCGGGCGACCGGCTCGTGCTCGACCTGCTGATCGAGCGGCGCGCGCTGCTCCCCGTGGTGATCGACGCGCTCGAGGCGGAGCTGCGCAGCGGCGGCTTCCGCGAGCGGATCGCGCTGCGCTGGAGCACGCCGGACACGGTGCCCGTGCCGCTGCGCTGACGAGCCGCGGTCAGCGGCGGGTGAGCTCCACGACCGGGATGATGCGGGTGGTGCGCTTCTCGTAGTCGAGGAAGCCGGCGGAGGCGGTGGTGAAGCGGGCCCAGCCGGCGTCGCGCTCCTCCCCGGCGAGGACGCGCGCCCGGACGTCGACGGTGCCGTCGTCGGGGGTCTCGATCGCCAGGTCCGGGTGGGCGATCGTGTTGTGGAACCAGGCGGGGTGCTTCGGCGCACCGGCGGCGGACGCGGCGAGCAGCCAGACGTCCTCGGAGGGGTGCAGCGCCATCAGCGGGGTCACGCGCTCCTCGCCGGAGCGGGCGCCGCGGTGGTGCACCAGCACGAGGCTCCTCCCGAAGCCGCCCGTGGTCACGGTCCCGCCGTTCGCGCGGAACTCCTCGATGATCGTGTCGTTCCAGTCGGCCATGCTCGTCCTCCTCGGCGCGGTGCCGGCACTCGAGTGCCGGGGTCAGGCGCGGGCGCCCAGAGCGTCCTCGCGGCTGCTGCTCCCACCCGGCGGCTGTGCGCCCCCGGTAACGGCGGCGGGATCCGCCAGCGCCCGCCGCCAGGGTAGCTCCGCGGCGCCGACGAGTTCCAGCCTCGAGCGCAGGGCCGCGCGCTCGATCCGCACGCCGCGCGCGAGGTCGCTCAGGGCGCGGGCCGAGACGCGGGCGGCGAGGCGCTCGCGGTCGACGGTGAGCAGCGAGCCGAGGAAGCCGCCGAGCACGACCGCGGTGGGGTTGAAGAGGTTGATGTAGGTGGACAGGCCCTCCGAGAGCAGGTCGACCTGGCGGGCGACCTCGCCGAGGACGGCGGGGTCGCGGGAGGTGCCCAGGGCGATGTCGAGCTCGTCCTGGTCGAGGACGCGGGCGCCGAGGACGTCGAGGAGGGAGCGCATCCGGACCTCGGCCTCGAGGCAGCCGCGCCGGCCGCAGCCGCAGAGGCGGCCGTTCGTGGCGACGAGGGTGTGGCCCAGCTCGGCCGCGAACCCCGAGGAGCCCTGGAGCGGGACGCCGCCGATGATGACTCCTCCGCCGATGCCGCCCGCGCCGCCGGTGACGTAGACGACGTCGGCCACGCCGTGCGCGGCTCCGAAGAGGGACTCGCCGATGGCGCCGAGGGTCGCGTCGTTGCCGACGGCGACCGGGAGGTCGAGGGCGCGGCTCAGCTGGGTGGCGAGGTCGACGTCGCGCCAGCCCAGGTGCGGGGCGCGGTGGACGAAGCCGGAGTCGGCCTGGACGAGGCCGGGGACGGCGACGCCCGCGCCGACCAGCGTGCGCAGCGACTCCCGCTCGGAGCGGAAGCCCTCGACGATTCCGGTGACGACGCGGACCACCGTGGCCGGGCTCGCGGGCTTGGGGGTGTCGAAGCGGACGCGGCGCAGCAGCTCGCCGTGCAGGCCGACGAGGCCGACGATGATCGCGTCGGTGTCGAGGTGGACGCCCACGGCCGCGAACCGGTCGCCGGGGACGACGGTGGCGCTGGGGCGGCCGATGCGGCCGTCGGGCGCGGTGGTCTCCTCCGCCACCCAGCCGAGCTCGCTCAGCTCGCCGACCAGGTTCGCGACGGCGGAGCGGTTCAGCCCGGTGAGGCGGCCGAGCTCGGCGCGGCTGGTGGGACCGGAGCGGTGCACCAGGGTCGCGAGGCTCGCGAGGTTCGTGCGGCGCAGCAGCGCGTTGCTGGAGGCTCCGACTGCTCCTGCCATGATCGCCTGCCTGTCGCTGGACCCCGACGGGTCTCGGATGCACTCGGGCGCGGCTCCCCCGAGGAGAAGCCGCGCCCGAGAACTGTAGAAGAGAAGGACGAGGAGCGCCGCTGGGCGGCGCCCGGCGTTCGCCTAGCGGCCGCCGGCGCGGCGCTTGTTGAAGATGTCGAACGCCACCGCGAGCAGGAGCACGAAGCCCTTGATCGCCATCTGCCAGGCCGCGTCGACCGAGAGGATGGACAGGCCCATGTTGAGCACGCCCATCACGAGTCCGCCGATGACGGCTCCGACGACGGTGCCCACGCCTCCCTGGACGGCGGCGCCGCCGATGAAGACCGCGGCGATCGCGTCCAGCTCGTAGTTCTGTCCGGCCGAGGCGACCGCACCGCCGGCGCGGGCGGTGCTGACGATGCCCGCGACTCCGGCCAGTGCGCCCATGTTGACGAAGATGAAGAAGTTGACCCACTTCGTCTTGACGCCGGACATCATCGCGGCGAACAGGTTGCCGCCCATCGCGTAGATGTGGCGACCGAAGACCGTCCGGCCGAGCACGAAGCTGTAGGCGAGGATCAGCACGGCGAGCACGATCAGGATGATCGGGGTTCCGCTGTAGCCGGCGAGCAGCCAGGAGAGGGCCATGATCGCGACGACGGCGATGGCCGACTTCGCGACCAGCGAGCCGATGGGCTCGCGGGGCAGCTCGAGGCGGCGGAGGGTCGCGCGGCTGCGGAGCTGCTGGGCCACGAGGACGACGCAGACGATCAGGCCGAGGACCAGGGTGAGCGCGTCGCGGCCGGCGATGCCCCCGAGGACGCCCGGCAGCCAGCCGGCGCCGATCGCGGTGAACTCGGTGGGGAGGCCGTTGATCGTTCCGCCGGTGAGGAGGACGAGGGTGAAGCCGCGGAAGATCAGCATGCCCGCGAGGGTCACGATGAACGCCGGTATGCCGACGAAGGCGACCCAGAAGCCCTGCCAGGCTCCGACGGCGGCGCCGGTGACGAGGGCGACGACGACGGCCGCCCACCAGGGCAGGCCCCAGTTGTTCATCGCGATCGCCGAGATGGCGCCGACCATCGCCACGACCGAGCCGACCGAGAGGTCGATGTGGCCGGCGATGATGACCATCACCATGCCGATCGCGAGGATCAGCACGTAGGCGTTCTGCTGGATCAGGTTGTTGACGTTGCCGGGCAGGAGCAGGCGCCCGCCGGTCAGCACCTGGAAGAGCAGGATGATGATGGCCAGCGCGGCGAGGATGCCGTACTGCCGGAGGTTGATGTTCAGCCGGCGCGAGCGCTTGGGCGGGGTGGAGGGCGTGTTGGCGGGCGTGTCCGCCGGCGCTGTGGTGGTCGTGGCGCTCATCGGGCCTGTTCCTTTCCGGCGGTCATGTAGTGCATGAGGTGCTCCTGGGTGGCGTCGGCGCGATCGATCTCGCCCGTGATCCGTCCCTCGGAGATGGTGTAGATGCGGTCGGCGAGGCCGATCAGCTCGGGCAGCTCGGACGAGATGACGACGACCGCCTTGCCCTGGGCCGCGAGCTCGTTGATGATCCCGTAGATCTCGTACTTGGCTCCCACGTCGATGCCGCGGGTGGGCTCGTCGAGGATCAGCACGTCGGGACCGGAGAAGATCCACTTCGAGAGGACGACCTTCTGCTGGTTGCCGCCGGAGAGCTTCCCCGTGACGGCCGAGACGGTCGGCGCCTTGATGTTCATCTTCGATCGGTACGAGTCGGCGACCTTGTACTCGCGGTGCTTGTCGATCACGCCGAGCCGGGCCAGGCGCGAGAGCGCGGCGGCCGAGACGTTGACGGTGATGTCGCCGATGAGGTTGAGCCCGTAGCGCTTGCGGTCCTCGGTCGCGTAGGCGAGGCCGTTGCGGATCGCCTCGTCGACGGTGCGGGTCTGGATCTCCTTGCCGTCCTTGTAGACGCGGCCGGAGATGCCGGTGCCGTAGCTCCTCCCGAAGATGCTCATCGCGAGCTCGGTGCGTCCGGCACCCATCAGGCCCGCGAAGCCGACGATCTCGCCGGCGCGGACGGTGAAGGAGGCGTCGTCGACGACCACGCGGTTGATGTCGACCGGGTGGTGGACCGTCCAGTTCTCGACGCGCAGCTTCTCCTCGCCGATCTGCGGGTCGCGCGGCGGGAACATGCTGTTGAGGTCGCGGCCGACCATCGCGCGGATGATCCGGCTCTCGGACGCCTCCTCGCCGGCCATCGGGAAGCTCTCGATGGTGCGGCCGTCGCGGATGATCGTGACGGTGTCCGCGATGGCGCGGATCTCCTTCAGCTTGTGGCTGATGATGATGCAGGTGATGCCCTGCTTGCGGAGCTGGTCGATCAGGCCGAGCAGGTGGTCGCTGTCCTCGTCGTTGAGGGCGGCGGTGGGCTCGTCGAGGATGAGGAGCTTCACCTCCTTGGCGAGGGCCTTGGCGATCTCGACGAGCTGCTGCTTGCCGACGCCGAGCTCGAGGATCTTGGTCGCGGGGCTCTCGGCGAGGCCGACGCGGGCGAGCAGCTTGGCCGCCTCCGCGTTGGTCGCGTTCCAGTTGATGACGCCGCGGGTCGACTTCTCGTTGCCGAGGAAGATGTTCTCGGCGATGGAGAGGTAGGGGCTGAGGGCGAGCTCCTGGTGGATGATCACGATGCCGTCGGCCTCGCTGTCGTTGATCGACCGGTACTGCGCCTCCTCGCCCTCGAACTCGATGGTGCCCTCGAAGCTGCCGTACGGGTACACGCCGGAGAGGACTTTCATCAGGGTCGACTTGCCGGCGCCGTTCTCGCCGCAGATGGCGTGGACCTCGCCGGGCTGGACCGAGAGCGAGACGCCGTCGAGGGCGCGGACGCCGCCGCCGAACTCCTTGACGATGTCGCGCATGATGAGGATGGGACTGGCCAACAGGGCCTCACTTCGTTGGGGGGGAGTGGTGTGCGGACGGGGAGGCGGGGGCGGGGAGGATCGCTCCTCCCCGCCCCCGCCCGACGGATCAGAGTCCGACGTCGCCGGCCTTGAGGAAGCCGGAGTCGACGAGGACCGACTGCACGTCGTCCTTCGTGACGACCTGCGGCTCCAGCAGGTAGGACGGGACGACCTTCTCGCCGTTGTCGTAGGTCTCGGTGTCGTTGACCTCGGGCTCCTCGCCCGCGACGATCGACTGCACCATCTGGAAGACGCGGTCCCCGAGGGTGCGGGTGTCCTTCCAGACCGTCATGGACTGCTCGTCGGCGAGGATCGCCTTGACGTTGGCCTTGTCGGCGTCCTGGCCGGTGATGACCGGGTAGTCGGCGCCGGGGGTGTAGCCGGCCGACTTCAGCGAGGCCTCGATGCCGATGGCCAGGCTGTCGTTGGGGGAGAGCACGACGTCGACCTTCTGGCCGCCGGTGTAGAAGGAGGAGAGGCGGTTGTCCATCTCGGACTGCGCCTTGTCGGAGGCCCAGCCCTGGATGCCGATCGAGGCCCAGTCGTCGTCCGACGCGGGCGACTTGCCCGAGGGGACGGTGAGCTTGCCGCTCTCGATGTAGGGCTGCAGGACGTCCCACGCGCCGGAGAAGAAGAACTTCGCGTTGTTGTCGTCGGGGCTGCCGGCGAAGGGCTCGAGGGTGAAGGGACCCGCGGCGTTCTTCAGGTCGAGGGTCGACTCGATGTACTGGCCCTGGAGCTGGCCGACCTTGTAGTTGTCGAAGGTCGCGTAGTAGTCGACGTCCGCGGTGCCGTTGATGAGACGGTCGTAGGCGATGACGGTGGCGTTCTGCTTCTTCGCCTCGGCGAGGACGGGCGCGAGCGCCTCGCCGTCGATCGCGGCGATGACCAGGATCTTGGAGCCGCCGGCGATCTGGTTCTGGATCTGCGAGATCTGCTGATCGGTCTTGTTGTCGGCGTACTGGAGGTCGACGGTGCAGCCGTCGCCCTCGAGCTGCGACTGGAGGCCTTCGCCGTCGTTGATCCAGCGCTCGAGGCTGCGCGTGGGCATCGAGATGCCGACGGTGCAGTCGCCTTCCGCGCCGGCGCCGGCAGCGGCGCCTCCGGAGTTGGCGGGGCTCGCGGAACAGGCCGCGAGGCCGAGGGAGATGATGCCGGCGGCGGCCAGCGTGGTGATGCCGCGGGAGAACTTCATGGAGTGCATTCCTCTCTGAAAGCAGTGTCCGAGGGAGAGGACGACAAGAGGCGTGCACGTGTGGCGCACGTCGTCGTGTCGTCGCCCGGGAGGGCGGGAGAGCCCCGAGGGGCTTTGTCCACGGAGAGAACATATTCCTTCGATCGGGGGGAGTAAAGCGCGGGCGGCGAATTTGTCCAGGCGATGCCGAAATGTGATCTTCGGGACGTCGACCCCCGCCGTTGCTGGGGGAGAACGCTCTCACCGCTCGGCTCCCGCCCGGCTCGCGCTCCTCCGCCGGGCGCCCGCCGCCGTCCGCGTGAGGGAAACGCGAGGACTCCGGGCCGGGCCGTAGGGGAACCGTGAGGACCGCTCCGAGGGGCCCCCGCGAGGTGTTGCATCGCTTCCTGTGCCGCTTCCCGGCAGGCGTCCGGTCCCGGGCGTCGTCCGCTCCCCGGATGGAGTCCTCCGTGCTCGACCTCGCCTACGTCCTCGGCGTGCTCGCCCTCTTCTCGCTCATCGCTCTCGCCGCGAAGGGGGTCGAGCGGCTGGGCGGACCGCCCCCCTCGGCGACCCGCGGGACCCGCGAGAAGGAGGCGGGCCGGTGATCGTCTTCGACGCCCTCGCGGCCGTGCTGGCGCTCGCCGCCGTCGTCTACCTCGTCGCGGCCCTGATCCGACCGGAGCGCTTCTGATGGATCCGCTCCTCGCCGTCCTCCAGGTCGCGACCGTCGGCCTGGCCGTCGCCCTCCTCCACCGCCCCCTCGGCGACCACATGTTCCGCGTCTACACCTCGACGCGCGACCTCGCGCTCGAGCGCGGCGTCTACCGCCTCATCGGCGTCGACTCCGCGGGCGAGCAGAGCTGGCGCGCCTACCTCCGGGCCGTGCTGGCCTTCTCGCTCGTCGGCGTGCTCCTGCTCTACGGGATGCAGCGCCTCCAGGCGGTCCTGCCCGGCTCCCTCGGCCTGCCCGCGGTGCCGGAGGGGCTGGCGTTCAACACCGCCGTCTCGTTCGTCACCAACACCAACTGGCAGTCCTACTCCCCGGAGGCGACCCTCGGCTTCGCGGTGCAGCTCGGCGGCCTCGCCGTGCAGAACTTCGTCTCGGCGGCCGTGGGCCTGGCCGTGGCGGTGGCGCTGATCCGCGGATTCGCGCGCCGCTCCTCCGGAACGCTCGGCAACTTCTGGGTCGACCTCGTGCGCGGCACGCTGCGCCTCCTGCTGCCCCTCGCGGTGGTGGCGGCGGTCGTGATGATCGCCGGCGGCGTGATCCAGAACCTGAACGGCCCGCTGACGGTGACCACCCTCACCGGCGGCGAGCAGAGCATCCCGGGCGGCGCGGTGGCCTCGCAGGAGGCGATCAAGCTGCTCGGCACCAACGGCGGCGGCTACTTCAACGCCAACTCCGCGCATCCGTTCGAGAACCCCTCGGCGTGGGTGTCGCTGCTGCAGATCGCGCTGATCCTCGCGATCCCGTTCTCGCTGCCGCGCACCTTCGGCCGGATGGTCGGCGACGTGCGGCAGGGCCGCGCGATCCTCGCGGCGATGGCGACGATCTTCGTCGTGTCGCTCGCGGCCCTCACCGCGCTGGAGGCGGCGGGCGGCGGATCCGCGGCGCAGGCCGCCGGAGCCGCGATGGAGGGCAAGGAGACGCGCTTCGGCATCGCCGGCTCCGCTCTCTACGCGACCGCCTCGACGCTCACCTCGACCGGCGCCGTCAACGCGATGCACGACTCCTTCACCGCGCTCGGCGGCATGCTGCCGATGCTCAACATGATGCTCGGCGAGGTCGCCCCCGGCGGCGTCGGCTCGGGCCTCTACGGGATGCTCGTGCTCGCGGTGCTGGCCGTGTTCGTCGGCGGGCTGCTGGTCGGCCGGACGCCCGAGTACCTGGGAAAGAAGCTCGGCCCGCGCGAGATCAAGCTCGCGAGCCTCTACATCCTCGTGACGCCGACGCTCGTGCTGGCAGGCACGGCCCTGAGCTTCGCGATCCCGGCGGTGCGGGAGGACGTGGAGAGCACGTCGATCCTGAACCCCGGGCTGCACGGGCTCTCGGAGGTGCTCTACGCCTTCACCTCCGCGTCCAACAACAACGGCTCGGCGTTCGCGGGGCTGACGGCGAACACGCCCTGGCTGAACGCGGCGCTCGGCGCCGCGATGCTCCTCGGCCGCTTCCTCCCGATCCTGCTGGTGCTCGCCCTGGCCGGCTCGCTCGCAGCGCAGTCGCCGGTGCCCTCCAGCGCCGGCACGCTGCCCACCCACCGGCCGCAGTTCGTCGGCCTCCTCGTGGGCGTCACGGTCGTCGTGACCGCGCTCACCTACTTCCCCGTACTCGCGCTGGGCCCCCTGGCGGAAGGACTGCGACTCCGATGACCACTGCACTCACCGAGGCCCCCGCGGAACCCGCGCGCCCCGCCCGCGCCGCCCTCGGGCCGCGCCAGCTCGCCGCCGCGCTCCCCGGAGCGCTGCGCAAGCTCGATCCGCGCCTGATGTGGCGCAACCCCGTCATGTTCATCGTCGAGGTCGGCGCCGCGCTGACGACGGTGCTGGCGATCGCCGAGCCGTTCCTCGGCGGGCCGGAGGAGTCGGGCGGATCGACGGTGCCCGTCACCTTCACGGCCGGCATCGCGATCTGGCTCTGGCTCACCGTGGTGTTCGCGAACCTCGCGGAGTCGGTGGCCGAGGGCCGCGGCAAGGCGCAGGCCGAGAGCCTGCGCGCCACCCGGACCAGCACTCCGGCCCGGCGCGTGGCCGACTACGACCCCGCGGACCCCTCCGCCCTGTCGGCCCGCCTGGTCGAGGTCTCCTCGGCCGAGCTGCAGCTGGGCGACGTGGTCGTGGCGGAGGCGGGCGACCTCGTCCCCGGCGACGGCGACATCGTCTGGGGCATCGCCTCCATCGACGAGTCGGCGATCACGGGCGAGTCGGCCCCGGTCGTCCGCGAGAGCGGAGGCGACCGCAGTGCGGTGACGGGCGGCACGCGAGTGCTCTCGGACCGGATCGTGGTGCGCATCACTTCCCGGCCGGGCGAGACCTTCGTCGACCGGATGATCGGCCTGGTCGAGGGCGCGTCTCGGCAGAAGACGCCGAACGAGATCGCGCTCGACATCCTCCTGGCGAGCCTCTCGATCGTGTTCGTCGTGGTCGTGCTGACCCTGAACCCGATCGCCTCGTTCGCGGGAGCCTCCGTGAGCGTCCCGGTGCTGGTCGCCCTGCTCGTCTGCCTCATCCCGACCACCATCGGCGCCCTCCTCTCGGCCATCGGCATCGCCGGCATGGACCGGCTCGTGCAGCGCAACGTGCTCGCGATGTCCGGCCGGGCCGTGGAGGCGGCGGGCGACGTCACGACGCTCCTGCTCGACAAGACGGGGACGATCACCTACGGCAACCGCCGCGCGGTGGCGTTCCTCCCGCTCGACGGAGTGGCGCAGGCCGCCCTCGTCGACGCGGCCGCCTCCTCCTCGCTCAGCGACCCGACACCCGAGGGGAAGTCGATCGTCGACCTCGCGGGCGACTCGGGCCGTCCCGCCGTCGAGCCCGCTCAGGCCGCCGTGGTGCCGTTCACCGCGCAGACCCGGATGAGCGGGCTCGACCTCCCCGACGGCTCCTCCATCCGCAAGGGCGCCGGCTCGGCCGTGCGCGCCTGGGTGGAGGAGGAGGGGCCGCTGCCGTCCGCGGTCGCGGCGCGCCTCACGGTGCTCGTCGACGGTGTCTCGGAGAGCGGCGGCACGCCCCTGGTCGTCGCGGTGAAGGACGCCCACGGCGCCCGCCTGCTCGGCGTCGTGCACCTGAAGGACGTGGTGAAGGACGGGCTCGCCGAGCGCTTCTCGGAGCTGCGCGCGATGGGCATCCGCACCGTGATGATCACGGGCGACAACCCGCTGACCGCGAAGGCGATCGCGGCGGAGGCGGGAGTCGACGACTACCTCGCCGAGGCGACCCCCGAGGACAAGCTCGCCCTGATCCGGCGCGAGCAGGAGGGCGGCGCGCTGGTCGCGATGACCGGCGACGGCACCAACGACGCCCCGGCCCTCGCGCAGGCCGACGTGGGCGTGGCGATGAACACCGGCACCTCGGCGGCGAAGGAGGCGGGCAACATGGTCGACCTCGACTCCGACCCCACCAAGCTCATCGACATCGTGCGGATCGGCAAGCAGCTGCTGATCACCCGCGGCGCGCTCACCACGTTCTCGATCGCGAACGACGTGGCGAAGTACTTCGCGATCATCCCGGCGATGTTCGCGGGGGTCTTCCCCGGGCTCGCGGTGCTGAACGTGATGCAGCTGCACTCGCCGGCCTCGGCGATCCTCTCGGCGATCGTGTTCAACGCGCTGGTGATCGTCGTGCTGATCCCGCTCGCGCTGCGGGGAGTGGCGTACCGCCCGGTCGCCGCCTCGCGCATCCTCAGCCGCAACCTCCTGGTCTACGGGCTGGGCGGAGTGATCGCTCCGTTCCTCGGGATCAAGCTCGTCGACCTGATCGTCGCCGCGATCCCCGGCTTCTGACCCGCCCGACCCGACCACCGAAGACAGAGAGAAGAGACCATGTTCCGTCCCTACGGTGTCGCGCTGCGCGCGATGATCGTGCTCACCGTGCTGCTGGGAGCGGCGTACCCGCTCGCGGTGCTCGGGATCGGGCAGCTCGCCCTGCCCGCCCAGGCGAACGGCTCGCTGCTGCGCCAGGACGGCGCGGTGATCGGCTCGTCGCTGATCGGCCAGTCGTTCACGGACGCCGACGGAGCGCCCCTGCCGGAGTGGTTCCAGTCGCGTCCCTCCGCCGCGGGCTACGACGCCGCGGCCTCGACCGGCAGCAACCTCGGCCCCGAGAACGCCGACCTGGTCGCGTCCGTCGAGGAGCGCCGGGCCGCGATCGCCGCCTTCGAGGGCGTCGACCCGGCCGCGGTGCCGGCCGATGCGCTGACCGCCTCCGCCTCGGGGCTCGACCCCGCGATCAGCCCCGCCTACGCGCAGCTGCAGGCGCCCCGCGTCGCCGCCGCCCGCGGGCTCGACGTGAGCGCCGTGCGCGCGCTGGTCGAGGAGCACACCGCGGGCCGCGAGCTCGGGTACCTCGGCGAGCCGACGGTGGACGTGCTCGAGCTCAACGCCGCTCTCGCGCGGCTGTGACCGCTCCGGTGGCGCCTCCGGCTCGTAGAATCGCGATCGGCTCGTCGGGACCGTCCGATCGAGCGGATCGACGCCGGTCCCGCGAGCCCGGGACGCCCCGGAGCCGCGAGCACGAGGGGAGGCCGGGAGCATGACGAAGGGCCGCCTGCGCGTGCTCCTCGGAGCCGCGCCCGGAGTGGGCAAGACCTACACGATGCTCGAGGAGGGCCGCCGGCTCGCCGCCGAGGGTCGCGACGTCGTGGTGGCCGTGGTCGAGACGCACGGCCGCTCCGCCACCGCCGCGATGGTCGAGGGGCTGGAGGTCGTGCCGAGGAGGGCCGTCGAGCATCGCGGCGTGCTGCTCGACGAGATGGACCTCGACGCGGTGCTGGCCCGCCGGCCCGACGTCGCGCTGGTCGACGAGCTCGCGCACACCAACGCCCCCGGCTCCCGGCACGAGAAGCGCTGGGAGGACGTGCGGACGCTCCTCGACGCCGGCATCACCGTCTTCTCGACCGTGAACATCCAGCACATCGAGTCGCTCAACGACGTGGTGCACGCGATCACCGGAGCGCCGCAGCGCGAGACGATCCCGGACGCGGTCCTCCGCGCCGCCGACCAGATCGAGGTCGTCGACCTGGCGCCCCAGGCGCTGCGCGACCGCCTCGCCGACGGCCGCGTCTACCCGCCCGAGCGCATCGACGCGGCGCTGTCCAACTACTTCCGGCTCGGCAACCTGACCGCCCTGCGCGAGCTCGCGCTGCTCTGGCTCGCCGACGAGGTCGACAGCGCGCTGCGCGACTACCGCGTCGAGCACGGCATCGACAGCACCTGGGAGGCGCGCGAGCGCGTGGTCGTGACCCTCACCGGCGGGCCGGAGGGGGAGACCCTGCTGCGGCGCGGCGCGCGGATCGCGGCCCGCGCCTCCGGGGGCGACCTGCTCGCCGTGCACGTGGTGACCCCCGACGGCCTCCGCACCCCACGCCCGCACGTGCTCGAGGCGCAGCGGGTGCTGGTCGAGAAGCTCGGCGGCAGCTACCACCAGGTGGTCGGCGAGGACGTGCCGCGCACGCTGGTCGAGTTCGCCCGCTCGGTGAACGCGACGCAGCTGGTGATCGGCGTGAGCAGGCGGAGCCGCCTCGCCTCGGCGCTGACGCCCGGCACCGCGTCGACGGTGATCCGGGAGTCCGGCAACATCGACGTGCACATCGTCAGCCACTCCGCCGCCGGGCGCACCGCGGTGCTGCCGAGGCTCGACGGGGCCCTGACGCTGCGGCGCCGCCTCCTGGGACTGGCCCTCGCCCTCGTGGGCGGCCCGCTGGTGACCTGGCTGCTCTCGAGCCTCCGCAGCGACGAGTCGATCACGAGCGACGTGCTCTCGTACCAGCTGCTGGTGGTGGTGGTCGCGCTGGTCGGCGGGCTCTGGCCGGCCCTCTTCGCGGCCGTGCTCTCGGGGCTGACCCTCGACTTCTTCTTCGTCGATCCGCTCTACACGATCACCGTCGACGAGCCTCTGCACGCGCTGGCGCTGGTGCTCTACGTGCTCAACGCGGCGCTCGTCAGCGCCGTGGTCGACCGCGCGGCCCGGCGGGCGCGGGCCGCCAAGCGCTCGGGGGCGGAGTCGGAGCTGCTGGCGACGATCGCCGGTGGCGTGATCCGCGGGCAGGGGGCGCTGCAGGCGATCCTCGAGCGCTCGCGCGAGGCGTTCGGGCTGACCGGCGTGCGGCTGCTGCGCGGCGGCGAGCTCGTCGCGGCGGACGGTGAGCCGCAGCCGGAGGGCGATCCCGCGCGCATCGCGGTGGGCGAGGGCGCGGTGCTCGAGCTGCACGGCCGCGAGCTGGAGGGGAGCGAGCGGCGGCTGCTCCAGGTCGTCGCCGCCCAGCTGGACTCGGTGCTCGAGAACGCGGCTCTCAGCGAGACGGCCAGCTCCCTCGCTCCGCTGGCCGAGACCGACCGGGTGCGCAGCGCCCTGCTCTCGGCCGTCAGCCACGACCTGCGCCGGCCCCTCGCCGCGGCCACCGCGGCCGTCAGCGGACTGCGCTCGCCCGAGGTGGTCTGGAGCGAGCGCGACCGGGAGGAGCTGCTCGCCACCGCCGACGAGAGCCTCACCGTGCTGGCCGCGCTGGTCACCGACCTGCTCGACGTGACGCGACTGGAGGCGGGGGCGCTCGCCGTGGCGCTCGCTCCGCTCGACGCCGCCGACGTGGTGCTCCCCGCGCTCGACGAGCTCGGTCTCGGACCCGGCGAGGTCGACCTCGACCTCGATCCGGAGGGCCCGGCGCTGCTCGCCGACGCGGTTCTGCTGCAGCGCGTCGTGGTCAATCTGCTCGCGAACGCCGTCCGCTACGCGCCGTCCGGCACCCGGGTGCGCGTGGCCGCCAGCGCCTTCGGCGGGAGCGCGCAGCTGCGGATCGTCGACCACGGCCCCGGGGTGCCCGAGGAGCGCCGCGCGGAGATCTTCGTGCCGTTCCAGCGACTCGGCGACGACGACAACCTGACGGGCCTGGGCCTCGGCCTCGCGCTCTCGAAGGGGTTCACGGAGGGGATGGGCGGCACGCTCGAGACGGAGGACACTCCGGGGGGCGGGCTGACGATGGTGGTGACGCTGCCGCTGGCGCCGGAGACTGCTGCCGCTGCTCCTGCGGTTCACGTCGCTCCGGCCGCCCCGCACGACGGCGGGTCGGGCGCCGCCCCGCACGAGGACTCCGGAGGAGCCGCATGAAGATCCTGATCGCCGACGACGACCCGCAGATCCTGCGCGCCCTGCGCATCACCCTCACCGCCCGCGGATACGACGTGGTGACAGCCGGCGACGGCACCGAGGCGATCAACCGTGCGGTGGACGAGCATCCGGACCTCTACATGATCGACCTCGGCATGCCCCGGCTCGACGGGGTCGAGGTCATCCACGGACTGCGCGGCTGGACGAGCGCGCCGATCCTGGTGGTGTCGGGGCGGACGGGCGCGGCCGACAAGGTGGGCGCGCTCGACGCCGGCGCGGACGACTACGTCACCAAGCCGTTCTCGATGGACGAGGTGCTCGCGCGCATCCGGGCCCTCTCGCGGCGGGTGCAGCCGGCCGACGGCGAGCCGCTGGTCGTGATCGGCGAGGTGACCGTGGACCTGGTGGCCAAGAGCGCGACGCGGGACGGCGTCTCCGTGCGGCTGACTCCGACGGAGTGGCAGGTGCTCGAGATCCTCATCCGCAACGCGGGCAAGCTGGTCACCCGCCGATCGCTGCTGGCCGAGATCTGGGGCCCCGCGCACGTCACCGACACCGGCTACCTGCGCCTCTACCTCGCGCAGCTGCGCAAGAAGCTCGAGCCCGACCCCGCGCATCCGCGGCACCTGCTGACCGAGGCGGGCATGGGCTACCGCTTCGTGCCCTGACCGGCCTGTGCCCGGCGGGGGGAACCCCGGACCGTCGAGGGGGCCCGCTGGCCGTGGCTCCCTCGACGGTCCGGGATCGCCTCGGCGGAGGGGGGCAGGTCACCAGTCGTGGACGGTGCCGTCGGCGAGGCGGTTGAAGGGCAGGTACGCGCGCACGTAGGGGTACTTCCCGGCGGCGTCGACGTCGAGCTCCACGCCCAGACCCGGGGCGTCGCCCGGGTGCAGCCGTCCCTCGCTCCAGGTGAACGACTGCTGGAAGACGCTGTCGGTCCGCTCGCCGTGCTTCATGTACTCCTGGATCCCGAAGTTGTGGATCGCCAGGCCGAGGTGCATCGCGGCCGCCATGCCCACCGGGGAGACGTCGGTGGGTCCGTGCATCCCTGACTTGATCTGGTACTGCGCGGCGTGGTCGAGGATCCTCCGGAGGTGGGAGACGCCTCCGGTGTGCGTGACCGCGCTGCGGATGTAGTCGATCAGCTGCTCGCGGATCAGGAGCTGGTAGTCCCAGACGGTGTTGAAGACCTCGCCGATCGCCAGGGGTGTGGTGGTGTGCTGCCGGACGAGGCGGAGGGCCTCCTGGTTCTCGGCGGGCGTGCAGTCCTCGAGCCAGAAGAGGTCGTACGGCTCGAGGGACTTGCCGAGGGCCGCGGCCTGGATCGGTGTCATCCGGTGGTGGCCGTCGTGGAGGAGGGGGAGCCCCGGCCCGAACTCGTTGCGGACGGCCTCGAAGACGCGGGGGACGTGGCGCAGGTAGGCGCGGGTGTCCCAGTCCTCCTCGGTCGGCAGGCCGCCGCGCTGCGCCGGCTCGTGGTCGTAGCGCACGCCGGCGTTGCCCTCGAGGACGGCATTGGAGGCGATGCCGTAGATCGAGGTCAGCCCCGGCACCGCGGTCTGCACGCGGATCGCGCGGTACCCCTGCTCCTGGTGCTCGCGGATGCTGTCGAACAGCTCCGCGTCCGTCCGCCCGGACGCGTGGCCGTAGGCGAGCAGGCCGGTGCGGGACGCGCCTCCGAGCAGCTGGTAGAGCGGCATGCCCGCGGCCTTGCCCTTGATGTCCCAGAGGGCGGTGTCGACCGCCGCGATCGCCGCCATCGTGACCGGCCCGCGGCGCCAGTAGGACGACCGGTAGAGGAACTGCCAGGTGTCCTCGATGCGCGAGGCGTCGCGGCCGAGGAGCAGCGGCACGACGTGGTCGGCGAGATAGGAGACCACGGCGAGCTCGCGGCCGTTGAGGGTCGCGTCGCCGAGGCCGGTCAGCCCGTCGTCGGTCGTGAGCTTGAGGGTGACGAAGTTGCGGTCGGGACTGGTGACGACGACCTCGGCCTTGTCGATCTTCATGGGGTGCCTTTCGTGGTGGGGGATCGGGTCAGGGGTTCCGGCCGGGAGCGCGGTCCATCGAGAACGCGGCGGTCGAGAGGCCGGGCGCCACGGGCGCGGCCTGCCCCGTGCTCTCGCGGCGCTCGGCGATCTCGGCGACGATCTGCGCGTGCCGACGGTCGGTCAGCGGGTAGAACGCCATGATCAGCACCGCGAGCAGGGCCGCGACGGCCGGGATGAGGCCGGCGGCGGCGCGGATGCCCCACTCGGCGTGCTCGCTCTGCTCCGCGGCCCCGGCCACGTAGCCGCCCCAGGCCAGCGCGTACGCGGCGAGGGCGCCTCCGACCGCCTGGCCGGTCTTGCGGGTGAAGGAGAACAGGGCGTAGATCGTGCCCTCGGAGCGGATGCCGGTCTTCCACTCCCCGTACTCGACGGTGTCGGCCTCGATCGCCCAGACGAGCATGTTGACGAGCTGGATGCCGACGTAGGCGAGGACCAGTCCGCCGAAGCCGACCGCCACCGCGTCGCCCGGGGCGAGGAAGACGACCGTTCCGCCGCTGATCAGGACCCCGACTCCGGCCATGTAGGCGTTGCGCTTGCCGAACCGCCGCACGATCGTCGGGACGAGGGCGGCCAGGCCGAAGGTCAGGGCGAGCTGGATCAGCGACATCGCGGCGTAGAGCTGGACCGATCCGAGCACGTCGCGCAGGTAGTAGAGCTGCACGGTCTGGAGCGCGAGCGTCCCGGTGAGGAACAGGAACGAGCTGAGGCAGAGGAAGAGCAGCGGCCGGTTGGAGCGGAGGGTCGTCATGCTCTGACGGAACGTGACGTGCGCGACGTCGCGCTGGACGCGCTCCTTCGCGGTCAGGATCGTGAAGAGGTAGAGCGCGGAGCCGACGACGACGAAGCTCAGCGTGACGATCGAGAAGAGCGACTGCAGATCGGCGCCGGGGACGACCAGCGGGGCCATGAAGGTGCCGAGCCCGGCCCCCACGATCGCGCCGCCGATGGCGCGGGCGCTGGCGAGCTTCGCGCGCTCGGTGCCGACCTGCGTCATCGCTCCGGCGAGCGAGCCGTAGGGGATGTTGACGAGGCTGTAGGCGAGGCCGAGCGCGGCATAGCTCAGGTAGGCGTAGAGCAGGGTTCCGCTCTCGCCGATCTGCGGGACGGAGAAGGTCGCGGCCGAGAGCAGCAGGAGCGGGACCGACCCGAACATCAGGAAGGGCCGGAACTTGCCGAAGCGCCTGCTGTAGGTGCGGTCCACGATCCGGCCGGCGAAGACGTCGGCGAACGCGTCGAAGATCCGCACGACGAGCAGCAGCGTGCCCGCCGCGGCCGCGGAGATCCCGGCGACGTCGGTGTAGTAGACGAGCAGGAACATCGTGGCGGTGGTGAAGGCGAGGTTGTTCGCCGTGTCGCCGGCGCCGTAGCCCACGATGCTCAGCTTCGAGAGCTTCTCAGCGGCGGGCGCTCCGGGCGCGGTGGTGCGGGGGGTCATGCGGGCTCCTTTACCCGGGCGCGGACCCGTCGGGGATCCGCGCCGCATCGAGACGGTGCGAGGGTGGCAATCGGTTGCCGACGGCGCCGGGAGGCGCCGCGCGGAGAGGCGGGGTGGAGGTCTAGGCCGCCTGAGCGGCGACCGCGGCGGCGAGGGCCGGGTCGTCGGCGAGGCGCGGGTCCACGAGCCGCAGCAGCGCCTCGACGGGCCGGGCGGAGCCGAGGGCGCGGTCGAGGGCGGGGCGCTGCGCATCGGGCAGGCGGTCGCCCTGGAGCAGCAGTGCGATCCAGTCGGCGACGGCACGGAGGGAGGCGGCTCCGCCGTGTCCGCCCGCGCGCTCGGCGAGGAGCACGGGCACGATCCGGATGCGGAGCTTGGCGGTCGCGTCGGCGCCGATCTGCTCGAGCCGGTGCTCGATCCGGGGGTTGCCGAAGCGCTCGAGGAGGGCGGCGCAGTAGGCGTCCGCGTCGAGACCGGCGGGGAGGCCGGCCGCCGCCTCCGCCCAGAACGCCTCGACGGCGCTCCGGCAGGCGGGGTCGGCGATCGCCTCCGCGACGGTGGCGAGACCCCGCCGGCGGCCGGTGGCGGCGAGGAGCGTGTGCGCGCCGTTGAGGAGTCGCAGCTTGCGCCGCTCGAAGGGCTCGATGTCGTCCACGAAGCGGGCTCCGGCGCGCTCCCAGGCGGGTCGGTCGGCGGGGAAGCCGCCGCAGAGGACCCAGTCGCGGAACGGCTCGGTCACGACGGCCGCGGCGTCGCTGATGCCGGTGAGCTCGGCCGCCGCCTCCCGGTCCGCCGCCGTGGTGGCCGGGGTGATCCGGTCGACGGAGGTCGACACGAACGAGACGGTGCGGTCGATCCAGTCGGCGAGCGACGGGTCGAGCCGCTCGGCGAGCAGGAGCAGTCCACGGCGCACGAGAGGGCCGTTGCCGGAGAGGTTGTCGCAGGGGACGACGGCGAGAGGGCCGGAGCCGGCGTCGCGCCGGGCGGTGAGGCCGAGGAGGAGGCGGCCGAGCGCGGTCGTCGGCGCTCCTCCCGATCGGAGGGCATCGAGGTCGCTCCGGACGGCGGGGTCGTCCAGGTGGGGGCCGCCGTCCGCGGCGAGACGGTACCCGGCCTCCGTGATCGTCAGCGTGACGATCGCCGTCCCTGGAGCTGCGACGAGCTCGACGAGACGCGTGACGTCCGCGCCGTCGACCGCCTCGACGATGCTGCCCACGACCGTCGCCGAGTCGCCCTCCGGTCCGCGCTCGATCAGCGTGAACAGGCCGTCCTGCGCGGCGAGCTCCTCGGCCGCGCGGGGGCTCCGGCCGGTGAATGCGGCGATGCCCCACTCGTGGTCGTCGTCGACGGCGTGCGTGTACCAGGCCTGGTGCGCTCGGTGGAAGGCGCCGAGGCCGAGGTGGACGATGCGGACGGGAGCCGTCGGCAGGCCCGCGGACGCGCGATCGAGACCGCCTCCTCCGCCGTGCCCGCTCACAGCTTGAAGACCTTCCGCGGCTGGGCGTCGACGAGGTCCAGGATGACGGCGCTCGCCGTCTCGGAGTCGATGCGCCCCTCGGCGACCAGGCGCGCGAGGAACGCGGCGTCCAGCCTCCGCGCCATGTCGTGACGGGCCGGGATGGAGAGGAACGCGCGGGTGTCGTCGATGAAGCCGGAGCTCCGCGAGAAGCCGGCGGTCTCCGTCACGGCGGCGCGGAAGCGCAGCACCGCGTCGGGCGCGTCGAGGAACCACCACGGCGCTCCGAGGAACACCGACGGGTAGTAGCCGGCGAGGGGAGCGAGCTCGCGCGAGTGGGTGCTCTCGTCGATCCCGAAGAGGACGAGGTGGAAGCCCGGTGCGTTGCCGAGCTCCTGCAGCAGCGGGCGGAGGGGCTCGGCGAACCGGGTCGCGACGGGGATGTCGTGGCCGGTGTCGGGACCGAAGCGCTCGAACGTCGGCCGATCGTGGTTGCGCAGCACGCCGGCGTGGACGGTCATCACCAGGCCGTCGTCGACGCTCATGCGGGCGGACTGCAGCAGCAGGTGCGCGGCGAGGACGCGGCTGCCCTCGGCGTCGATCGTGCCGGCGCGGGCGCGGGCGAAGAGGGACTGCGCCTCGGCGGGGTCGAGGTCGACGGTCAGCGGCTCCAGCACTCCGTGGTCGGCGGAGACGGCGCCGTGGTCGAGGAAGTACCGGCGCCGGGCGCGGAGGGCCTCGAGGAATCCGGGGAAGCTGGACTCCTTCGTTCCGGTGGCGGCGGCCAGGGCGGCGACGCGCTCGGGCCAGCCGGGGGTGGAGGGATCGAGGTAGGCGTCGGGGCGGAAGGTCGGCAGCACCCGGCCCGGGAACGCCGGATCCTCCGCCAGAGCCCGGTGGACGGCCAGGTCGTCCAGCGGATCGTCGGTCGTCGCCAGCACCTCGATCCCGAACCGCTCGAAGAGCGCCCGCGGGCGGAAGGCGTCGGACGCCAGCCGGGCCCCGATCGCCGCGAAGAGGGCGTCGGCGGTGGAGGCGTCGGGCTGCTCGGTGATGCCGAACTGCTCGGCGAGGATCGACTGGAGCCAGTAGCCCGAGGCGGTTCCCGCGAAGATCCGCCAGTGCGCGCAGAACGTGCGCCACACCTCCTCCGGGCCGGCGAGGCGCTCGCCTCCGGGGATGCCGAGATCGCCGAGGTCGATCCCGGCGGAGTGGAGCAGCCGGGTGACGTAGTGGTCGTGCCGGAGGAAGAGCTCGGCCGCGTCGGCGAAGGGGCGGTCCTCGAGCAGGAGGCGCGGATCCACGTGCCCGTGCGGGGAGAGGATCGGCAGGTCGGCGACGCTCGCGTGGAGGTCGCGGGCGATCGCCCGGGTCGTCGGGTCGATCGGCAGGAGTCGGTCGGGATCGTTCAGCAGCTTCGTCGGCACGGGGCCATCCAAGTATGGGTACGGGGGAGTGTCAACCGATTGCCACGGCTGTCGCACCGGTTGGCGCGCCGGGGCGCGGACCGGGGTCAGGAGTCGCGGCGGGGTCCCGTCGAGGCGCGCGGGACGAACTCCGTCGGCAGGTCGTCGGCCCGCTCCGGAGGCTCCTCGTCGCCGAGCACCCGGCGGACCGCCCGCTCGCCCATCCGGCCCAGCGGTGCGCTGATGGTCGACAGCGGCGGCGAGGTGAAGTCGCTCCCGAAGATGTCGTCGAAGCCGATGATGCTGAGCTGCTCCGGGATCGCGACGCCCGACTCCTGAGCCGCGCGCATCAGTCCGATGGCGACCAGGTCGTTGTAGGCGATCACCGCGCCGACGCCGGAGGCGGTCACCCTCGCGAGCGCGCTCCTCCCGCCCTCGAGGGTCGAGACGCCCGGCCCGATCTCGACGACCGTCATGCCCCGCTGCGGAGCGCGGTCGAGGAGGAGCTCCCATCGCGCGGCGCTCATCCACGAGTCGGGCGGACCGGCGATGAAGGCGAGGGAGCGGTGGCCGAGGGCCGCGAGGTGGTCGAGCGCGGCGTCGATCCCGGGGGCGAGATCGGGCACGATCCCCGCGACACCGGGGACCACGCGGTTGAGGACGACGACCGGGATGCGCCCGGCCAGCGCGATGATCTCCTCGTCGCTGAGGCGGGTGCTGACGAGGACGAGCCCGTCGGTGGAGGCGGCGATGCGGTCGGCCGCCTCGGCCTCGCGCTCCCCGGACTCCTGCGACTCGGCGAGGATCATCGTGAAGCCGCGGAGCGACGCCGCCCGCTCCGCTCCGCGCACGGCGGGGAAGAAGGCCGGGTTGGTGATGTCGGCCACCAGCAGCCCGAGGGTCGAGGTGCGGCCCGTCGGCAGCGCGCGCGCCATCGGGTTGAGCCGGTAGCCCAGCTCCTTGGCGGCGGCGCGGATCCGCTGCTCGGTCGCGGCGTTCAGCCGTCCGGGCGTGCTCAGCCCGCGCGAGACGGTGGAGGGGGCGACGCCGGCGAGTCGGGCGACGTCGTAGATCGTCGTCGCGGAGCGGCCGCGGCGTCTCGCGGCGGAGGGGCCGGTGGGCGCGTCTTCGCTGGGCACGATCGCGGTCTTCTCTCGAGGGGCACGGCGGCGGACGGGGCGCCGTCCGCCGCCCATGCTGCCACAGGGCCGAGAAGCCCGCCCGGCCCGTTGCTCGCGTCCGGGTCGGGCCGGATCGGGGAGCCCGCGCTCCGGGAGGCCGCCGTCAACGGCCGGCCGCCCACCGCTCCGGCCCCTCCAGCGCGGGTCCGCGCGGCTCCGCCCCGTCAGCTCCGCTCCGGGAACGCCCCCTCCTCGCGGATCCGCTCGTTGAGCGCCGCCAGGAACACGCCCTCGTCGAGGTCGAGCGGTACCTCGCGTTCCGTCCAGCTCGAGTAGTGGATGGCGTTGGCGAGCCGGACCCCGAGGATCCCCTCCGCCCCGGGTGCGAGCAGCGGCGTGCCGTGCAGGATGCTGTCCGCGAAGTCCTGCAGGACGGCCGTGTGCTGCTCGCCCCAGACCGACGCCGACTCGATCCGCTCCGTCGTGGAGAGGCCCGCGGTGTCGTAGCGACCGCTGAGCAGGAGGCCCACGTCCTCGGCGCTGAGGGCGGCGCTGACCTCGCGCTCGGGGGCGCTCAGCCGGGTGATGGTCGCGACCCGGGAGTCGTCGACGACGATCCGGCCGCGGTCGCCGACGATCTCGAGGCGGTCCGTGCCGATCGGGTCGTGCGTCGTGGTGACCAGCACTCCGGTCGTGCCCCCGCCGAAATCGGCGAGCACCGTGACCTCGTCCTCCACCGCGATGTCGCGGCACCGCCCGTAGCCGGCTTTCGCGACCACCGACTCCGGCACTCCGCACAGCCACTGCCACAGGTCGAGCTGGTGGGGCGCCTGGTTGACCAGGACGCCTCCGCCCTCGCCTCCCCACGTCGCACGCCACGCGCTCTGGTCGAAGTAGGCCTGCGGCCGCCACCAGGTCGTGATGATCCAGTTCGAGCGCAGGATCCGGCCGATCCCGCCCTCGTCGACGACCTCCTTGAGCCGGCGGTAGAGCGGGTTCGCCCGCTGGTTGAACATGATCGCGAAGCGCTGACCGGGACGGGCGGCGGCGGCCTCGTTCAGCTCCGCCACCTGCGCGGCGTAGACGCCCGCCGGCTTGTCGACCAGCACGTGCAGCCCGTGCTCGAGTGCGTCGATGCCGATCCCGGGGTGGAGGTAGTGCGGAGTGCAGACGACGACGGCGTCGACCTCCCCGCTCGCGAGGAGGGAGCGGTGGTCGGCGTGGAAGGACGCTCCGGGCGCGAGCGCGGCGGCCGCCGCCTCCCGGGCGGGGTCGACGTCGGCGACGGCGGTGACGACGAGGTCGCGCACCCTGCCGTCGGCGAGGAAGCGGGCGTAGGAGGAGCCCTGGGCGCCGAATCCGATGATGCCGAGGCGGACGGTGGTCATGGGAGGAGTCCTTCGTTCGGGGTGGAGTGGGGGATCCGCGCGGGCGCGCTCGGGGCGTAGGCGGCCTGGACGATCGCGAGCGACCTCGCCGCCTCGCGGGGCGAGATCCAGAAGGGCTCGTCCTCGCCGAGGCGGGCGTAGAAGTCGTGCACGAGCAGCTCGTGCGAGGCGCCCCAGTACGAGCGCCCGCCGGATCGGCGCTCCGTGTCCGGGACGACCTCGACGGATCCGTCGTCGCGCCGCACGGTGAGGGCACCGCGCAACGAGACGGTGGCGCGCTCGGTGCGCAAGCGGAGCTCGACCGGCTCGTCCCACGCGTTCGCCACGGTCGCGTAGAGGACGCTGCGCGCGCCGGAGGCGTGGGTGAGCACCAGGTCGGCGGTGTCCTCGACCTCGATCGGCAGCAGGCGCGTGGAGGCGGAGCCGCTCACCGCGACCACCTCGCCGAGGAGCCACTGCAGGAGGTCGACGGTGTGGATCGCCTGGTTCATCAGCATCCCGCCGCCGCCCTCGGCCCGCATCCCGCGCCAGGGGCGGTCGAGGTAGTAGCCGGGAGCGCGGTGCCAGAGCACGGTCGCGGCCGCACCTGTCACGGCACCCAGGGAGCCGGACGCCAGCAGCTCGCGGAGGCGCTGCACGGGCGGGTTGTAGCGGTTCTGGAAGCAGACGCCGATGCGCGCCCCGCCCCGCTCGGCCGCGGCGATCACCTGCTCGCCCTCGGCGACGGAGGAGGCGAGCGGCTTCTCGAGGAGCACCGCGACGCCGCGGTCCAGGGCCGCGACCGCCAGCGCGGCGTGCGTGCTGTGCGGAGTGCAGACGTGCACGACGTCGGGGCGGACGGAGTCGAGCATCCGGACCGCCTCGGGGAAGCCCGGCACCGCGTGCCTCTCGGCGGCCGCGGCGAGCCGGCCCGGGTCGGTGTCGCAGACCGCCACCAGCGCCGCGCCGGGTGCGGTGCCGATCGCCGCGAGGTGGACGGAGGAGATGTCGCCGCAGCCGATCACCGCCGCGCGGACGGTCATCGCAGGTCGATCCCGAGCGAGGAGGCGAGCCCCCGGAAGGCCCGAGCGGCCACTCCGAACGACTCGGGGCCGGAGAATCCGCCGAGGGCGTCCGTGATCGCGAGGTGCGGCTCCAGCGAGGCGACGCCCGTCCAGCCGTCGTCGCGCAGGGCGGTGAGCGTCTCGCGCAGCTGGCCGTCGCCCTCGCCGGCGGGCACCACGGTGCCGGTCGCGGCCACCGCGTCCTTCACCTGCAGGTAGTCGACGTAGGGCCGGAGCGCCGCCCAGCCGTCGTCGAAGGGCCGCACCCCGCACTGCACGAAGTTCGCGTTGTCCCAGGCGAGGCGCAGGGCGGGCGAGCCGACGGACTCGATCAGATCGAGGATCCGCTCGGGGACGTCGCCGTAGATGTCCTTCTCGTTCTCGTGCAGCAGCACCACGCCCTCGCGCTCGGCGCGATCGGCGAGCCTGCGCATGCGCAGCAGGACGTCGTCGCGGATGCTCTCGACCGGCACTCCCTCGCCCCGGTAGAACGAGAAGACGCGGATGCTCGGTGTGCCGAGGGCGTGCGCGGCGCGGATGACGCGGTCGAGGCGCGCCACCTCGAGCTCGGGGTCGAGGGCGACGTCGACCTTGCCGATGGGCGAGGCGACGGCCGAGACGGACTGGCCGCCGCGCTCGAGCACGGCGGCGAGGCGGGCGAGGCGCTCGTCGTCGAGGTCGACGACGTTCCGGCCCCAGGCGCTGCGCACCTCGATGCTGTGCGCGCCGAGCGCTCGGAGGACGGCGACCTGGACGACCGGGTCGGGGTCGATCTCGTCGCCGAAGCCGGAGAGGGTCCAGGGTGCGGGGTTCGCGGGTGCGGTCGTCACGGGTGCGGTGGTCACGGTGCGTGCCTCGTTCTCGTCGTCGGGAACCGGCGGGCAGGAGCGCCGCCGTGCCACGACCATACGCGTATTGGCAACCGATTGACAAGATCGGAGACAGGCCTCTACCGTCGGGGGCGTTCCGGGCCGCGGAGACGCCGGCCCCCACCGCGACCGGGAGGACTGCCGTGACCAGGATCGGCGTGCAGGCGATGATGCTGAAGGACGCGTTCGCCTCGGCGGGCGCCTTCGCGACGCTCCGGGAGGTCCGAGCGATCGGCTACCGGTCGGTGGAGATCTCGCAGATCCCGCTGACGGCGGCCACCGTGGCCGAGCTGCAGCGGGCGCGGGACGAGCTCGGCGTGGAGATCGCGGCGATCTCGGCGGGCCTGGCACCGGAAGACTCCCCGGGCGCCGCGCTCGAGGGCGGGCTCGCCGGGATCGTCGCCGACGCCCGTGCGCTCGGCACGCGCACGGTCCGGATCGGCATGCTGCCCGCCTCCGCGGCGGCCTCGCCGGCCGCCCTGCTCGACTTCGCCGACCGCTGCCAGGCCGCCGCGGCGAGGCTCCGCGACGACGGGCTGCGGCTGCTGCTCCACAACCACCACCACGAGTTCGCGCGGCACGGCGGCCGCCTCCTGCTCGACGTCGTCGCCGGCCGGGCTCCGCTGCTGGGGCTCGAGCTCGACGTGCACTGGGTGCAGCGGGGCGGGCTCGATCCCGTGACGACGCTGCGCCGGTACGGGGAGCGCGTCGCCCTGGTGCACCTGAAGGACTACCGGGTCGGGCCGCCCGCCGATGTGTCCGGCGGGTGGTCCGTGCACGCCTTCACCTCGAACGTGCAGTTCGCCGAGGTGGGGGAGGGCAACCTCGACTTCCCGGGGATCATCGGGACGAGCCTCGCGCTCGGCGTCGACCACCTCCTCGTCGAGCAGGACGAGCGCTACGGGCGGAGCGCGCTCGACTGCCTGCGGACCTCGCACGCGAACCTCGTCGCAATGGGGTTCTCGGACCTGTTCTGAGGAGCGGCCGAGGCTCCTCCCCAGGGATCGGAGCGGCCCGTAATTCACTGATCAGGGGCCTGGTTCCCCGCCGCGCAGGGCGCGACGTCATGCTCGACCCGTCGACGGAGGAGGTGGCGGCGATGGTCGTTCCTGACAGTGTGCTCGGCGTGACGGCGCTCGTCGCGCTGGTGCTGCCCGGGGTGCTCCACTCCTCCGTGCGGGGCGGCGGGTCCCGCTGGACGACCGCACGGTCTCCGCGCGCCTGTTCGAGGCGGTCCTGGTGAGCATCGCGCTCGACGCGGCGTACCTCGTCGTGGCCGGCGAGGAACTCCTCGCATCCGGGCGCAGCCCCGGAGAAGAAGCAGCCGGATCCGCCGGGGTCCGCCTCCGCTCCGCGGAGCGGAGGACAATGGAGGGACCCCCAGCGAAGGAGACCACCGTGGATCAGCCGCGCATGAACGTCGAGTCGTTCAACCTCGACCACCGCACCGTCGCCGCGCCGTACGTGCGCCTCGCCGACGCGAAGACGCTGCCCGCAGGCGACCACCTCGTCAAGTACGACGTGCGCTTCACCCAGCCCAACCGCGGGCACCTCGAGATGCCCACCGTGCACTCGCTCGAGCACCTGTTCGCCGAGAAGTCCCGCAACCACTCCGACCGCGTGATCGACTTCTCGCCGATGGGCTGCCAGACCGGCTTCTACCTGCTCCTCTCGGGCGAGCCCGAGCTCTCCGAGGTGCTCGGCCTGGTCGAGGCGACGCTCCAGGACATCACCGAGGCCGACGAGGTCCCGGCGGCCAACGAGACCCAGTGCGGCTGGGGCGCCAACCACTCCCTCGAGGGGGCGCAGGAGGCGGCGCGCACGTTCCTCGCGCACCGCTCGGAGTGGGAGACGGTCACCGCGTGAGCACGGCGATCGTCCTGGTCGCGATGGACGAGGAGGCCGCGCCGTTCCTCGCCGCCGCGTCCAGCGCCTCCGAGCCGCGCGCCGTCGGCAACGCGCTGCAGTGGGAGCTCGAGCTCGACTCCCGCGCGGTGCTGCTCGTCCGCACCGGCATCGGCCTCGTCAACGCGGCCGGCGGTCTCACCGCAGCGATCCTTCGGGAGGCCGGCGAGCGGCCGCTCGTGGTGAGCGCGGGGACCGCCGGCGGCCTGGGCGCCGACGTCCGCGTGGGCGAGGTCGTGATCGGCGCCGAGTACGTGCAGACCGACGCCGATGCGCGGGCGTTCGGCTACGCGCTCGGGCAGGTCCCGGGGATGCCCGCCCGTTACTCCGGGGACGACGCGGCGCTCGCCGCGGAGCTCGAGTTGCCCGAGGGGCCCCGGGTGCGCCGCGGCGTGATCGTCTCGAGCGACGTCTTCGTCTCCAGCGCCCACGTGGACCGCGTGCGGAGCGACTTCCCCGGCGCGCTCGCCACCGACATGGAGTCGGTCGCGCTCGCGCAGACGGCGCACGTGCACGGGCTGCCGTTCGTCTCGGTCCGCGGGATCTCGGACCTCTGCGCCCCCGGCGAGTTCGAGGCGCACGTCGACGACGCGGCCGATCGCTCCGTCGCCGTGGTGCGGGCGCTGCTCGGCGGGCTCGGCGTCCGGGACTGACGGACGGGCGGCCCTCCGCGACTGCGCGGAAGGGCCGCCCCGGGGTCAGTCGTTGCCGACGTGCTGGTCGCCGGCCTCCTGGGCCTTGTCGACCTGCCCGGCGAACCTCCCGCCGGTCGCGGAGTCGGCGGCGTCGCCCGCCTTGTCGAGTCCCTTGTCGGTCAGCTCCTCGCCCTTGTCGCTGCTCGCGGCGTTCTTCGCCTTGTCCGCGAGTCCTCCGAGATCCACCATGGGGTCGTTCCTTCCGTCGATGAGCGCCCGTCGAGCAACGGGCCGTCGCCAGTCTCCGCCGCTCGGCGAGGGTCTGCGCGGGGGTTGCGGCTCACGGCCGCGCCGAGGACGATGCGCCTCCGGATCCGCTGTTCCCCCGGGGCCGCCGACGCGCCAGAGTGAGCGGTGCGCCCCCGCGCACCGACCCCAGGGAGACCCGATGAAGTACATGCTGATCATGCGCGCGACCGATGCGGCGAAGGAGGCCTACGCCTCCATCCCGTTCGACGAGATCATCACCCGGATGGGGCAGTACAACGAGGCGATGATCGAGGCGGGCGTGCTGCTCTCGGGCGACGGCCTGGCCGACGACGTCGCCTCCTCCGGCTTCGTGGTCGACTTCTCCTCCGAGCCGCCGACCGTCGTCGACGGCGCCTACGGCCCGACCGAGTCGCTCTTCAACGGCTTCTGGATCATCGGGGTCGACTCCAAGGAGCAGGCCCGCGAGTGGGCGCTTCGCTGCCCGCTGGTGCCCGGCAACCGCCTCGAAGTGCGCCGGATCACCGACGAGAGCGACTTCGCGGAGTTCGCCGACAACGAGTACGTGCAGAAGGAGGCCGGCTGGCGCGAGGACGAGGCGGCCCGCGCCTCCGGGGACTGACGCGGCGGCGGGCGTCACGCCTCCGTGACGACGCCCGCCTCGACGTGCCAGTGCCGCGTCAGCTGCACCGTCTCGAGCATCCGCCGGTCGTGGGTGACCAGCAGCAGGGTGCCCTCGTACGCCTCGAGCGCCTCCTCCAGCTGCTCGATGGCGACGAGGTCGAGGTGGTTGGTCGGCTCGTCGAGCACCAGGAGGTTCGTGCCGCGGGCCTGGAGGAGCGCCAGGGCGGCCCGCGTCCGCTCGCCCGGCGAGAGCTCGCCGACGCGGCGGCCGACGTGGTCGGCCTTCAGCCCGAACTTCGCCAGCAGCGTGCGGACCTCGGCGGTCGGCCACTCGGGCACCAGCGCCTCGAACGCGTCCGCGAGCGGCACCTCGGCGGCGAGCATCCCGCGGGCCTGATCGATCTCGCCGATCGCCACGCTCGCTCCGAGGGAGGCACCGCCCTCCTCCGGCTCGGCGCGGCCGAGGAGGAGCGACAGCAGCGTCGACTTGCCGGCGCCGTTGGGCCCGGTGATGCCGATCCGGTCGCCCGCGTCGACCTGGAGCGACACCGGCCCGAGCGTGAAGGCGCCGCGGCGGGCGACCGCGCCGTTCAGTGTCGAGACGACCGAGCTCGAGCGCGGGGCGCTGCCGATCGTGAAGGCGAGCTGCCACTCCTTGCGCGGCTCCTCGACCTCCTCGAGCCGCGCGATCCGGCTCTCCATCTGGCGCACCTTCTGCGCCTGCTTCTCGCTCGACTCCGCCGAGGCCTTGCGGCGGATCTTGTCGTTGTCGGGGGCCTTCTTCATCGCGTTGCGCACGCCCTGGCTCGACCACTCCCGCTGGGTGCGGGCGCGGGAGACCAGGTCGGCCTTCTGCTCGGCGAAGTCCTCGTACTTCTCGCGGCGCTGGCGGCGCGCGGTCTCGCGCTCCTCCAGGAACGCGTCGTAGCCGCCTCCGTAGACCCGGTTGGTGCCCTGCGCGAGATCGAGCTCGAGCACGCGGGTGACGCTGCGGGCGAGGAACTCGCGATCGTGGCTCACGAGGACCGCGCCGCCGCGGAGTCCGCGGACGAAGGCCTCCAGGCGCTCCAGGCCGTCGAGGTCGAGGTCGTTGGTCGGCTCGTCGAGCAGCACCACGTCGAAGCGCGAGAGCAGCAGCGCCGCGAGGCCCACCCGCGCCGCCTGCCCGCCGGAGAGGGAGGTCATCGTCGAGGAGGCGGCCGCGGCGCCGAGCGACAGGCCCAGGTCGGCCAGGACGACCGGGGTGCGCTCGTCGAGGTCGGCCGCGCCGCTCGCGAGCCAGCGGTCGAGCGCGAGGGCGTAGCGGTCGGCGATCGAGCCGTCGGGATCGGGGTCGGCCAGGGCGGAGGCGGCGGCGTCGAGCTCGGCGGAGGCCTCGGCGCAGCCGGTGCGGCGCGCGATGTAGCCGGCGACGGTCTCGCCCTCGCGGCGCTCGTGCTCCTGCGGCAGCCAGCCGACGAAAGCGTCTCCCGGCGAGAGAACGACGGAGCCCTCGAGTGGAGCCGTCTCGCCCGCGAGGATGCGCAGGAGCGTCGACTTGCCGGCTCCGTTCGCCCCCACGACGCCCACCACGTCCCCGGGGGCGACCGTCAGGTCGAGTCCGTCGAACAGGGTGCGGTGCGCATAGCCTCCGGAGAGGCCCTTGGCGACGAGGGTGGCGGTCACCGGTCCAGCGTAGGCGCGGGCGACTCGCTAGACGGCCTGGTGATCAGCCGGTCTAGGATGTGCGGATGAGCGACACGAGCCTGCGGAGCGGCGCCGGGTACTGGTACCCGGACGAGTCGTCCACCCGCCGCGCTGTCGAGGTGCTGAGCGCGATGCGCACGTACCGCGTCTCCGAGGTCTCGATGCGCCGCCGCACGCGCGAGCGGATGGCGATGGGCGAGACGGACCTGATCGCCATCCAGTACCTGCTCCGCCAGCAGCGCAAGGGCGAGCTGGTGACCGGCAAAGACCTGGCCTCGCACCTCTCCATCTCGTCCGCGTCGACCACGGTCCTCATCGACCGCCTGGTCCGCAGCGGCCACCTCGTGCGCAAGCCCAACCCGACCGACCGGCGCGGGATCGTCGTGGAGGCGACCGTCGACAGCGACGACGAGGTGCGCGCCACGCTCCAGGAGATGCACCGCCGGATGCTCGAGATCGCCGAGGACCTGGACGCCCCCGAGGCCGAGGTCGTCGTCAACTTCCTCCGCCGGATGAGCGCGGCCGTCGACGAGATCGACGCGGAGCACGGCGACGGGCACGATACGGACGAAGCCGACCCGGCGGAACCCTCCGCGGCGAAATAGCTAGACGGACTAGTAATAAGCCGAGGGGCCTATAGTCTGGCGGCATGGGTCAATTCCTCTACGGCACTCCTCCCGCCGTCATCGAGATCGAGGACCGGACCCTGGCCCACCTCCAGATCGTGATCTACGCGAAGTTCCGCCGCGACGAGCGCTTCAGCCTCACCCTCGACTCGATGCCCGAGGGGGCGCGCGGCCGCCACTCCTTCTGGATGAACCCGAACATCGCCCTGCAGTTCCACTTCGCGGGGAGCCGGCAGCCGACGATCAACCCGACCTGGGTCGAGCTCCTGATGGACGCGGCGAACAGCGGCGGCGGGCTGCGCCTGCTCCCCGAGCCCCCGTCCTGACCAGGTCCCGGTGAGGCCGACCCGGTCCGGACGACCGCGGAGCTCCCGGCACGACGGTGGATCCGCAGCACCGGCCTCCTGCGACAGCGCACGTGCCCCCTGCCGCCAGGTCTCCTAGGGTGGAGCGGGCGCCGCGGGGCGCGCGGAGGGCGGGGGACATGCGCAGGACGGTCATCGGAGCGACGGCACTGTTTGGTGTGCTCGCGCTCGCAGGGTGCTCGGCGCCCGCTCCGGCTCCCACGGTCACGGTCACCGTGTTCGCCACGGCGACGCCGACCCCGGTGCCGGACCCGACCGTCACGGCGGCGCTCCCGCAAGCGACGGCCACGGTCTTCGCGCCGGTCCCCGAGGCGACGGTCACCTTCACGCCGAACGCTACGCCGGACATCCCCGAGACGGCCTTCGCCGTCGACAACGGCGCGGTTCCCGGGGCGAACGGCCAGCCGACCCGCGACGGCGCGGGCGACATCGTGAGCTACACCGTGGTGCAGGGCGACACGTTCTTCGACATCGCGCAGCGCTTCGGGATCCCGGTGCAGCAGCTGCTCCGGATGAACCCGACGATCGCCGGAGCCGGCGAGGCGGTCTACATCAATGCAGTCGTCAACCTCGACGCGAGCACGCTGGGCTGAGCGGAGCGGCGAGCCGCGGAGGCGGCCGCCCGGAGCGACCCGGCTACTGCGACTTCGGCAGGACGTGGAACGCGACGGCGAGCGATCCCGAGATCATCAGGATGCCGCCGACGAAGAGGAATCCGGCGATGTCGGGCAGCAGGAACGAGTTGCCGAGAACGAGGATCCCGCCGAGGAACAGCACGAACGAGAGGACGACGCCCAGACCAGTCATGCCCTCATCGTACGCAGGTCACGGGAGCAGGAGGTCCGCGAGCTCCTCGGCGCCGGACACCAGCGCGATCGTCCCGACCGCCTCGAGCGGCGATCCGTAGCCCCACTCGACCATGATCGTCGGCACGCCGTGGGCGGCGGCGCCCTGCACGTCGTGCTCGCGGTCGCCCACCATCACCGGCGCCGAGAGGTCGACGCCGAGCTCGCGGAGCCGGCGCAGCGCCTCCTCCACGACGTCGGCCTTGGCGCTGCGGACCTCGTCCTCGGAGGCGCCGCAGATCACCGTGAAGTACTGCGCCAGTCCGTAGTGCTCGAGGATGCGCGTGGCCGCCGACTCCGGCTTGGAGGTCGCGAGCGAGAGCGGCACGCCGGCCTCGGCGATGCGCGCGAGCACCTCGGGCAGCCCCGGGTAGACCGAGGAGTCGAACAGTCCGCCCGCGTTGTAGCGGCGGCGGTAGACCACGAGCGCGGCCTGCGCCTCCTCGACGGTCATCCCGCCGAGCTCGCGGAACGCCTCGAGCAGCGGAGGGCCGACGTAGGCCAGCAGCTCGGCCGGAGCGGGCACGGGGCGGCCCAGCTCGACGAAGGTCTCGACGAGGGTGCCGGTGATGCCGGGGGCCGAGTCGGTGATCGTGCCGTCGAGGTCGAACAGGATGCAGGACCAGGTGCCGGCTCGCGCGTCGAGGCCGGTGGCGGCGAGGGTCGTGTCGGACATGGCGGGCTCCTGACCTCGGAGGACGGGGTGACGCCGGCGCTGCCCCGCCGGGGGCCACACTCTACGGCCGTTCGGCGTCCAGAGCCCGTTCGACGAACGAACGGGTGACGACCTGGGCGATCGAGCCGGGGTCGAGCTGCACGGCGACGAAGTCGGCGGTGCGGATCAGCGCGAAGGCCTCGCGTCCGGGGAGGACCAGCATCTGCACCCGCGGATGCTGCTGCCGGGGGACCGCGGTGCGCACCTCGTCCGTGGAGGTGAACAGCGGCAGGACCTGCTCCCCGGTGGTCGTCGCGACGGTGCGGACGTGCGGCACGCCTCCGGGCTGGGAGCCCGTGACGTCGACCACGAGGGAGCCGTCGAGGCAGGCCTCGAGCAGCCGGTCGACGGCCTCGGCGGTGGGAGCGGCGACGAGCGCCTCCAGTGCTTCCCGAGCCTCCGCATTGCGGTACGGACCGGGTCGCGCCGGGCGTGCAGGGGGTCCGCCTCGTCGTGCCATGGCTCCACGCTAACGAAGACCGGGGCGTGATCGGAATCGCCGGGTCCGGTTCCCGGGAATGCGCGCGATCGGTGTCCGGAATCGTTACGGCCGTCTGCGGACACCGTGTCCTCTATTCGACGGCTGGCGGCGAACAGCTCGATTCAGCCGTGATTGCCTCCGCTTATCCTGAACATTCCCCTCGACATGGCGCGAGAAAGGGACGAATGGCGCCATTCATGGCGCACTCGATTGTGAAAGGGGGTAATGTCTCTCCCGGTCCGGGTCGAGACAGTCCGGTCCCGCGAACTCCAGGAGGAAAAGTGGCCCAGAAGATCACGCTTGTCGACGATATCGACGGAACCCTTATCGATTCCGGTGACGGCGGTACCGTCCGCTTCAGCATCGAGGGCGCCAACTACGAGATCGATCTCGGCCCCGACAACATCGCCGAGCTCCACTCGGCGCTCGAGAAGTTCGTCTCGAGCGCCCGCCGCGTCGGCTCGCGCCCCGCGGCCGCCACGAGCGTCGCGACCGCCTCCAAGAGCGACCCCAAGCAGCTCAAGGCCATCCGCGAGTGGGCGAACGCCAACGGCCACCCCGTCTCCGACCGCGGACGCATCCCCTCCGAGGTCCAGGCCGCCTACCAGGCCGCCCACAAGTAGCGGCCGCCGGGCTCTCGACCCGGTGAGACGCCGCATTCCCGGGCCTCGCGCCCGGTGAGCGGAAGGCCCCCGTGATCCGATCGCGGGGGCCTTCGCCGTGCCTGTCGCCGTGCCTGTCAGAACAGGCGCGTGTGGGAGTCGTCGGTGCCGCGCATGGCCTCGTAGTCGAGCACCACGCAGCGGATTCCGCGGTCCTCGGCGAGAGTCCGCGCCTGCGGCTTGATCTCCTGAGCGGCGAAGACTCCCGTCACCGGGAAGAGGTGCGGATCGCGATTCATCAGCTCGAGATAGCGGGTGAGCTGCTCCACTCCGTCGATCTCGCCGCGGCGCTTGATCTCGACGGCGACGGCGGCTCCCGAGGAATCGCGGGCGAGGATGTCGACCGGGCCGATCGCGGTCATGTACTCGCGCCGGACGAGAGTGTGCCCCTCTCCGAGGAGGCCGATCTGCTCGGCGAGAAGGCGCTGGAGATGCGACTCCACTCCGTCCTTCACGAGTCCCGGATCGACGCCGAGCTCGTGCGCCGAATCGTGCAGCACCTCGTGGATCGAGACGACGAGAGCGTCGCCGGTCTTGCGGTGCGCGACGGTCCACTGCTGCGTCACTCCCGCGGCGCGCGCCTCCTCGTCGGGCTCGCCCGTGATCAGCGTGCAGGGCGGGCTCATCCAGTTCAGCGGCTTGTAGGAGCCGCCGTCGGAGTGGATGAGGACGCTCCCGTCGGCCTTGACGAGCAGGAGGCGGGTGGCGAGCGGGAGGTGGGCGCTGAGACGGCCGGTGTAGTCGACGGAGCAGCGCGCGATGACGAGACGCACCCGTCGAGGATAGACGGCGCGGCTCCGGCGGGCTCCGGCAGGCTCCCGGCTCAGCGCGCGGCGACGGGAGGCCGGCGGCCGAGCGGAGGAGCGGGCGGCGGCACCGAGAGCGAGGCGCGCAGCGCGACCGCGAACTCGGCCGGCGCCTCCGCCCACGGGTGGTGGCCGCTCGACTCGATGACGGCCAGGCTCGCCTGCGGCAGGAGCGCGGTGAGCGCCTCCAGAGCGGCGACGCCCGTCACCGGATCGTCCTCGCCGCCGAGGACGACCGCGGGGCAGTCGAGGCGCTGCAGAGCGTCGCGGATCGCCGCGGTGTCGTCGGAGCCGGCGGGAGCGGTGTGCTCCTCACGGGGAGCGTGGTCGTCGATCCCGAGCCAGGCGGTGCCGGGGGCGATCAGGAGCAGGTGGGCGACGCGCTCGGGCGCGCCCACGGCGGCGAGCAGGACGGCGCGGCAGCCGGAGTCGTGCGCGGCGAGATCGAGCTCGTCGACGCCGAGGTGACGGCGCAGGTCCTCCACGTCGGCGGCCGTCGTGGCCGGGGGAGCGGGAGGCAGCTCCGCGGAGCCGCCCACTCCGCGCGGGTGCAGCACGAGGACGCGGCGCGTGCAGGCGATCGAGGCGAACGAGCCGAGGTAGGAGGGGTGGCGCTCCGGCTCGCCGGGGACGACCACCAGGGGCCGCCCCTGACCGGCTCCGTGCTCGTCGACGTGGAGCAGGGCGCCGTCGCGCGCTCGGTACCGCATCCGCTCCCCCTCCGCCGCCGTCCTGGGAAGCCTAGGGGGAGGCGCGTCGGGGCGCCCGGGCCGCACGGGGGCTTGCGGCGGCGGCGGTCAGCTCCGCCGGCTGCGGGCGGCGGGGGAGGCGAGCCCCGCCACGACCACCAGGGCCAGAACCAGGAAGAGGGCGTTCAGCAGGCCGTAGTGCTCGCCGAGGAAGCCGATCGCCGGCGGTCCGACCAGGAACGCGACGTAGCCGAGCATCGCCACCGCGCTGACGCGGGCGGCCGAGTGCGGCCCCTCCGCCGCGGCCGACATGCCCACCGGGAAGCCGAGCGAGCAGCCCAGACCCCAGGCGACCGCGCCGACGACGACGAGCGCGTCGACCGGGGCGAGGATGAACAGCAGGATGCCGACGATCGCGAGCCCGGCGGAGGCGCGCAGCACCGGGACGCGGCCGAAGCGGTCGAGCACGGGTCCGCCGATCACGCGTCCGACGGTCATGGCGGCGACGAACACGCCGAACACGACGGCGGCGGTCGTCTTGTCGGTGCCGTGGCCGTCGACCATCGCCAGGGTCAGCCAGTCGTTCGCGGAGCCCTCGGCGAAGGCCATGCCCAGCATGATCAGGCCGATGAGGACGAGGCGGCCGTCGCGCCAGACGCCGAGGGAGGCGGCGACGCGCTCGCGGACCGGCGGCTTCACCGTGGTCGCCGCGCCGGAGGTGTCGAGCTCCTCGCGGACCGGGACGAAGCGGATCGCGATCACCGCGGTCACGGCGATCACCACGGCGATCGCGCCGAGGTGGACGGCGACGGGCACGGCCAGGGCGGAGGCGCCCGCGCCGATCAGTGCGCCGGCCACGGTGCCGAGGCTGAAGAAGGCGTGGAACAGCGGCAGGAGCGTCTTGCCGAAGGCCTTCTCGTTGGCCGCACCCTCGACGTTCATCATCACGTCGACCGCTCCGTTGCCGAAGCCGAGCATCGCCATGCCGGCGAAGGCCGCGGGGAGGACGCCGATGACGTCGGCCGAGACGCCCAGCACCGCGAGGCCCGCCGCCGAGACGGTGAGGCCGAGCGCCATGCCGCGCCGGGCGCCGATCGCGCCCATGACCGGCGTCGAGAACGCGAGTCCGACGATCGCGCCGATCGACATCGAGAGGATCAGCAGGCCCACTCCGGCGGTCGAGAGCTGGAGCTCGTCGCGGATGGCGGGGGTGCGCGAGACCCAGGTGGCGATCGAGATCCCGCTGAGGACGAAGATCGTGAAGACGGCGTTGCGCCAGGCGACCAGCTGCGGGCGCGTGAGCGCGGACGTCGAGGTCATGGCGGTTCTCCTGGTGCGGGCGGGATCCGGACACCGGATCGAGAGGCACGGTCGAATCGATTCGAAGCGAGCCGGTCTAAGCTATCCGGAACCCCGGGGACGGTCAACCGACGACGAGCGCGCCGCCCCCACGAGGAGGAACGTGGAACCCCGCAAGAGCCCCCGGCCGACGCTCGCCCGCGTCGCGAGCCGGGCCGGAGTGTCCCCCTCCACCGCCTCGCTGGTCTTCAGCGGCTCCGGCCCCGTCTCGGAGGCCACGAAGGAGCGGGTGCTGCGCGCGGCGTCCGAGCTCGACTACGCCGGCCCCGACCCGCGGGCGCGCTCGCTCCGCCGCGGCCGCTCGGGGATCGTGGGGGTCGTCGTGGACGAGCGGATGCTGCACGCGTTCCGCGACCCGATCAAGATCGCCATGCTCGACGGGATCGCCGACGTGCTCGGCGGGGTCGACGCCGGGATCCTGCTGCTCACCGAGACCGGCGACGGCGCGGGCCTGCTGGCGACGGCCCCGGTCGACGCGATGATCCTGGTCGGCTGCAGCCCGTCGGTCGACGACTCCGTCGCCGTGCTGCGTCGCCGGGGGGTGCCGGTCGTCGTGGTCGAGGGCCTCTCGGAGCTGGGCGGCGCCGTGATCTCGCTCGACAACCGCGAGGCCAGCCGCACCCTCGCGGAGCACCTGCGCGAGCTCGGCCACGAGCGGGTCGCGGTGGTCTCGCTCCCGTTCGCGAAGGACCGCCGTCGCGGCGCGATCCCGGCGGGCTGGCGCTCGAGCCCCAGCATCACTCCGGTCGACCGCCTCCTCGGCGTGCAGGACGTCTTCCCGGACGCGTCGGTCGCCGCCGCCGCGGCGAGCTCGGTCGACGAGGGCGTCGCCGCGGGCCGCACGCTGCTCGAGGGGGCGGAGCCGCCGACCGCGGTCGTCGCGCAGAGCGATCTGCTGGCCGCGGGCGTGATCCTCGCGGCGGAGGAGCGCGGGCTGCGCGTGCCGGAGGACCTCTCGGTGGTCGGCTTCGACGGCGTGCAGGTGCCCGGTCTCGCGGCCGAGTACGACCTCACGACGATGGCCCAGCCCGCGGTCGAGAAGGGCCGCGCGGCGGGACGGGCCGCTGTCGCGCTCCTGGCCGACGAGGAGGCGGAGGCGGTCTGCTTCCACGCCGTCTTCCACCGCGGGAACACCAGCGCACCGCCGCGCTGACCGGAGTTGTCCACAGGCTTCTCCACAGGGGAGGAGTGCGGTCAGCGGAGCCAGACGTCGCTGCGGACCCGGAGCCCGAGGGTGACCGCGCGGGCGCCGAGGAAGCCGACGGCGAAGGCGAGCCAGAGCGCGAGGAGGCGCCATTCGGCGGGCGCGGCGGGGGCGAGCAGGGCGAGCGGGACGAAGACGGCGAGGTTCGCGAGGCCGCTGAGCGCCAGGTAGCGGCCGTCGCCGGCGCCGATCAGCACGCCGTCGAGCACGAAGACGTAGCCGCCGAGCGGAGCGGTGAGGCCCACGGCGGCGATCGCCGCGGGCAGCAGCCGCAGCACCTCCGGGTCGCTCGAGAAGACGTACGGCAGGACACCGCTCAGACCGGTGACCAGCGCTCCGAGCACTGCTCCCGCACCGATTCCCCAGGTCACACAGCGTTTCGTGACGGCTCGGGCCTGCTCGGCGTCGCCCGCGCCGAGGAGGCGGCCCAGCAGAGCCTGCGCGGCGATCGCCACCGCGTCGAGGGCGAAGGCGACCGTCGAGAACAGCGTCATCGCCACCTGGAAGGCGCCCAGCTCCTCCGCCCCGAGCGAGGTGGCGGTCGCGACCGCGAGCAGGATCGCCGCGCGCAGGCTCGCGGTGCGCAGGAGCATCCAGCCGCCGGATCCCGCGGAGGAGGCCAGGCCCGCGAGGTGCGGCCGCAGCGGCGCGCCGACCCGCCGGGCGAGCCGCAGCGCGACTCCCGCGTAGGCCGCGAGCATGGCCCACTGCGCGATCACCGTCCCCAGTGCGGAGCCGGTTATCCCCAGGCCGGCCGGGTAGATCAGCACAGCGTTGAGAGCGGCGTTGAGAGCGAATCCGCCGGCGGCGATCACCAGCGGAGTGCGGGTGTCCTGGAAGCCGCGGAGGAGCCCGGTGAGCGCGAAGACGCCGAGCATGGCGGGGATCCCGGCCATGCTCACCGCCAGGTACCGCACGCCCGCCTCGGCCACCGCCGGCTCCGCGCCGAAGAGCGCCACGACGGCCGGAGCGGTCAGCGCGCCCACCACGGCGATGCCGGCGCCGAGGACCAGGGCCAGCCAGCCGCCGTCGATCCCGGCCGCCACGGCCCTCCGCTCGTCGCCCTCGCCGAGGGCCCGGCCGACCCGCGGAGTGGTGCTGTACGCGAGGAAGACCATCAGGCCGACGATCGTCTGCAGCACCGTGCCGCCCAGCGCGAGCCCGGCGAGCGGGACGGCGCCGAGATGGCCGACCAGGGCGGAGTCGGTGAGCAGGAACAGCGGCTCGGCGACCAGCGAGCCCAGCGCCGGGACGGCGAGCCGGAGGATGCTGCGGTCGAGGGCGGAGGTCACCGCTCGACGCTAGCGGCTGCCGCAGCTCCGGGACGGGCGTACCGTGGGCGGGATGCAGCGCTTCGGGATCGGGCTGGCGGCCGTGGGCCGGCCGGCGTACATCACGGCAGGGCGCGACGACGACCTCGGCCCCGCGGCTGAGCGGAGCGTCGACGCGCTGCGCGAGCGCACGCACCTGCTGCTCGACGCGGCGTGGGACGCCGGCGTCCGCTTCCTCGACGCCGCGCGCTCCTACGGGCGGGCGGAGGAGTTCCTCGGCGGCTGGCTCGCCCGGCATCCGGAGCGGCGTGCGGCGCTCACGATCGAGTCGAAGTGGGGCTACGAGTACGTCGGCGGGTGGGCGATGGACGCGCCGGTCCACGAGCGCAAGGAGCACTCGGTCGCGATGCTCGACCGCCAGTGGCCGCTCACGCTCGACGCGCTCGGCTCGGCGCCCGACTCCTACCTCGTCCACTCCATCACTCCCGAGAGCCCGGCCCTCACCGACCGACCGCTGCTGGACCGCCTCCGCGGCCTCGCCGGCTCCGGAGTGCGCGTCGGCCTCTCCACCAGCGGACCCGAGCAGGCGCGCGTGATCGAGCTCGCCCGCGCGATCCCGGAGTCGCCGTTCAGCGCGGTCCAGAGCACCTGGAATCCGCTCGAGCAGTCCGCGGGCCGGGCGCTCGCCGCCGCGCACGACGACGGCTGGCTGGTGGTGGTCAAGGAGGCCCTCGCCAACGGGAGGCTCGTGGCGCACCCGATCGAGCACGCCGGCGCCGCGCCGGACGCCGTCGCCCTGGGGGCCGCCCTCGCGCAGCCCTGGGCCGACGTCGTGCTGAGCGGCGCGGCGACTCCGGGGCAGCTGCGGGCCAACCTGCGCGCGCGGCCCCTGGAGCTCCCGGACCTCCCGGCGCTCGCCGTGGATCCGGTCCGCTACTGGGCCGAGCGCTCCGCTCTCGACTGGACCTGAGAGCACTCGAACGAAGTGAGGCGTGCGCTCCGGCGCCGCACGGGATAGCGTTCCTCTCAGCGCCCCGTCTGCCCTCTCTGCGAGGGCTGGCGCGCGGATCGGCCCTCGTGATATCGCCCGAGGGGATCCGCCCCGGCCCGCCACCCCTCTTCGAGTGCGGCCGAATCGAGCTTTCCTCCGCACCCTTCCGAGCACCTCCGCCGGTCCTAGCGTGACGCGCAGGTCGTCGATGCGGCCGGCTCGCCACCACCCCCAGGCGAGCGTTCGATCCTCGATCCGACGCCCAGCGGAGTGCCCCCATGTCCCGTGCCCGAACAGTCCTCCTCGTCACCGCCGCCCTCGTCGCGGGCCTGCTCACGGCGCCGAGCGCCGCGTCGGCCGCGACTCCCGGGACCAGTCCCGTGACGGGCTTCGAGAGCGGCTCGCCCGCGCTCGCGACGGTGACCGGCACGGCCTCCACGGCCGTCTCCGACGACAGCACGGAGGGCGACTCGTCGCTCGAGGTCTCGTACGACGTCACCGGGGGGCTCGCCGAGCTCGGCTTCGATCCGCTGCAGGCGCCCGTCATCCCCGCGCCCGCCTCGTCCCTGACGGTCGACCTCCGCGGCGACGGCTCCTACAACACCGTCTACCTGCGGGTCCGCGACACGAGCGGCGAGACCTTCGTGCACCGCGTCGACGCGATGCGCTCGACCCAGTGGCAGACGCTCACCGTCGACCTGACCGCGGAGCCGGTGGCCCGCGACGGCGGCGACGGCAACGGAGTCATGGACGCGCCGCTCACCGTGGCCGGCGTCCTCGTGGTCCGCAACGGCGAGCAGCCGCCGACCGGCACGTTCGCCCTCGACGACCTGCGCGCGGACACCACCGGCTGGACCCTCCCCGTCGCCGCGTCGACCTACATCGCCGCCGGGGCGAGAGCCGCGCTCGCCTTCGACGCCGGGTCCGCGGGCGACTGGGAGCTGCGGCTCGCGGACGCCGCCGGGCTCTCGCGCACCCTCACCGGCACGGCCGCCGCGGCGGGGCCCGTCGCCGTCGACTGGGACGGACGCGACGACTCCGGAGCCGCGATGACCGGCGACGTGCGCGCGGTGCTCCGCCAGGACGACTCGGCCGACGGCTCCCTCGGCGCCGCGACGACGACCGGCGTCCCGTTCCTGCTCACCCTGGCCGCGGCCGACGACCCCGACGCGACCTCGGTGGTCGAGGCCTTCGACGGCGGAGACGCCGGCTGGGGAGTCGCCACCGGATCCGCCACCCTGCGCCGCGCCTCCGCGGCCGGGGGCGGCGCGGCCGGCATCGAGGGCACCGACGCGCTCGCCGTCGACTACGACCTCACCGACGGCATGGCCGGCATCACGCGGACCGCTCCGCTCGACGTCGCCACCGGCCCGGTCACGGGGCTGAAGGTCGACCTCAAGGGCGACGGCAGCTACAACACGGTCTACCTCCGCGTCACCGACGCGAGCGGCGAGGCGTTCACCTACCGGATGGACGCGATGCGGCAGACCACCTGGACCACGGTGCCCATCGACCTCACCCAGGACCCGGTGCTCGCCGAGGGAGGCAACGCCGACTCCGTGCTCGACATGCCGCTGACGCTGACCGGCTTCTACGTCGTGCGCAACGGCGAGCAGTCCGCCACCGGCTCGCTCGTGCTCGACAACCTGCGCGCGGTGAGCAGCCGGTGGACGATGCCGGTCGCCGACACCGAGTTCCTCGTGCCGTCGGAGGGCGGAGTCGCGAGCCTCGCGTTCTCGGCCGCCACGGCCGGCGACTGGATGATCGTCCTCCGCGACGGCACCGGCCGCAGCCGCTCCCTCACCGGCACCCTCGCGGAGCCCGGCGAGACCGCCGTGCAGTGGGACGGGAAGGCCGAGGACGGACAGGAGATGGACGGCCCGATCCGCAGCACCTTCCTGCAGGACTCGACCCCGGACGGGCAGTTCTCCGCGTCGCGGACCCGCTCGGCGACTCCGACCCTGCTGACCGTCGCCGCGGCGCAGCCGTCGACGACCAGCGTGGTCGAGGGATTCGAGGGCGCGGCGTCGGGCTGGAGCGTCGCAATGGGCTCGGCGGCCGTCTCGCGCACCAGCGCGCAGAAGACCCAGGGCTCCTACGCGCAGCGGATCGACTACGACGTCTCGTCGGGCCTGGTCGAGACGGTGCAGAGCACCCCCGCGACCGTGATCGCGAAGCCGGCCTCGTCGCTCCGGATCGACCTCAAGGGCGACGGCACCTACAACACCGTCTACACGCGCCTCCGCGACGCCTCGGGCGAGACCTTCACCTACCGGCTCGACGCGATGCGCTCGACGGCGTGGGCGACGATCGACGTCGACCTCACCGCTCCGGCCGCGCTGATCGAGGGCGGCGACGGCGACCAGGTGCTCGACTTCCCGGTGAAGCTCTCCGGCGTGATCATCGTGCGCAACGGCAGCCAGCCCGCCACCGGGACCGTCGTGCTCGACAACCTGCGCACCCTCGCCACCGGCTGGTCGCTGCCGACGGCCGCGACCGCGTTCTTCACCCCCGGCGCCTCGGCGACCACCTCGTTCTCCTTCACCGCGGCAGGCCCGGGCGACCACCGCCTCGAGCTGCGCGACAAGGAGGGGCGCGTGAAGACGATCACCGGGCGTGCGGCCGCGGCCGGCCCGGTCACCCTGACCTGGGACGGCTCGGACGACTCCGGGACCCGCATGCGCGGCGACGTCAGCGGCGTCTTCTCGCAGGACGGGACGGACGACGGCGTCCTCGCCTCGAACGCCACCCGCAGCGGGATCCCGCTCCTGCTGACCCTTGCGGAGATCGACGCGGACGCGAGCCTCGCGCAGTCCTTCGACTCCGCCGGGACCGACTGGGTGCAGGCCGCCGGCACCGCGACCCCCTCGACCTCGGCCACCCGCACCGAGGGCTCGGGCGCGCTGAGGATCGCCTACGACCTCTCCCGCGCCGACGCCGAGATCGAGACCGCGACGACTCCGGTGCCGCTGCTGACGCAGCCCGCGACCGCGCTCAAGGTCGACCTGCTCGGCGACAGCAGCTGGAACACCGTGTTCCTCAAGCTGCGCGACGCGACCGGCGAGATGTTCTTCTACCGCGTCGACGCGATGAGCCTCAGCCGGTGGACGACCGCGACGATCGACCTCCGGTCGCCCGCCGCGAACACCCACCTCGGCAACGACGACGGCGTGCTCGACTACCCGGTCTCGCTGGTGCGGATCAACGTGGTGCGCAACGGCGCCTCGGCCCCCGCCACCGGCACCGTCGTGCTCGACAACCTGCGCGTCCTCGACAAGGACTGGACGCTGCCGACCGCGAGCGCCGCGCGCTTCTCCCGCGAGAACGCGGCCACCACGACCGTCCGCTTCACGGCGGGCGGGCCCGGCGACTACGCCCTGGTGCTGCGCGACAGCGCCGGCCGCACCCGCACCTTCGGCGGGACCGCCGCCGCCGCGGGCGAGATCACCGCGGCCTACGACGGCACCGACGACAGCGGAGCCGCGATGGCCGGCAGCATCGCCGGCCGCCTCACCTGGGACACGACCGCCGACGGCGCGCTCTCGGGAGCCGCCACGGCGACCCGCCCCTACCTCACCGGAGTGAGCGCCCGGGTCACCGAGGCGTCGCCCACGTCGATCAGCGGCATCAACAGCTTCCTCACCGAGCAGGACTCGCCCGTCGAGGCCGACCGGCAGGCCGCCCTCCTCGAGGACGCGCAGGTGCGCTGGGCCCGCGAGGAGTTCGAGTGGAAGCGCGTCGAGCCGCGGAAGGGGTTCTACGACTGGGCGAAGTTCGACCAGGCCGTCGCGATCAGTCAGGCGCGCAACGTCGACATGATCGGCAAGCTCGCCTACTCGGCGCCCTGGGCCTCGTCGGCCCCGGCCGGCACCGCGGCGGAGGACGCGCAGTACTACCCGCCGCGCAGCAACGCCGACTTCGCGTCGTACGCGGCGGCGACCGTGGCCCGGTACAAGGACCGCGTGCACGTCTGGGAGGTGTGGAACGAGCCGAACACCGACTACTACTGGCGCGGAGGCGCCACGGCCGGCCAGTACGGCGAGATGCTGAAGGCCGCGTACACGGCGATCAAGGCCGTGGACCCGACCGCGACCGTGCTGGTCGGCGGGCTCGACCAGTTCAGCGACCCGTTCATGGCCGACGTGCTGGCGGCCGGGGCGGGCGACTCCTTCGACGGACTCGCGATCCACACGTACACGGTCGACGGAGCGCCCGAGACCGGAGCGATCCCGACCTACCTCGACGCGGCGCAGAACTTCCTCACCCGCAGCGCGCCGGGCCGGAGCCTGTGGATCACCGAGGTCAGCTGGGCGACCTGCACCACCTGCACCGGCGCCACCAGCGAGGCCGACCAGGCGTCGTACCTCTCGCGCTCCTACCTCGACGCCGCGGCCCGCGGGATCAAGGCGATCGCCTGGTACAACCTCGTCGGAGGCCCCGACCCGCAGGCGCCGCTGGACACCTTCTCGGTGACCGAGCGCTCCGGACGGCAGAAGCCCGCGTACGCGGCGCTGAAGGAGGTCGGCGCGGTCCTCGCGACCGGCACCGCGGTCGGCCGGGCGAGCGCGACCGCCTCCGCCTCGCCGGTGAAGGTCGACGACCTCTCCTCCACGAGCGGGTGGGCCGTGGCGCCGATCGGCGGCGGGACCGCCTCGCTGGCCGCGACGTCGACCGGCTACTCCGGCGCGGGCGCGCTGAAGCTGACGTACGACTTCTCCGGCGCCTCGAAGGGCGCGCAGCTCCACACCTCGCGCACCCTCCCCGGCTCGCCGACAGCGGTCTCGGTCCGGGTCAGCGGCGACGCGAGCACCAGCCCCGTCTACCTGAAGCTGCAGGACGCGACCGGGGAGACCTTCCAGGGCCTCGTCGGCAACGTCGGCGGCTCGCCGTGGCAGAAGATGACGCTGTTCTCGGACGGGCTGAACGCCAACTACACGCACTCCGGCGGCGACGGGGACGGGGTGTGGGACTACCCGGTGAAGCTCGTGGACGCCTTCGTCTACAAGGCGATGTCGGGCGTCTCCTCCGGCACGGTCTCGATCGACGACGTGACGGCCGACTACGGAGTGAATCTGCACGGGACGGTGCTGCAGACGCCGACCGAGACGGTGCAGGCGCTCTACACCGCGGGCCCGTCGACGGCCTCGGTGCAGGTCTCGGGGGCGACGGCGTCGATCCGGACCACCGCGGGCAGCACGGCGCTGACCGTCGCCGACGGCCACGCGACCGCGACGCTCGGCCGGACGCCGGCGTTCGTGGTCTCGGCGCCCGCGGTGACCCGCCCGGGCGGCACGACGACGCTCGACTGGATGACCGGCGACGGCGCGACGACCAGCGTCGCGGTGCTCACGGCGTCCGGCGGAGTCGCGAAGCAGCTGACCTCGTCGATCCGCCACCTCGCGGGCCGGCAGACCCTCGCCTGGGACGGACGCCTGACGAACGGCGCCGTCGCCCCGGCCGGGTCGTACAGCATGCGCATCACGACGACGACGCTCGACGGACGCACCAGCGTGCAGAAGGTCGCGTTCACGCAGCCCTGACGCGGATCGCCCTCCTCGACTCCCCAGGAGTTGTCGCATTCGGCGTCGAGTGCGACAACTTCTGGACAGTGGGGGAGCGGCGGCCGGTGCTCAGAGGGCGGCGAGGATGGCCGCGGCCGTCGCGGCGTCCGTCACGAGCGTGTTGATCAGGGAGCCGCGGACGGCGCCGATGATGCTCGCGGTCTTCTCGGCCTCGACCGCCACGCCCACGGCGTGCGGCACGGCGGCCAGGTCCTCGCGCGAGACGCGGACCATCCGGTCGCTGCCGGGGAACTCGAGGGCGCTCCCGTCGGCGTGGAAGAAGTCGAGGGACGCGGAAGCGCACCGCCCCCGGAGAGACGGTGCGCTTCTGCGACGGATCAGACCGCGACGAGCCAGGTGAGCTGCGAGTGCGGCTCGACGATCAGCGGGCCCAGCTCCCTGTTGAACTCGGCTCCGTAGTCGGCCGAGATGTGCGCCTGGAAGGCGTCCTCGTCGCGGTAGACCTCGTAGACGAAGAACCGGGCCGGATCGTCCTCCCGCCGGTAGGGCGTGAACTCGACATTGCCCGGCTCCCGGCGGACCAGGACGGCGAGGTCGGCGATCATGCCGGCGACCGCCTCCTCGTGACCGGGCTTCGCGGTGAACTCGGCGTAGAGGATGCGGGCGCTCATGCCGTCGCCGCCCCGGTCATGATCGCGACCGCGTCGGTCATCGAGTGCGACTGCGGGGTGATCGTCGCGGCCTTCTTGCCGAGGCGCTGGATGTGGATCCGGTCGGCCACGTCGAACACGTGCGGCATGTTGTGGCTGATCAGGATGACCGGGATGCCGCGGTCGCGCAGATTGCGCACGAGCTGCAGCACCTGGTTCGACTCGCGGACGCCGAGGGCGGCGGTCGGCTCGTCGAGGACGACGACCTTCGAGCCGAACGCGGCGGCGCGGGCGACGGCCACGGCCTGGCGCTGTCCCCCGGAGAGGTTCTCGACCGGGACCGTGACGTCCTGGAGGGTCGAGATGCCCAGCTCGGTCAGCTCGGCGCGCGCCTCCTTGCGCATTCCGGCGGTGTCGAGCATCCGGAAGACGGAGCCGAGGATCCCCTTCTTGCGCTTCTCGCGGCCGAGGTAGAGGTTCGAGGCGACGTCGAGCGCCGGGGAGACGGCGAGGTTCTGGTAGACCGTCTCGATGCCGGCGCCGCGGGCGTCCTGCGGGCGCTTGAAGGTCACCGGCTGCCCGTCGAGGAGGATCTCGCCCTCGTCGGGGATCTCGGCGCCGGTGAGGCACTTGATCAGCGTCGACTTCCCGGCGCCGTTGTCGCCGATGATGGCGAGGACCTCGCCGGGGTAGAGCTCGAGGCTCACGCCGTCGAGCCCGACCACGCGGCCGAAGGTCTTGACGAGGCGCTTGGCCTGCAGGACGGGGGTGCGGGCGGCGGCGGGAGCGGTGCCCGCGGCATCGATGAGGGTCACTTGCGAACCTTCCGGATCCACTGGTCGACCGAGACGGCGACGATGATGAGGACGCCGACAGCGAGCGTCTGGTAGAGGACGTCGAGTCCGGCGAGCGAGAGCCCGTTGCGGAAGACGCCGACGATGAGGGCGCCGAGGAGCGTGCCCCAGACCGTGCCGCGCCCGCCGAAGAGGCTGGTGCCGCCGATGACGACCGCGGTGATGGAGTCGAGGTTGAGGTCGGCTCCGGCGTTCGGGCTCGCCGCGTTGGTGCGGCCGATCTGGATCCACGCGCCGATGGCGAGGATCGCGCCGGCGGCGAGGTAGACGCTCATCAGGACGCGGTTCACGCTGATGCCGGCCAGGCGGGCGGCCTCCTTGTCGTCGCCCACCGCGTAGACGTGGCGGCCCCAGGCGGTCTTGCCGAGGATGAACGCGATCACGATGTAGACGAGGAGCATCAGCAGGACGCCGTAGCTGATGCGGACGCCGAGGATGTCGAAGGTGCCGCCGGTGGAGGGCAGCAGGGCCGGCATGTCGGTGCCGCGGACCGTCGAACCGCTCGAGTAGAGGAGCGTCAGCGCGACGAAGATGTTGAGCGTGCCGAGGGTGACGATGAACGGGGGGAGCCGGAGCTTCGTCACGAGCAGGCCGTTGAAGGCGCCCGCTGCGAGGCCGACGATCAGGCCCAGGAGCAGGGCGACGACCGCCGGGAGCCCGTTCTCGGTCGCGGTCTGCGCGATGACCATCGAGGTGAGGACCATGACCGCGCCGACCGAGAGGTCGATGCCGGCGGTGAGGATGATCAGCGTCTGCGCGACGGCGAGGGTGCCGACCACCGCGACCTGCTGCGTGATGAGCGAGAGGTTCGACGGGTCGAGGAAGCGGTCGTTCAGGAGCCCGAAGACGATGACGGCCAGGACGAGGACGACCGCCGGGCTGACGGCCGGATAGCGGTGCAGGACTCCGCGGACGCGGTCCAGCGGCGTGCGGCGGTCGAGGAACTCGCTCGCGAGGTCGAGTGCGGAGGTCGGCGGATTCGGGTCGGTGGTCTTCTGAGCCACGATGGCCTTTCTGGAGTCGCTGGGAGCGGGAGGAGGAGGGCGGGGCGCCGGAGCGCCCCGCCCGCGGGGGGCTACTCGCCCCAGCAGATCCCGGCGGCGTCGTCGGAGGTGATGCTGTCGAGGCCGTCGACGGGGGTGTCGGTCACCAGCTGCGAGCCGGTGTCGAAGAAGTCGAGGCCCTCGCTGGTGCTGGGCTTGGTGCCGTCCTCGGCGAGCTGGGCGATCGCCTCGACGCCGAGCTGGGCCATCTTCACCGGGTACTGCTGCGCGGTGGCGCCGATGAGACCCTCCTTGACGTTCTTCACGCCGGCGCAGCCGCCGTCGATCGAGACGAGCAGGACGTCCTTCTCCTTGCCCGCGGCCTGGAGGGCCTGGTAGGCGCCGTAGGCGGCGGGCTCGTTGATCGTGTAGACCACGTTCACGTCGGGGTTCTTGGACAGGAGCGTCTCCATGGCGGTGCGGCCGCCGTCCTCGGCGCCCTGGGTGGCCTCGTTGCCGACGATCTCGTAGTCGCCGCCGCTGTAGCTGCCGGTCTTCGCCTCGTCGCCGTTGGTCTGGTCGTCGGCGACGTCGATCCCCATGCCGGTGAGGAAGCCCTGGTCGCGGTTGTAGTCGACCGAGACGACCTTGTCGTCGAAGAGGTCGAGCATCGCGATGGTCGCCTTCTTCCCGTCGAGCTGCGCGGCGGTCCACTCGCCGATGGCCTCGCCGGCCTTGAAGTTGTCGGTGGCGAAGGTGATGTCGACGGCGTCGGCGGGGTCGGGCGCCGTGTCGAGGGCGATGACGAAGAGACCGGCGTCGCGCGCCTTCTGGATGGCGTCGACGACGGAGGGGCCGTTCGGGGTGATCAGGATGCCCTTGTCGCCCTTCGAGATCGCGTTCTCGATGGCCTGGATCTGGGTGTCCTCGTCGCCGTCCTCCTTGCCCGCGGCGAGCGTGAGGTTCACGCCGGCGGAGGTGGCCGCCTCCTTGGCGCCGTCCTCCATCGCGACGAAGAAGGGGTTCGTCGTCGTCTTGACGATGAGGGTGACGCCGACGCCGTCTCCGCTGCCGGCGGTGGAGCCGGCGTCGGACGAGCCGGGGCCGGAGCTGGAGCAGGCGGTCATGCCCAGGGCCGCGAGGATCGCGACGGAGCCGAGGCCGATGTACCGGGTGAGGCGAGGGGAACGGTTCGTCATTGAAAGTCCTGTTCATAGGGCGGGAGCAGCCTCCCGACAACGATGTCAGAGGTAGGTCTATCGGGTCGGTGACGCTAAGGTCAAGCGATCCTCCAGAAAGCGAGACCCGACCGTGACATCGTTGTCAGATCGAAGCGGCGCCGGTGCAGGCCGCCGTCCGACCATGAAGCACGTCGCCGCTCTGGCCGGAGTGGGCATCAAGACGGTCTCCCGGGTCATCAACGGCGAGCCGAACGTGTCGGCCGCCACGATCGAGCGGGTGCAGGCCGCCGCCTCGCAGCTGCAGTACCAGCCGGATCTGCACGCCGGGAACCTCCGCCGCTCCAACGGGCGCACGAACACGCTCGGACTGCTGGTGGGCAGCGTGGCGAACCCCTTCTCGGGTGCTCTCCACCGTGCCGTCGAGGATCTCGCGAACGAGCGCGGGGTCGCGGTCTTCGCCTCGAGCCTCGATGACGACCCCGCCCGTGAGCGCTCCTCGGTGAACGCCTTCGTCTCGCGGCGCGTCGACGGGCTCATCCTGACCACGGTCGCGCCCAGCCAGGCCTACCTGGGCGTCGAGGTCGACCGCGGCACGCCTGCGGTGTTCGTCGACCGCGTCCCCTCGGGGATCACGGCGGACGCGGTGATCACCGACAACGCCGCCGGCATCGCCCGCGCAGTGGGGCACCTCGCCTCCTTCGGGCATCGCCGCATCGCGTTCCTGGGCGACCGGCCCGAGATCTTCACCGCTCAGGAGCGGGAGCGCGGCTTCCTCGAGGAGATGAGCCGGCTCGGCCTGCCGGTGCCGCCCGCGTACGTGCGCCACGGCGCCCACGACGAGCACGCGGCGGAGGAGATGGCGACCGCTCTGCTCGACCTCGAGGTGCCGCCGACCGCCATCGTCGGCGGGCAGAACCTGATCACGATCGGCGTGCTCGCCGCGCTCCGCCGTCGTGGCGCGCACGGAAGGGTCGCCCTGATCGGCTTCGACGACATCCCCCTGGCGGAGCTCCTCGAGCCCGCCGTCTCGGTGATCGCGCAGAACCCCGCGGTCATCGGGCGGACGGCCGCCGAGCGGGTGTTCCTCCGCCTCGACGGCGAGGACGAGCCGGCGCAGACGTTCGTGATCCCCACCGAGCTGATCGCCCGCGGCTCCGGCGAGGTGCCCTGCCCCGACTGAGAGGCGGTGGGACGGGATCTGATCTTTCTCGAAGACCGCTCTTGAATTGTCCGGAGGACAGTCCGTAGATTGCCCAGCAATTGACAACGTTGTCACTCGTGACACGCGCAACGAAGGGCGTTCTTCCGTGCTTTCTCCTCATCGCTCGCTCCCACGGCGCAGCGGCCTGGTGGCCGTCGCCGCCGCGCTCTGCCTCGTCGGCGGCGGGCTCTCCGTCCCCGCTGTCTCCGCCGCTCCGCTCGACGCGGCAGCGGAGACCTACCGTCCGGCGATCCACTACTCGCCGACGAAGAACTGGATGAACGACCCGAACGGGCTCGTGTACTACGAGGGGGTCTACCACCTCTACTACCAGTACAACCCGCAGGGGACGCGCTGGGGGAACATGAGCTGGGGCCACGCCACCAGCACCGACCTCACGCACTGGACCGAGCAGCCGCTCGCGATCCCGGGCGATGCGGAGTCGGACATCTTCTCCGGCTCGATCGTCGTGGACAAGGACAACACCTCCGGATTCGGCACCGCCGAGAACCCGCCCCTGGTGGCGATGTACACGGCCGCGTACAAGACGGGGGAGCAGGCGCAGGCGCTCGCGTACAGCACCGACGCCGGGCAGACGTGGACGAAGTACGAGGGCAACCCGGTCATCGACCGTGACCAGAACGACTTCCGCGACCCGCACGTGTTCTGGTACGACGGCGGCACTCCGGAATCCTCCTACTGGGTGGTCGTCACCGTGGAGGCCGACGACCACAAGGTCCTCCTCCACAAGTCGACGGACCTGCGGAACTGGACCGAGCTCAGCGAGTTCGGCCCGGCCAACGCGACCGGAGGCGTCTGGGAGTGCCCGGACCTGTTCCCGCTGGCGGTCGACGGCGACCCGTCGAACATCAAGTGGGTCATGGTCGTCAACCTCAACCCGGGGGCGGTGGGCGGCGGCTCCGGCGGCCAGTACTTCGTCGGCGACTTCGACGGCACCACCTTCACCTCCGAGTCGACCGTCGGCTCCGACACCCTCCCCGAGGGCACGACCCTCGCCGGCTTCGACGACGGCACCTACAACGGCTGGACCGTGGACAACGAGGCCGGCAACTGGAAGAACGGGCCCTTCGGCTCCGCCCCCGCCACCGGTCCGATCGACGGCCAGCAGACCGTCACCGGCTTCTCGGGGACGGGACTGATCAACGGCTTCAACGACGGCGACTGGCCGGTCGGCACGATGGTATCGCCCGACTTCACCGTGGACCAGGACCACCTGAACTTCCTCGTCGGCGGCGGCAACCACCCGCACGTCGACGGCACGCAGCTCGCCAACGACCCGCCCGCCGGGAGCGAGCTGCTCTTCGAGGGCTTCGAGTTCCCGGACCAGCAGGGCCTCGCGGACAACGGCTGGGCAGTGACCGGCGACCTCGTCGGCGGCACCAACCCCTCGACCAGCGGCGGCGAGTTCTTCCTCGGCCAGAAGCGGATCAACACCTTCGACGGCGGACCGAAGGGCGACGACAACCTCGGCACCCTGACCTCGCCGGAGTTCACGATCGACAAGAGCCACCTGAGCATGCTCGTCGGCGGGGGCTTCCGCCCCGAGGGTGACGCCCAGGCCCTCGAGGTGCAGCTCGTCGTCGACGGCGAGGTCGTGCAGACCACCGCCGGCACGAACGACGGCGCCCTGAACTGGAAGAGCTGGGACGTCTCGGCCTACCAGGGGAAGGCGGCGCGGATCGTCGTCGTGGACGACGCGACCGGCGGCTGGGGTCACCTGACGGTCGACCACATCGTGCTCGCCGACGCCCCGGCGCAGGTCCGCTCCAACGAGACGAGCGTGAACCTCGTCGTCGACGGGGAGATCGTCCGCACTGCGACCGGCAGCGACAGCGAGACGCTGGACTGGAAGAGCTGGGACGTCGCGGACCTCGCCGGCCGCACGGCGCACCTGCAGGTCGTCGACAACAACCGCGCCGGCTGGGGCCACATCCTCGCCGACCAGTTCATGCTCGCCGACGAGCCCGCGCAGAGCCGCCTCGTCGACTACGACTGGCTCGATTGGGGCCGCGACTACTACGCAGGGGTCACCTTCGACAACGCGCCCGACGACAAGCGGATCATGATCGCGTGGATGAACAACTGGCAGTACGGCGAGGCCATCCCGACCGGGACCTGGCGGGGAGCGATGGCCCTCCCGCGTGAGCTCTCCCTCGAGACCGTCGACGGCGCCCCGAAGCTCGTGCAGAAGGTCGTCGATCAGACCGCGGCCCTCGAGCGCGGCGACGAGGCGTTCACGCTGGGCGCCACGGACATCGCCGACGGTGAGACCGCACTCCCGGCTGCCGCCGAGGGCAGCGTCTACAAGCTCGACGCCGTCTTCAGCGCCGGGGACGCGGACTCCTTCGGCCTCTCGGTCCGCAACTCCGCCGACGGCTCCCAGCGCACGCCGATCACCTACGACGTCGCGTCCGGTCAGCTGAGCGTCGACCGCACCCGCTCGGGCGACATCGGCTTCGACGCCGACTTCCCGTCGGTCGAGACCGCACCGGTGGCCCTCGACGACGGGGAGCTGCACCTCGAGCTCTACGTCGATCACGCCTCCGTCGAGACGTTCGCGCAGGGCGGCCGCGCGACGATCACCGACCAGGTCTTCCCCGACCCGAGCAGCACGGGAGTCTCGCTCCTCTCCTCCGGAGGGACGGCGCGCCTCGAGAGCCTGACGGTCACACCGCTCACTCCGTCGATGTTCACCGATCCGGCGGCGGTCGCCTCGCTGACCCCCGCGGGCGCGGCGCAGACCGTCGAGACCGGAGCGGCGATCGCCGGCCTCGGAGTCACCGCAGCGAACGCGGCCGGCGAGCCGGTGGCGGGCGCGGACGTCGCGTACACGATCGAGGGTCCGGCCCGCTTCGCCGACGGAGGCACGACCGCCGCCGCGACGACCGGCGCCGACGGCTCCGCTCCGCTCCCCGCGGCCACGGCGGGCCCCGGCACGGGTGCCGTCTCGATCACCGCGGTCTCGGGAGGCGTCAGCCGACTCCTCCCCGCCGTCACCGTCGTCGCCCCGGCGACCCGGGTCGACGTCGACGTGACGATCACCGGCGTGAAGCGCGGCGGCTCGGTCGTGCTGACCGCCACCGCGACGAACGAGGGGAGCACGCCGGTCCGTCTCAGCATCCCGACGGCCTTCGTTGAGCTGAAGGTCGCCTCGCTGGCGGCGGGCCGCACGAAGACGGTCTCGGTCGACACGCACCTCTCGCGGGTGCCGTCGGGCTCGTTCCGCGTGACGGCGACCGCACCGGACGGGACCCGGGAGACCTTCCGGGTGGCGTACCGCGGTACCGGCAAGTAGCGGCGAGGAGGGGCGGCGGCTCCGGGCTGGACCCGGGGCTGCCGCCCCTTTCCCGCGCCCGCTGCCGGCCGACGGACGAGCCTGTCGCGCGAACGGGACTCCGATGCGTCACGAACGGTCCTCAAGCGCGCCCGGAAGCGACTGTTCGTGACGCCTCGATCGCGGGCCGCGGACCGTGCGCGGGGAACGCCGGACGGAGAGGGGCCGTCAGGCGAGCGGATCGCGGTCGCGCGTCAGCGGGGCCGCCCGCAACGCCCGCATGTAGATCCCGTACCGCCGCAGCTGGCCGGCCGCCGCCGCGGCGCGTCCGGGGCGCAGGCCGGACAGCCGGTACACCAGCATCCGCGACGCCATCCCCGCGAGCACGACCGCCCGCCAGACCTGCTGCTGCAGGTCCGAGCGCGCCATCCGCCAGCCGTACAGGTCGAAGAGGTTGACGATCCAGGCAGTGCCGACGCGGCCGTCGACGCCGCTCGAGGAGCCGCCCATCGCGTGCAGGGCGTGCAGGCGCGGATCGAGGACCACGCGCAGGCCCTCGGCGCGCAGGCGGAGGCAGATCTCGACGTCCTCGGCGTACATGAACCAGCGGTCGGTGAGTCCGCCGACGCGGTCCCAGACGGCCAGCGGGATCATCAGGCAGCCGCCGCTCACCCAGTCGACGTCGCGCGGGCGGCCGTGCAGGTCGGCGGCGAACAGGTAGTGGCCCTCGAAGGAGGGGAAGCGGCGACCGAGGCGCGAGAGGCCGGTCTGGTGCACGAGCATCCGGCGGACCGTGGGGGCGTGGCCGGCGGCGACGATCACGACGTCCTCGCCCTCGTTCTCGAGGAGGGGGGAGACGGCGCCGATCGTCGGATCGCTGTCGAGAAGTGACGCGAGCGAGCCGACGACCTCCGCCGAGATCTGCGCATCCGGGTTCAGCAGCAGCAGGTGGCGGCCGGTGGCGTGGGCGGCGCCGAGGTTGACGGCCCGCGAGAATCCGGCGTTCTCGGTGTTCTCGACGACCTGGACGTCCGGGTACTCGGCGCGCAGCACGGCGACCGTCTCGTCGCGCGAGAGGTTGTCGACCACCAGGATCTCGACGCTCTCGTCGCGGCCGGCGAGCGCGTCGAGGCAGGAGCGGATGACGCCGATGCTGTTGTAGGTGACGATCACGATCGACACGGACGGCCCGCTCACGGCAGTACCGCCACCATCGCGGCGCGCAGCCGGGCGACCACGGCGTCCCAGCTGTAGTACTCGAGCACCGGAGTCGGATCGAGCGGCTCCGGCGGGTCGGCGACGAGCTCGCGGATCGACGCCGCGATCGCCGGCACGTCGCGCGGATCGACCAGGCGGGCGTGCTCGCCGAGGATCTCGCGGAACACGGGGATGTCGCTGGCGAGGATCGGCGTGCGGCAGGCCAGGGCCTCGAGGGTCGGCAGGCCGAAGCCCTCGTCGAGGGTGAGGAAGAGGAACAGTGCGGCGTTCTCGTAGAGCCAGCGGAGCTCCTCGGTCTCGATCCGCCCGAGCAGGCGCACCGAGCCGTCGTCGAGCGCGGCGCGCACGGTCGGGGGGAACTCGGTGCGGACGCCCGAGGCCTCGCCGACGACGAGGAGCGGGAAGGAGGGGGAGAGCACTCCCGAGGCGAGAGCGGCCTCGATCGTGGTCGCGAGGTTCTTGCGCGCGTTGAGGCGGCCGACGGCGAGGAGGAAGCCGTCGAGGCCGTCGACGCCGGCGGGCGCCACGGGCTCCGCGGCGGCGAACGCCCGGTTGAGGCCGAGGCCGACGGGCACGGCGCTCGTCGCGGCGGAGGTGCGGACGATGCGGCGCGACTCCGCGACGCTGCTCGCGATCACCACGTCGGCGCGGCGGACGCTGAGCGGCATGAGCGAGAAGTAGGCGCGCTCCTTCCGCGTGAACCACTCCGGATTCGTGAGGAAGAGGAAGTCCTGGATGAACACGGCGGACCGCCCCAGAAGGGGGGTGAAGTTGTGCGCCAACGTGATGTCCGGACGCAGCCGGAGAGAGAGCAGAGCGAGTTCGATAACGGCACTGATCCCCTGCGGCCGGAGTCTCGTCGGCACTACTCGGGCGATTCCCGCTAACTCTCGCCTCGCCGTCTCCACCCCCGTCAGGGGGACAGCAATGACAAGGGAATCCTCAGGAAAGAGTCGCGCCCAGGAGAAGGTGATCTCTCGCATGACCTCACGGTTGGAGATCGGGCCGCGAATCCACCAATTACCATCGAGCAGGACCCGTAGGGATCCTCGGTGCGAACCTGTGCCGGGCATTCGACCCCTGTCTGGGAATGGGTTCTCATGGATGTCCCGACTGTAGCGAACGGACTCCTGCCCCGGACGCCCACGAGTACCGGCCCGAGGGTCGCCGCACCGAGGAGAGGGCCCCATGAGAGCTCGACGCCGCACTGCACTCGTCCGCTGGGCCGTCGCCGCGCTGGGGGCGGTCGTGGTGGTCAACGCGGTCGTCGTCGCCCAGACGCAGGTGGGCTCGGACGCGACCGCCGACTTCCTGAGCTCGGTCACGGCGCTGACCAACATCCTCTCGATCGCCGCCTTCGCGATCGCGGGCCGGAGCGCCTGGCGATCCGCGCGATCCGGGGGCAGGAGGAGTGCTGCGGCACCGGGGGAGTCGCGGGCCGTCACCGCGATGCGCACCCTCAACACCGCCACGCTGCTGAGCATGTCGGGCCTGTTCCTGGTGATCTACGGGCCCGCCGTGCTCGGCGACCCGGCTCAGCTGAACCCGAGCACGGTGGTCCTGCACGTGCTCGTGCCGGCGCTCGCGCTGGTCGAGCTGCTCGCCGTCCCGGGCGCCCGCCCGGTCGACCTCCGGCTGGTCTGGGCGGTGATGGTGTTCCCCGTCCTGTGGTTCGCCTACACCTTCGTCAGGGGCGCTCTCACGTCGCGCTACGTGTACGAGTTCCTCGACCCGGAGCTCTCCGGCGGGGAGCGGATCATCGTCGGGATGACCGTCCTGATCCTCTCGATCTTCTTCCTGATGGGTGTCGCGATCCTGTCCCTCCAGCGGTGGCGAACGGCGGTCCGTTCGCCGCTAGTATGAGCGCCAATACCCGCCTTCGGGGGTGCGAGTTAAGCCGTCGAATGAATGCTGTGCACCGTCGCATACGCCTGGTATTGCGACAGCAGATTTCGTCCGGCGATCGCCTGTGACGAGGCGACGCACAACAAAGGGAGAACCGGGACATGGGCAGGTCGGTCGCCATTATCGGCACGCGGGGCTATCCCAGTTACTACGGGGGATTCGAGACAGCCGTCCGACGTCTCGCGCCATTCCTTGCGGAGCAGGGATGGGAGGTCACGGTCTACGGAAGGCCGGGCACCACGGCCCTGCAGGACCCGGACCGCGACGAGCGGGTGATCACCCGGCAGACGCGGGGCGTCGAGAGCAAGTCGCTCAGCACCCTCTCCTACGGGCTCACGGCCGCTCTCGACGCGGCGAAGCGCAAGCCCGACGTCGCCCTGGTGCTCAACTGCGCCAACGGCTTCTGGCTGCCGATCCTCAAGCAGCGCGGCATCCCCACCGTCGTCAACGTCGACGGCATCGAGTGGGACCGCGCCAAGTGGGGCCGCTTCGCGAAGTTCGTCTTCCACCAGGGCGCGGTCTGGACCGCCCGCCACGGCGACCGCATGGTCTACGACGCCGCGGCGATCGAGACGCGCTGGAAGCGGGAGTTCGGCCGCGACGGCGACGTCATCCCCTACGGCGGCGACGTCCCCCCGGAGCACCCGGTCGAGCCGGGGCTCACCCACCGCGGCTACGCGCTGATCGTGGCGCGCTTCGTTCCCGAGAACACGGTGCCCGAGTTCATCGAGGCGGCCGAGCGGATCGCGCGGACCCACGACGTGGTCGTCGTCGGCTCCTCCGGCTACGGCGGGCCGATCGACCAGGCGGTCAGCGCCCTCGCGCAGCAGAACGCGCGTGTGCACTGGTTCGGGCACGTCAGCGACGACACCCGGCTCCACTCCCTCTGGCAGCACGCCGGGGCCTACTTCCACGGGCACAGCGTCGGCGGCACCAACCCGGCTCTCGTGCAGGCGATGGCCTGCGGGGCTCCGGTCGTCGCCCGCGACACCGTCTTCAACCGCGAGGTGCTCCAGGAGGCGGGGCGCTTCGTCGCTCCGACCCCGGACGCGATCGCCGAGGGCGTGCTCGCCGTGCTGAACGACCCGATCGAGCAGGAGCGGCTCTCGTACCGCGGGCACCTGCGGGCCGTGCACTCCTACTCCTGGGCCGAGGTGAACGCCGGCTACGAGCGCTCGCTGCTCAGCGTCATCGCCGAGCGGGCCTCCGCGGGAGCGAGCAGGAGCCGGGCGTGAGGGCCCCGCGCGACCTCGGCTACGACGACCTCCTCATCAGCTACCACGTCGGCCCGCTGACGGGCGTGACCGCGGAGCGTGTGCGCACCGCGCTGCGCGACCTCCTCCTCTCGCCCCGCGGCGCCGTGCTCCTGCGGCGCCGCACCCGGCTCCGCGGGTGGCGCCGGGTCGACGTGGCTGCCGCCCTGGACGCGGCCGAGCGCGCCGTGCGGGTCGTCGACGGCCCGCTCGAGCGCGAGGACCTGGCGCACCGCCTGCTGGCGCCGCAGTTCGCGCCGGGCGAGCTGCCGGTCCGGATCCTGTTCGACGGCGCGACGGTCGGCTTCACCCTCCCGCACAGCCTCTTCGACGGCACCGGAGCGACCGCGGTCGTCGCGCTCGTGATCGAGAAGCTGGGCGCCCCGGGGGCCGACGGCACCGCTCCGAAGCCGCTCGCCGCCGCTCCGCTGCGCGAGATCGCGGAGCGCTTCGAGCTCACCGGTCTCGCCGGCGCCAGGAGGGCCCGCGACACCTTCCGCACCCTGACCGCCGCGACCGGCACCGGCTACCAGCTGGACGCGACCCTCTCGAAGGAGGAGTCGGACCGCCGCGCGCGCCTGGTGACCGCGGTGCTCGGCCCCGAGACGCTCCGGGCGATCGCCGCGACCCCGGAGCAGGCGCGCGACGGCCGGCGCCCCGCCCGCCCACCGGTGTCGCTCAAGACCGCGAGCCTCGTGCTCCGCTGCCTGCAGGACTGCGCCGCCGACGGCCTCGACTTCCGCGTCGTCGTACCGGTCGACGCGCGCCGCTGGGTCGCGAAGGGCACCGAGGTCGGCGGCAACCTCTCGCCGTCCCTCCCGCTCGGCCGCCTCCGCGCCGACGACTGGTCCGCGACCTCGCTCCTCGAGCGGCTGTCCGCGGCCACGAAGTCCGGCCTCCCCGCGACCTGGCTGCTCGCGAGCGCGCTGCTGAGCATCAAGACCCTCGTGCAGCACCCGCTGGCACCCCTGCGCACGCAGCGCGGGACGCCCCGCGTGCCGTGGGAGATCCACGTCTCCCTCCCCTCCACCGAGGTGCCCGTCCCGGAGGAGCTGCTGCCGCGGATCGAGCCGGACACCATGGTCGGCGGGATGCCCGCCCACCTGCGCTTCCCGCTCGGCGTCTGGGTCGAGATCGCGCCGCTGCGCGACAGCATGCACCTGACCGTCCACGACGAGACCGGCACCTTCGCTCTCGACGGCTTCGAGGAGCGGCTGCTCGCCGCCGTCGGCGCCCGGGCCGCGGAGGCCTCGTGAGCGGGCTGCTGCGCCTCCTGAACTCCCCGATCACCATGCTCGCGAGCCGGCTCTCGGTGGCGGCGCTCGGGCTGGTCAGCGCCCCGCTGATCGCGCAGGCCCTCGGCCCGAGCGGACGCGGCGAGACGGCCGCGGCCCTCGCCTCGATGTACCTGATCCCGATCGTGCTCGCGCTCGGCATGCCCCTCGAGATCCGCCGGCGCGTGCTCGCCGCGGCGGGCGACCTGGGCGCGGTGCGCACGGCCAGGCGGCTCGCGCTGCTGACCGCGATCCCGGCGGCGCTGATCGCCTGGCTGCTCACCTCCACCCTCCTCTCGGCGCTCGACGAGGCGGCCACGATCGCGGTGTTCGTCGCGATCACCGGCACCCCGCTCATGGTCTGCTGGATGATCGACATCGGCGTCGTCGGGGCGCAGCGCCGCTTCGGAGCGGTCGCGCTGCTCCAGGCCACGCAGCCGCTGGTCTACGTCGGCGGGATCGTGGTGCTGTTCCTCCTCGACTCGATCACCGTCTCGGGCGTGATCTGGTCGAACTTCGCCGGCTCCGTGATGACCGCGCTGATCGGCTCGCTGCTCGACCGACCCCGCGGAGCCGCTCCGGCGCCCTGGCGGCCGCTCGTCCGCGGCTCCGTCACCTTCTACGGCGCGCAGGCCTCGGACGCCGCGTACCAGCGCCTCGACCAGGTGATCATGCTGCCGCTGATCGGCTCGCACCAGGCCGGTCTCTACTCGGTCGCCGTGACGATCGGCACGCTGCCCGTGTTCCTCGCGCACGCGGTCGCCGCTCCGGTCTTCTCGGACATCAGCCGGACGGAGGGGGGCGCCCGCGTCACCGCGACCGGCGACGCGCTGCGCTCGGCCTTCGCGGTCGGTCTGGCCTCGGCCGTGTTCCTCGCCGTCGTCACCCCCTGGGGCGTGCCGTTCCTCTTCGGCGACGAGTTCGCGGAGGCGATGCCCGCGGTCTTCTTCGCGATCCTCGGCTCCGTCTTCGTGGTCGTCACCGTCAGCGCCGGCGAGGTGCTCTCGGCGCGCAACCGCGGCATCAGCCTCACCGTCGCGCAGGGCGCCGGGCTGATCACCTGCCTCGTGCTCCTGTTCGCCTTCGGCCCGGCGAACGGCGCGATCGCCGCCGCCATCGCCAACGCGAGCGGGATCCTGATGGCGCTGGTGGTGATGGTGCTCGCGATCCGGCCCCCGGCGCGGACCATCGTCCCGCGGCCCTCCGACGTGCCGCTGGTCGTCCGGCGCCTCACGATGCGGGGCGGCGCGGCATGACCCGCACCGCGGCGCCGCTGCCCCGGGCGGGCTCCCGCACGGTCGCCCGCGGACCGGTGCGCACCCGCCGCACGCTCCGCGCCCTCCTCGGCCGCGACGGGCTCGGCCTGCCGTGGCTGGGCGTCCTGCTGCTGGTCTTCGCCCTCCCCGCGAACGGAGTCGCCTCCGCGTTCCTGCCGGGCGCCTCGGCGACCGCGTTCGGCGCGATCAAGGACGCCACCATCCTCGGACTCTTCCTGCTCGTGCTGGTCAGCGGGCGGATCAAGCGGGTGCCGGTGCCGATCGTCGTGCTCGTGCTGATGATCGTCGGCCTCGGCGCCGTCTCGGCCGTGTGGACGGAGAACCCGATCCAGGCCGCCTACGGCTGGCGCAACGACTTCCTGCCGTTCCTCGCGCTCATCGTGGTGCCCGCGTTGCTCGAGAAGCGCCACCTCGGGATCCTCGCGACCGCGTTCGTCGTCGCGCTGCAGCTCTCGTCGATCACGACGATCCTCACCTGGAACCAGGGGCTCGACTGGCTGTTCACCCTCGGGGTGTTCCCGCTGGCTCCCGGGACGCCGTTCCCCTCCTCCCTCTTCGTCGCCGGGAGCATCGTGCCCCGCGGCTTCAGCCCCTACAGCGCCCCGAACGAGAGCGCCGTCGCCGTCACGATCGCGCTCGCCGTGCTGTGGACCCGCCCCCGCTGGCCGCTGTGGCTGAAGGGCGCTCTGACGCTCCTGCCGCTGGTGGCCGTCTACCTGACGCAGTCCCGGAGCGGCTACATCGGCCTGGCGATGCTCGCGGTGACCCTGGTGGCCTGGGCGCTGTTCCGCGCGAAGCCGATGCTGGTGTGGGCGATGCTCACCGTGACCACGGCCGCGGCCGTCGGCGGAGTCACGCTCTACCTCTACATCGACAAGGTGATCTCGCACGTCGCCGACCCGTCGCTGATCGGCCACAGCGACAGCCTGCTCGAGAACATCCCGCTGCTCGTCGCGCACCCGTTCGGCTTCGGCCTCGGCAAGGTCGGCCCGCGCGCGCAGCTGTACTCGACCGACAGCGTCCTCGTCGAGAGCTTCTTCCTCGTGCTCGCGATCGAGTCGGGGATCATCGTGATGCTGCTGTTCGCGGCGCTGCTGGTGTACCTGTTCCTCCGCGGGCTGCGCGCGCCGACGCTCGACGGCTTCCTGCCCACGGCCGTGGTCGCGGGCACGCTGGTCAGCTACACGGTGCTGCCGACGCTCCAGGAGGGTCCGGTGGCGTACACGCTCTGGATCGTCTGCGGCATGGGCGTCGTGGCGGGGCGGGCCGAGCAGGCGGTGCGCGCGGGCACCGCCCGGGTCCGCGAGCCCTCACCCTCGCGCAACGCCGCCCACCTCGACGGGCCGCGCGCCGGCACCGGGGCGCACGTCGTCACTCCCCGCGGGGAGGGGCGCCGGCACCGGCTGCAGCGCTCCCGGGTCTCAGGCGGACGCCGTCGCCGCGGCGGTGACGACCGTGCTGCGGGGAGCCTGCGCGACCACGGTCCCGAGGACGTCGCCCCCGACGTCCTGTAGCCGGTCGGCCGCGGCGACGAGGTCGGCCGAGGACGAGACCCCGGCTCCCGCGACGAGGACGGTCGTGGCGACCATCTTGCCCAGCAGCACCGCGTCGGTGGCCGAGAGGATCGCGGGGGAGTCGACGATCACGTGGTCGTAGCGGCGCGAGAGGTGCGCGATCACGCGCTCCATCGCGGGGGTGCCGATCAGGTCGCTCGGGTTCGCCTGGCTGCCGCCGGCCGTGAGCACCGTGACGCCCTGCGCGCTGACGGGCAGCGACCCGTCGGCGGGCAGAGTGCCGGTGCGGAGCAGGTCGGCGAGGGTCGGTCCGCCCGTGGGGACGCGGAAGACCGTCGACTGCGCCGGGTCGCGGAGGTCGGCGTCGATCAGCACCACGGTGCGGCCGATCTGGGCGATCGAGACGGCGAGGTTCGCGGCCACCGTGCTCTTGCCGTCGCCCTCGCGGGCGGAGGTGACGAGCAGGGTGCGCTCGTGGGTGCCGGAGCCGAAGAGGAGCGTCGTGCGCAGCATCCGGAACGACTCGGCGACGGCGCTGCGGCCGTCCACGACGAGGGGGGAGCGGCGGACGGCCGTGTCGAAGGGGATCGACTCGAGCACCGGCAGGGTGGTGCCGGCGGCGACGTCCTTCGCCGAGCGGATGCGGGAGTCGCCGAGCGAGCGCAGCACGACGACGCCGACGCCGAGGATGAGGCCGGTCGCTCCGCCGAGCACGAGGTAGACCAGCAGGTCGGGGCTGAGCGGCGATCCCGGCACGGAGGCGGCCTCGAGCACCTTCACGTCGACCCGGCTCGCGCCGCCCGTGACGGGGCGCTCGATCTGCGCGACGTAGCTGCGCAGGCTCTCGGCGACCGCGTCGGCGATCCGCGCCGCCTGCTGGGCGTCCGCGTCGACCACGTCGATGCTCATGATGACCGTGCCGGGGAGCGCGGCCGGCGTGACCTCGCCCGCCAGGTCGCCGACGGTCATGTCGAGTCCGAGGTCGTCGATGACGGGCTGCAGCACCGAGCTCGAGTCGACCAGCGCGACGTAGGAGGCCACGCGGGCCTCGGCACTGGTGAAGGACGCGCCGACCTCGGCGCTGGACTGGTTGTCGGCGGTCGCGACGGAGACGAACACGGTCGTCTGCGCCCGGTACTCCGACTCCGACGCCATGGTCGCCACGGAGGCGGCCGCGAGGCCGAGGGCGACGAAGATCGAGATGACGAGCCAGCCCCGGCGGAGAAGACGTCCGTACTCGCGAATTCCCACAGTGCCGTCCTTGTCGAGGAGGGATCCGGCGGACCGGATCGAGACGATGAGCGTGCTGGTGTCGATCCTGGCAGAAGCGCGCCGCGTGTCACCGGCGCCGGGCCGAGCCGGCACCCCCGGACAGGCGCGGGAGAGGGCCTGCGGCGGGATCGGGGGGTCAGAGCTGTCGGGCCCCGCCCGATCGGCGTCGCGAGACGACGGACGGCCACTCGTCCGGAAGGCCTCCGCTCCCGTCGAGGGGCCGCCCCCGACCGCGCCTACTTCTTGTAGCTCCTGGTGACGGTGTTGTTCGCGGGGGTGGGGTCGCCGATCGCGGTGGAGCTCTTGGCGGTGATCGTCGACGTGCCCGTCCGGGGGGTGAGGACGACGGTCCGGGTGGTGCTCTGCCCGGCTCCGAGGGTGGGGATCTTCCAGGTGAGGACGGTCGTCCCGGCGATCCTGCCGGGGGTGCGGGTGGCGCCTCCGGTGTCGGTGACGGTGGTGGGGACGATCATCTGGATGACGGTGGATCCGGTGTCGCGGGTGCCGACGTTGGTGACGGTGGTGGTGGCGGTGAGGGTCCTGCCGGTGATCTTCGTGGCGGTGGGGGTGAGGGCGACCTTCAGGTCGGTGCGGCTGCCGGAGACGATCTTGACGATGCGGGTGGCGGTCGCGGCGGCCCAGGTGCCGTCGCCGGCCTGGGCGGCGGTGACGGTGCAGGCGCTCGTCCCGGTGAGGGTCACCGTTCCCGCGGAGGTGACGGTGCACGGGCCGGTGGCGGTGTAGGCCACCGGGAGACCGGAGGAGGCCTTCGCGGCGAGGGAGTAGGCGACTCCGGTGGTCGGGGTCGCCGACGTGTTCGCGGTGAACGCGACGGTCTGCGGCTTCTTCTCGATCGACGCGGCGGTCACCACGAGGGTGCGGGTCGCCTGCGGGGCGGCGTTCCGGTCGGCGTCGCCGGCCTGATCCAGGGTGAGCACGCAGTCTCCCGGAGCGGCGAAGGTCACGGTGCCGTTCGCGACGGTGCAGGCCGCGGAGGCGGTCCCGAGGACGATCGGGGCGCTCGACGCGCCGCCGGTGACGGTCGGAGTCCACGTTCCTCCGACGACCGCCGCGGGAGCGGTGGAGGTGAAGGCGACGGTCTGCGCAGCCCTGCCGATCGTGAAGGCGCGGTCGGCGTGAGCAGCGGCGTGCGCAGCGTCGCCGGCCTGCTCGAGGGTCAGGGTGCAGGTGCCGGCGTGGTCGTAGGAGACCGAGCCCCCGGAGACCGAGCAGGCTCCCGAGGCGGCGAGCAGCGGATCGGCGGAGGACGGGCCCCGGACGATCACCGGCGTGGACGATCCGCCGACGACCGCGTCGACCGGAGCGTCGCCGCCGAACGAGACGGACCCGGCGGCCAGGCCCACCGCGATGGTCTGCGAGACCTGCGCAGCGGCGAGATGACCGGAGTCGCCGGCCTGATCGGCGGTGACGGTGCAGGTGCCGGCGCCTCCGAAGGTGACGACGCCGTCCGTCAGGGTGCAGGCGCCCGAGGCGGCGAGCACGACCGGCTGCCCGGACGCGCCGCCCGTCGCGGCGGGCGTGTAGGTGCCGCCCGGGACGGCGGGGGAGGGGGGAGTGGAGGTGAAGGCGATCGTCTGGGCCGGAAGGGTCACCTGAACGGTGCCGGCGACGTTCGGAGCCTGCTGATAGGTGGAGTCGCCCTGCTGGAACGCGTAGTACGAGCAGGTGCCGACAGCGGTGAGGAGGATGTCGACGGAGCCCGGATCGACCCGGGTCGTGCGGCAGGCGTCGTACGCGACGGCGAAGGCGGGCAGGCCCGAGCTCGCGGTCATCGTGAGGGTGACGGTGTCGCCGACGGCTCCGGTCGTGGGAGGGGTCGGGGCGAGGGTGATCGTCTGGGGTCCCTTCCGCACCGTGAAGGTGGACGACCGCTGCAGAGCGGGCGCGTAGTCCGCGTTCCCGAGCTGGTCGGCGGTGACGACGCACTCCTCGCCGACCTCGGTGAAGGTCACCACGCCGTCGGCGATGGTGCAGCCGCCGGTCGCGCCGTAGGTCGTGGGAAGCCCCGACGTGGCTGTCGCGACGGGGGAGTAGGTGGCGGAGCGCGCGGTGTCGATGCCGTGCGGGTAGTCGTAGACGATGCTCTGCGGGAGGCGGTCGACGGTGAACGATCCGGTGCGCTGCGGCGCGGGGAGGTAGAGCTCCGAGCCCTCCTGGTCGAAGCGGATGGTGCAGGTGCCCGGGCGGAGGTTGCGCACGGAGGTGCCGCCGATGATCGAGCAGACCTCCGGGGTCGTGCTCGTGACCGTGACCGGCAGACCGCTGCCGGCACTGGCGCGGAGGTCGGCGTCCTCATCCGTCGTGAGAGCGCTCGTGGGGAGGAGGAAGTCGATGCTCTGCGCCTTCCGCACCACCTCCTCCACCGGCTTCGCGACCACCGTGAAGCTCGTCTCGACCGCCGGGGCCGCCGCGTAGCGCTGGTCGCCGGGCTGGCCGGCGCGGACGACGCAGGTCCCCGCGGCGACGCCCGCGAACACGGACCGGCTCAGTCCCTCGAAGAGGAACGGAGTGCCGTCGAGCCGGCAGACCTCCGGCGTCGTGGTCGTGAAGTCCACCGGGAGACCCGAGGTGGACGTCGCGGTCACCGAGTAGGAGCCGGTCGAGTACGCGTAGCCCGCCAGAGCGAACGCGACCGACTGGGACCTGGGCGAGAGAGTCCTGGTGCGGACGACGTCCGGAGCCGCGGTCCAGCCCGTGCCCCCGGCCTGGGAGGCGGTGATGGAGCAGAGCCCGCCGACCCGGCCGACCGCGCGTCCCGCGGTCACCGTGCACACGTCAGGAGTGGTGCTGACGTAGGTCACCGGCAGACCCGAGGACGCGGTGGCCTGCAGGACGAGGTCCCGACCGTCGGTGTCGAGGCCGGTCAGCTCCGGGAACGCGATCGTCTGCCCGGTCTGCGCGGTGAGGGTGAAGGTCGAGCGCGTGATCGGTGTCCGTGCGTAGACGACGGGATCCCGGTTGTACCCGTTGAATCCGGTGTAGAGCGCGCGGATCTCGTGGCTCCCGCGCGCGAATCCCTCCGGGACCTCGATGCTCACGGTCTCGGACGTCTCCGCACCGGTCAGCGTGACGGTGCCGAGCGGTCGCTGCGTCTGGCCGGTGAACTCGGTGAACGAGATCGATCCTCCGCCGATCTGGTCCGGCTTCCTCGTGTAGCCGGTGTCGACGTCCCGGTACGAGTTCTTCGAGAGAGTGGCGGTGAGGGTCGTGGGGACGTCGATCGCGGTCGTCGACGCGCTCACCGTCATGGTGGCGTCGGGGAGCCAGGCGACCAGTGCGTCGCCGACCTTGTAGGGGCTGAGTCCGGGATCGGCGATCGGCCAGCTCCCTCCGCCTCCGCCTCCGCCGCCGGCTGCTCCCAGGTTGGTGTAGATGAACTCGCCGCCGCCCGCTCCGCCTCCGCCGCCGCCCGCCGATCCGGCGCCGCCCTGTCCGCCGCTGGCGTAGACGTCGCCCGAGGCCCGCGCGCCTGCTCCGCCGAAGCCGTGAGGGTCGGCGCCCAGGCCGTCCCAGAACATGTGCCCGGTCCCGCCGCTCGCCTCCGAGCCGAACGTCGGGACGGCATCGAGGAAGCCGCCGAGGTAGGCGGTGTCGCCACCGCTGCCGCCGGTCCCCGGGGTGTCGATCGTCGCGCCGCCGCCGCCGCCCCCGGGGAAGCCGCCGGTGCCGTGGCCCGCTTCGCCCGGCCGGCCGGCGGCACCGCCGTCGGAGCCGTCGTACAGGATGGTCGCGTTCGATCCGCTTCCTCCGCCCGCGGCGACGGCGATGACATCGCCGCCGACTGGGTCGCAGTTCTCGTCGGGTTCGCTGAAGGACACCCACTTGGCGTCCCCACCCCCCTCGAAGCCCCCGCTCCGGAGGCTTCCCCAGTAGATCGTCTGACCGGGCGTCACCTTCACGTCGTAGAGCGTGAAAGCCGCGCCGGCGCCGCCGGTGCCCCCGGTGTTCCCCACGCTGTCGAAGTCCTGACCGTCGGCTCCTCGGTTGCCCCGGGCGGTGACGTCGGCGGTGTGGACGTTCGCAGGCACAGTGAACCTGCCGTCCGTCGTGCACGCGTCGTAGAACCGATTGGCGGAGGCGGGGGGTGCGCCGACCAGCGTGAGCGCCGCGGCGGCGAGGACCACCGCGAGACCGCCGGCGAGGGGGCGCCGGAGGCGGGACCGCGTCGAGGGGGACGGGGTCGAGG
>NZ_PSWN01000061.1:0-647 GCF_002932815.1 Rathayibacter sp. AY1B4 | reverse complement strand
AGTCTGCCCGTACCCACTGCAGGCCCGAGGTTGAGCCTCGGGTTTTCACAGCAGACGCGACAAACCGCCTACGAGCTCTTTACGCCCAATAATTCCGGACAACGCTTGCACCCTACGTATTACCGCGGCTGCTGGCACGTAGTTAGCCGGTGCTTTTTCTGCAGGTACCGTCAAGCCGAAGCCCTTCTTCCCTACTAAAAGAGGTTTACAACCCGAAGGCCGTCATCCCCCACGCGGCGTTGCTGCATCAGGCTTTCGCCCATTGTGCAATATTCCCCACTGCTGCCTCCCGTAGGAGTCTGGGCCGTGTCTCAGTCCCAGTGTGGCCGGTCACCCTCTCAGGCCGGCTACCCGTCGTCGCCTTGGTGAGCCATTACCTCACCAACTAGCTGATAGGCCGCGAGTCCATCCTTGACCGAAAAACTTTCCACCCGCACCCGATGCCGGGGCAGGTCGTATCCGGTATTAGACGCCGTTTCCAGCGCTTATCCCAGAGTCAAGGGCAGGTTACTCACGTGTTACTCACCCGTTCGCCACTAATCCACCCAGCAAGCTGGGCTTCATCGTTCGACTTGCATGTGTTAAGCACGCCGCCAGCGTTCGTCCTGAGCCAGGATCAAACTCTCCGTAAAAAAATTACGACCTCC
>NZ_PSWN01000060.1:0-678 GCF_002932815.1 Rathayibacter sp. AY1B4 | reverse complement strand
GCTGGAGGGGTTGTAGGGGGTGTGCTCGGTGAAGCGCGCGGGGTCCTCGAGCTCGAGGTCGCCGTACACCTCGTCCGTCGAGATGTGGTGGTACCGCACATCGTGCCGGCGCACCGCCTCGAGCAGGGCGGCGGTCCCGAGGATGTTCGTCGCCAGAAACGGCGCCGGATCCTCCAGCGAGTTGTCGTTGTGCGACTCCGCGGCGAAGTGCACCACCAGATCCGACTCCCGGACCAGCCGGTCGACGAGCGGGGCGTCGGCGACGTCGCCCTCGACGAAGGTGATCCGGTCCGACACCGGCGCTACTGAGCGGAGGTCGCCGGCGTAGGTGAGCTTGTCGAGCACGGTGATCCGGACGTCGGGGCGCTCGCGCAGGGTGAGGTGGACGAAGTTGCTGCCGATGAAGCCGGCACCGCCGGTGACGAGGATCCGCACGAGTGCTCCTACTGGTTCGAGGAAGGGACGAAAGGCGTCGGACGCCCGGGTCGCGGTCGACGACACGGGCGGACTCCGGTGGGCGCTCAGACGGAGGATGATCCCCGCGCGAGAGCGGGCAGCTGCTCGAGGTAGGCGCCGTAGCCGCTCTTGACCAGCGGTGCGGCGAGCTCGGCGAGGCGGGCGTCGTCGATCCAGGAGTTGCGCCAGGCGATCTCCTCGATGCAGCCGATCTTGAATCCC
>NZ_PSWN01000059.1:0-682 GCF_002932815.1 Rathayibacter sp. AY1B4 | reverse complement strand
AGTCACGCCGACCTCAGGAAGCGTTGATGTCCCCGTGGATCGTCAGGAACCAGGCCGTGTCGCCGTCCGCGTTTGACGCGGTGGCCTCGACAGTCGAAATCGGCTTCTCGCCGAGCGACGCCGGGTCGATCTCGTGCGGGCCATCGGCACAGTCGATCGCCTCGAGGGTCGTCGTCGTCCTCGTCGTCGGGCCTCCTGCCGTGGACAGCGATCCGATCTCGAGATCGATCACTCCGTCCCCGAGACATTCAAAGGTGATCGCTGTCGGCAGGGCGGGTCGCGCGAGAGTCGCTTCGACGTGGCCACCATCATCGTCGGCGGTAGCGTTCAGCGAGAGGATCGCAACAACTTCACGGTCCGTTTCCACATCCGCTTGGCGCTCTGCACGCCACTGAGTGATGCGAGGGTCCTCCCCAGATATCGGGGCGCAGCCTGCGAGAGACGCCACGAGAACAAGACCAACTACTGCGCTGATGGGACGGTGCCTCATCGCTACACAGTAGGGGCAGGCGATCGCAGATGGACGAACTTCTGACCTGATGGCGAGATAGTGAAGCTCAGCGCTGAACAACCGGGCCTCTGTGCCCACGTCGATCGGATCTGTGCCTTGCGGTCCTACTCTCCCCACTGTCGCGTTCAGCACTACGGATCCTTGGCGGAACCGTGCCGGTGAACGATCCCC
>NZ_PSWN01000006.1:0-185629 GCF_002932815.1 Rathayibacter sp. AY1B4 | reverse complement strand
AGCGAGTTCGAGTTCCGGCTGCGGCTCTGGCAGCAGGTCTGGCGCTTCACGGACCTCGCTCCGATCGTCGGCTGGGGCTGGGTGGGCTACTGGCGGCCCGACCTCTACCCCTTCACCGCCATCGACTACCTCTCGGGCCGCCCGCACTCGTCGAGCCTCAACGCGCTCTTCGACGTGGCCCTGCAGGTCGGCGCGGTCGGGGTGGTCCTCTTCGTCGTGCTGATCGGCCTCGCGCTCTGGCGCTCCTGGCTGATCGCCTCCGAGCGCAAGGCGGTCGTGCACGTCTGGCCGGTGCTGGTGCTGACCGTGCTGATGGTCACCGCGCTGGCCGAGAGCTCGATCCTGCTCGACGCCGGCTGGCTGCTCGTGGTGCTCTGCGCGATGCGCGCGGCTCAGGGACTGAGCTGGCGCCGGCTCCTGCACCCGCGGGACTGACCGGACTCCTCAGCGCCCGCGCCGCCGCGCCACCTGGCGGAGCACGGCGAGGTGCTCCTCCCGGCAGCGCTCCCAGCTGAAGGACCGGGCGCGCTCGACGCCGAGCGGGCCGAGCTCGCCGGTCCGCTCGATCGCCTCGAGGATCCCGTCCGCGATCGAGCGCGGCTCGAGCGGATCGACGTAGACCGCGGCGTCCCCGCAGATCTCCGGGAGCGAGCCCGCGTCGGAGGCGGCCACCGGGCATCCGGACGCCATCGCCTCGATCGGCGGGAGGCCGAAGCCCTCGTAGAGGCTCGGGAACGCCAGCACCGCGGCTCGGCGGTAGAGGTCGGCGAGCTCCTCCGGAGTGACGTGGCCGCGCCACTCGACGAAGTCCGGCAGCGGGCCGAGGCGGTCCAGATCCCCTCCCGTCAGCACGAGGCGGAGGGCGTGCCCCTCCTCCCGCAGGAGGCGCACCGCCTCGAACAGGCGGGCGTGGTTCTTGTGCGGCCAGGCGCGCGCCGGGTAGAAGACGAAGTCCTCGCGTGTCCCCAGATTCGCGACGAAGCGCCGGGTGTCCACGCCGAGATGCGACACGTGGATCCGCTCCTCCGGGATGCCCAGCAGCTCGACGATCCGCCCCTTGGTGAAGGCGCTGATGGTGATGACCGCGTCGGCGCGGCGAGCGGTCGCCTCGTAGGCGAGCCGGCGGAAGACGCGCTCGACGCGGGGGAAGAGGTGCGGGAGGTCGCGGTGCTGCAGGTCGAACAGCATCTGCACGTGCCCCTGCCGCCGCGACGGCCACGGGAGCGGGACCGTGAACGGGAAGTAGAGCACCGCGTCCCGGCCGAGGCGCCGGCGCAGGCGCGGCGTGCGCAGGAGCGCCTGGAGCATCCCCACGGCCCGGCGGCGGTGGCCCGCCCCGCTGACGACCCCTTCGGCCACGACCTCGGGCACGCCCTCGCTGAAGCCGCGGGCGTTCTCGGGGACGAGCACCTGCACGGCGGGTCCCTCCTCCCCCGGCCGCGGCGCCAGGAGGCGCGTGAGCGCGCGCGCGTAGGTCTCGCCGCCGCCCATCCCGCCCGGGTCGACGGTGAGCACGGCGAGCGTGACGGGGCGGAGTTCCGGCATGGCGTCCAATCGGTCCGAAGCCCGGCCAGGATACCGGCGGGCCGCACCGCTCCCGGCGCCCGGCCGTGCCCGTGGGTAGTATGTGTCCCGCTGTCATCGACCCCGACGAATTGGACCACCACGTGCCCCGCGCTTTGATCACCGGAATCACCGGCCAGGACGGCCTCTACCTCGCCGAGCTCCTCCTCTCGAAGGGCTACGAGGTCTTCGGGCTCGTCCGCGGGCAGAACAACCCCAAGTACGAGCTGGTCCGCCGCACCGTGCCCGAGGTGACCCTGCTCACCGGCGACCTGACCGACGTGTCGAGCCTCGTGCGCGTGCTCGCCGCCGCCCAGCCCGATGAGGTCTACAACCTCGGTGCGATCTCGTTCGTCGCCTACTCGTGGGAGAACGCGTCGCTCACCACCGATGTGACCGGCAAGGGCGTGCTCAACATCCTCGAGGCGACCCGCCTCTACGCCGGCTCCGACATGTCGCGCGTGAAGTTCTACCAGGCCTCCTCCTCCGAGATGTTCGGCAAGGTCCAGCAGGTCCCGCAGAGCGAGGAGACGCTGCTCTGGCCGCGCTCGCCCTACGGCGTTGCCAAGGTCTTCGGCCACTACATGACCATCAACTACCGCGAGTCGTACGGCATGCACGCCTCCTCCGGCATCCTCTTCAACCACGAGTCGCCCCGCCGCGGCCCGGAGTTCGTCACCCGCAAGATCAGCCTCGCGGTCGCCCGCATCAAGCTCGGCCTCCAGGAGACGCTGGAGCTCGGCAACCTCGACGCGAAGCGCGACTGGGGCTTCGCCGGCGACTACGTCGACGCGATGTGGCGCATGCTGCAGCAGCCCGAGGGCGACGACTACGTGGTCGCGACCGGCGAGACCCACGAGATCCGCGAGTACCTCGACATCGCCTTCAACCACGTCGGCATCGAGGACTGGACCCCGTACGTCACTCAGAACCCCGCGTTCATGCGTCCCGCCGAGGTGGACCTGCTGATCGGCGACCCGGCGAAGGCGCGCGACGTCCTCGGCTGGGAGCCGAAGGTCTCGTTCCCCGAGCTCGTGGCGATGATGGTCGAGAACGACCTCGCCGAGCAGTCCGCGCTGATCAAGTAGTCATGCCTGCCGCTCTCGTCACCGGAGCGAGCGGTCAGGACGGGGGCTACCTCGTCGAGCGCCTGCTCGCCGACGGCTGGGAGGTCTCCGCGCTCGTGCGCGGGACCGACGACGCCGCTCTTCCCGCCGCCGTCCGCCCCTTCGAGGGCGATCTCCGCGACGCCTCCGGCCTCGGCCGCATCGTCGCGGAGGCGCGGCCGGACACGGTCTTCCACCTCGCCGGCCTCTCCTCCGTCGCGCTCTCGTGGAAGGAGCCCGTGCTCACGGCCGAGGTGACCGGCACCGCGGTCGCCGCGCTCCTGGAGGCCTCGCTGGCGCTCCAGGAGTCGGCGGGCCGGGAGGTCCGCTTCGTCCAGGCCTCCTCCTCCGAGATCTTCGGGGCCGCGACCGAGAACCCGCAGACCGAGCGGACCCCGATCCGCCCCGTCTCCCCTTACGGGGCCGCGAAGGCGTTCGCGCACCACCTCGTCGCGGTCTACCGCGGCCGAGGGCTCCACGCCTCGTCCGGCATCCTCTACAACCACGAGTCGCCGCGTCGGCCGCTCGGCTTTGTCACCCGCAAGATCACCGCCGGAGTCGCGGCGATCGCGACGGGCGCCGAGTCGGAGCTCTCGCTCGGCAATCTCGACGCGCGCCGCGACTGGGGCTGGGCTCCCGACTACGTGGACGCCCTCGTGCGCGCCTCGCGCGCCGAGGAGGCGGGCGACTACGTCGTGGCGACCGGAGTCGCGCACTCGGTCCGCGACTTCGTCCGTGCCGCCTTCACCGCGGCCGGCATCGACGACTGGGAGCAGCGGGTCACGATCGACCCGCGGTTCGCGCGCCCCGTGGACACCCCCGAGATGCGCGGGGACGCCTCCCGGGCCCGCGAGGTGCTCGGCTGGGCGCCGACCGTCGGCTTCGAGGAGATCGTCGCCCGCATGGTCGAGAACGACCTCGAGCTGGCGCGCCGCTCCGACTGAGCCGCGCCCACCGCGTGCAGAAGGCCCCCGCTCCTGGAGCGGGGGCCTTCTGCACGCGGTGGGTCGAGGACGCCTAGGCGGTCGCGTCCGACTGCTCGGCCCGGACCCGCTCGTCGACGCCCTCGCCCTCGACGAGGTACGACCAGACGCGGGCGGCGTACTCGTCCCAGGTGCCGCCGTCGATCGCGAGCGCCTCCGCCGAGAGCCGCGCGTGCAGCTCGTCGTCGGTCAGCAGCCGCTCGAGGGCCGCGGCGATGTCGTGGTCGTCGTGCGGATCGACGAACAGCGCGCCGCCCGAGGCGGAGACCTCGTGCATGCTGCCGAAGCCGGAGGTCACGACCGGGGTGCCGACCGAGATCGACTCCACGATCGGGAGACCGTAGCCCTCGTTGATCGAGGGGAACACCGTGCACCGGGCCAGGCGGTAGGCGCTCCAGAGCAGCGCGTCGGTGATCTTGGAGAGCGAGCGGACCGGACGGCCCTGGCCCTCGAGGACCTCGAGTCGGTACTCGAACTCGGCGCTGCTCCAGGCGTTGCCGCCGATGAAGACCAGGCTGAAGCGCACGCCCCGGCGCCAGAGCAGCTCGGCGGCCTGGAGCACCGCCAGGTGGTTCTTCCGCGGCTCGTGGCTGCCGACGCAGACGACGAGCGGGAGGTCACCGGTCACCAGCGAGCGCGCGGCGGTGGCCAGCTCCTCGTCCGAGACGCTCTCCGGCTGCGAGGGCAGCAGGATCGGCCGGATGTCCGGCCCCTGCATCCCGACGCTGCCGAGCATGTGGCGCCAGCCGGAGTACTCGGTCGCGGCCGCCTCGGAGATGGTCGCGATGCGGTCCATGTGCGACACGGCGACGAGCGTGCGCGAGAAGGCGGCGCTGATGCCGGTGCTCGCCGTCTCGGCGGTGGTGACCGGCACGCAGTCGAAGCCGATGGTGCCCGTGCGGTTGCCGCTGAACTCGGCCAGGGCGGAGACGCGCGACGTCCGCTCGTCCTCCACGGCGAGCTCGGGCAGGAGGTAGGTGCCCTGCCACGGGACGATCACGCGGGAGCGGTCCTCGGCGGCGTCGGGCACGTCGCCCGAGACGGCGTTCCGGCTCTGCTCCGGGGTGAGCATGACGAGCGACTCGTGGGTCGAGTCCCAGCCGGCGAGCAGGATCTCGTGGTCGCGCGTCCAGCGGACGAGGCTCTGGCGCACCACGCGCTGGATGCCCGTGGCCAGTCCCGTGCGCGCGGTGTGGTGCACGTCGACGACGACCGCGCCGACGACCACCTCGACCTCGGGGTGGTGGAAGCGGGCGAAGACCCGGTTCGAGGCGATGGTGGACGCGGCGTGGGTGAGCAGACCGGCGGTGCCGTCCAGCCGGGCCCGGCGGCGGCCGTCGACGACGTCCTCCCGGCGCGGGAGCGTGCCGCGGAGGACGGCGAGCACCAGCCAGACCTCGCGGTCGGTGGGGGCGGGCAGCAGAACGCTCAGCTGTCCCGTGAGGGCGTCGACGCTGCCCAGCGGCTCCACGGTGGGGGCCAGGGTGCGCACCAGGGTGGCGAGACGGTCGACCAGGTACTGCTTAGAGCGCACGGGGCGCCTCCTCGTGCTCGATGAGGGCCGAGGGGCCGATCAGGGCGGCCCACAGCTCCCGGGCGTAGTCGTCCCAGGTGCGCTCGGGCCGCTCGGCCGCCTCGAGGCGGAGCTCGTCGACGAGCTCCGGCGACGTCAGCAGGCGGCGCATGCCGTCGGTGATCTCCTCGTCGGACTCCGGGTCGATCAGGACGCATCCGCCGTGCTCGGCGATCTGCGCCGTGCTGCCGTAGCGCGAGGTCAGCACGGGGAGCCCGATCGACAGCGCCTCGGCGACCGGCAGGCCGTACCCCTCGTGCAGCGACGGGAACGCCAGGAACAGCGCCTCCCGGTAGCTCGCGATCAGGACGTCGTCGTCGGCTCCGCGGAGCACCTCGACCGGGCGTCCGGCGGCGACCAGCTCGCGCACGCGGGGATCGAAGACCTGGTGCGCCCACGGGTTGGCCCCGCCGATGAAGCGGACGCGGAAGCGCAGGCCCTCGCGCCAGAGGACCTCGGCGGCGTGCAGCACCGCGAGGTGGTTCTTGCGGGGCTCCTGGCTGCCGACGCAGAGCACGAGCGGCAGGCCGGACGCGCTCCGGCCCTCGGAGCGCAGGCCGTCCGGGAGCTCCACGGGCAGCGGGACCGGGACGACGGTCGGGCCGGTGAGGCCCTGAGCGGGGAGCGCTCGCACGAAGCCCTCGAACTCCAGCGCGGCCGCGGCGCTCACCGTGGCGACGCGCTCGGCGTGCTTGACCACGGAGAGGAAGTTGACGAAGCGCACCGTCTCCTCCGGCGGCACCGTGTCGGCGCTGACGACGGGGATGGCGTCGTGGCCGAGGACGACGACCTCGTTGCCGGAGTACTCGGCGAGGGCCGCGAGGGGCCCGCACTGGTTGTAATCGGGCACCGAGGGGATGACGACGACGCTGCGGTAGGGCACGACGAACTCGATGCGCTCCGGATCGCCGTGCTCCCAGTCGCGCCGCCCGGCGGAGGACCAGTCGACGACGCGCTCGTGCTCGATCGCGCTCAGGCGCCGGAAGGACATCGATCCGTGGACCCAGGCGACCGGCACGATCTCGTGCTCGGCGTCCCAGCGGGACACGGTCTGGCGCACGACCCGCTGGACGCCGGTGTTGTGCCCGTGGCGGGCGGGGAAGTCGACGTCGATCAGGACGGCCCCGGTGACGACCTCGACGCGGGCGTCCAGATCGGCGAACCCGGTCGCGGTGCGGGAGCCCGCCTCGAGGAAGATGCGCAGCGCCGCCTCCTCGGGGGCGAGCTCGAGGGCGCGGCGGAACCAGTCGAACAGCTCGCTCGTCGGGTACGCGGCCGTGAACGACACCAGCGCGACCCAGGTCAGCTCGTCGTCCTGGCGCGAGCGGATCTCGCGGGCCACCTCGTCGAGGTACGGGCCGGGCCCGCGGGTGCGCAGCGAGGCGCGGCGCTCCTCGTCGAAGAGGAGCGCGCCGATCTGCTCCAGGCGCTGCAGCATCGCCTCCGTGCGGTGGGCGCGCGCGGCGGCCGCGACGGCGGCCGAGACCTGCGACCGGTCGCTCATCGCGCCCGACCGGACAGGCGGCGCTTCACGAAGCGCGCGCTGTGGCCGACGGCGCCCGACAGCCCGAGCTGCTCGACGCGGATCTGGAAGGTGCGCACCAGGCGGAGCGGCTTCGTCACCCGCCAGGAGAGGGTGCGCTCGAAGCCGGAGGCGGTCACTCCGCCCACCTGGATCCGCTCGACCCACTCGTCGAAGGGGTCGTTGAGGAGGGAGTCGACCTGCGCGCGCAGGCGGGCGAGCTCCTCGTCCGGGGACTCGGGCTCGGCGAGACGGGGCTCCACCGGAACCCCGGACGTGCGCGCGGGCTCCGCCGGGACGGCTGCGGGAGCGGCGTCGCCGACGGCCGACTCGAGGCTCGGGTCGGGCGCGGGAGGAGCGTCCTCGCCCGTGCCGCCGAGGACGGGGGCGGGGTCCCCAGCGCTCTGCGGCGCCGGGTCCAGGGGGACGTCGGAAGGCTGCGTGGGCATGGCGAACACCTCGTTCGTGTCGTTCAGTCGGCGAGCGGGAGCAAGACTACCCGCCATGCGCCGCGCACCGGCACGCCAGCCAGGGGGCTCCAGGGTGGGCCGCACGTATAATGATGCGGTCCGTCGCCCGGCGGAGGCCGAGAGCTTGGAGTTCCATGCCCAGCAAAGCTGTGGATCGCGCGCGCGCGATCGCCGACGAGCCGTTCCAGATCGCCGGCACCACGTCGGCCGTCGGCGGCGGCTCGGGCGGCTTCGTCGCCTCCCTCGCCGAGATCCTGCGGCACCGCGAGCTGCTCCGCCTGCTCGTGGGGCGCGAGCTGAAGTCGCGCTACAAGGACAGCAGCCTGGGCTTCGTCTGGAGCCTCGTCCGGCCGCTGATCATGCTCCTCATCTACTACGTGGCGATCGGCCAGATCCTCGGGGCCTCTCGCGGCGTCCCGAACTTCGCGATCTTCGTCTTCTCGGGGCTCACCCTCTGGGGCCTGTTCAGCGAGATCGTGACCGCGGGCACCACGTCGATCCTCGGCAACGGCGGACTGATCAAGAAGGTGTACCTGCCGCGGGAGATCTTCCCGGTGGCGGCCATCGGCTCGGCCCTGTTCAACTTCGGCGTGCAGTTCGTCGTCCTGATCGCGGGAGCCGTCCTCACGGGCTCGCTGATCTTCGGCGTCCAGCTCCTCTACATCGTGCCCGCGCTGGCGATCGTGCTCGTGTACGGCCTCGCGCTGGCCCTAGCCCTCTCGGCCCTCAACGTCTACCTCCGCGACGTCCAGTTCCTCGTCGAGGTCGGGCTGCAGATCTTCTTCTGGCTCTCCCCCATCGTCTACGCGTGGAACTTCGTCGTCGCCGCCTCCACCGGAGCGGGCCACGGCTGGGCCGAGCAGCTCTACCTGATCAACCCGATCTCGAACGCGATCCTCGCCTTCCAGCGCGCGATCTGGGGAGACGGCTCGCGCGTCAGCATCATCGACGGCAACGAGATCGCCCCCCAGGTGTGGCCGCCGGACATGGAGCTGCGCCTTCTCATCGTCCTCGTCGTCGGGCTGGTGTTCGTGTGGATCGGCCACCGGATCTTCCGCCGCCTCGAGGGCAACTTCGCCCAGGAGATCTGATCGTGACCCTCACCAGCAAGCAGGAGTCCGTGGCCGCCTCCTCCGGCACCCCGACCGTCGTCCGGGTGCGCAACGCCTCCAAGCGCTTCGTCATCCGCAAGGACAAGTCGTTCAAGGAGCGGATCGTCAACTTCGGCCGCGGGCGCAAGCACCGCGACGAGTTCTGGGCACTCCGCGACGTCGACCTCGAGATCCCCCTGGGCTCGACCGTCGGCCTCATCGGCGCGAACGGATCGGGCAAGAGCACGCTCCTCAAGCTCATCGGCGGCATCGTGCAGCCGACGACCGGCACCGTGGAGCGCCGCGGGCGCCTCGCCGCGCTCCTCGAGCTCGGAGCGGGCTTCCACCCCGACCTCACCGGGCGCGAGAACGTCTACCTCAACGGCGCGATCCTCGGACTCTCGCGCAGCGAGCTGGACAGCAAGTTCGACTCGATCGTCGACTTCTCCGAGATCGCCGAGTTCATCGACACCCAGGTCAAGTTCTACTCGTCGGGCATGTACGTGCGGCTCGCCTTCGCGATCGCGATCCACACCGATCCCGACCTGCTGCTGGTCGACGAGGTGCTCGCCGTCGGCGACGAGCCGTTCCAGCGCAAGTGCATGGACCGCATCCGCGCCTTCCAGCGCGCGGGCAAGACCATCGTGCTGGTCACCCACTCGCTCGAGCAGGTCGGCGAGCTCTGCGACCGCACCATCGTCCTCGAGAAGGGCACCGTCGTCTTCGACGGCGAGACCTCCGAGGGACTCCAGGTCCTCCGCGAGAGCTTCGAGGACCGTCGGGCCGCCCGCCAGGAGCGCGAGGCCGAGGCCGCCGAGGCCGCGGACGAGCCCGCCCCCCAGCTCATCGAGATCCTGGGCTGCCGACTGCGCGGCGGATCGATCGAGCACGGCGGCACGGTCGTCCGCAGCGGCGAGACCCTCGAGTTCGACGTCACGGTGCGCACCAGCCGCCCGGTCGACGACTGGAACATCGGCATGGGCATCGACACCCCCCTCGGCCAGCGCGTCTTCGGGACGAACACCGAGCGCATCGGCACGCCGCTGAGCGCGGTCGACGGAGAGATGACGGTCACGTTCACCCTCCCCGACCTGCACCTCGGCGCCGGCAACTACGCCGTGCACGCCTCCTCGGCCACCTTCTCGCAGGGCGAGACCATGCGGATCCCGGTCGCCGCGACCTTCACGGTCGAGCGGGCCTCCGTGCACGACGGCGTCGTCGACATCGACTCCACCGTCCGCCTCAGCAGGCCGTGACCGCGCGGCGCCGCCGCCTCCTGGTCGACGCGACCGCCCTCGCGGCGCCTCGCCTGACCGGGGTCGGCCGCGTCCTGCTCGGCCTGCTGCACGCCCTGGACACCGATGCGACCGCCGCAGACGTCGAGGTGCTCCTCGTCGTGCCGGCGAGCGAGGCGGGCTCGCTCGAGCGCTTCGGCTTCCGTACGCTGCGCGTCCGACCGGTGCCGCTGCCCCGGCCGGTGTGGAGCGCACTGACCCGAGTGCCCGCGCCGGGGATCGACCTCCTGCTCGGCCGCGGCGCCTACTTCTTCCCGAACTTCCGGAGCTGGCCGCTCGCCCGCTCCCGCTCGATCACCTTCGTGCACGACGTCTGCTTCGCGGTGATGCCCGAGCTCGTTCCGCGCGAGCGCCGAGAGCTGCTGTCGCGGTCCGTGCCCCGGTGGATCCGGCGCAGCGACCTGGTCCTGACCGGCACCCCGTCCTCCGCGGCCGAGGTCGAGAGCGCTCTGGGCGTCGATCCGGCGCGCGTCCGCGTGCTGCCGACCACGATCGACGCCGACCTCTTCCATGCCCGCGGCGAGGAGGAGGTGGCGCGGGTCCGCACGCAGCACGGGCTCGGATCCTACCTGCTCTTCGTCGGATCGATCGAGCGCCGCAAGAACCTCGTCACCCTGGTGGACGCGTACCGGCAGGCCGAGCGGCCGGAGGACCACACCCTGCTCCTGGTCGGCGGGGACGGCTGGGACAACGAGGACGTCCACTCCGCCGTCGCCCGCGCGGTCGCCGCAGGAGCCGACGTGCGCTTCGCCTCCTCCTACGTCGCCGACGAGGATCTGCCGGCCCTGCTCACGGGCGCCGACGCCGTCGCCATGCCCTCCTGGCACGAGGGCTTCGGCCTGCCCGCCCTCGAGGCCGTCGCCTGTGGCACCCCGGTGCTCGCGGCAGACATCCCCGGCCTCCGCGACGCGCTCGCCGGGCGGGAGTCCGCCGCTGTCTTCATCGACCCGGCGGACCGCACCGGGTGGTCGGCCGCGATCGGAGAGGCGCTGCGCCGTCCCCGGCGACTCGCACCGGAGCCGATCCCGGGGTGGGACCGCACCGCCCGGCGCCTGCTCGAGCTGGCCTTCGACGAGCGCTGATCAGCGCCGGGTCGTGAACAGCAGCCAGCGCCCGGAGGCGGAGGCGACCTCGGGCTCGACGTCCCCCGTCGCCGCCTCGACGTAGGCCCGCCAGCCGTCGGGGTCGTCGGTGTAGCCGGCTGTGTCCACGTAGACGGCGCAGGCGCCGCTGCCCGCCACGGCGTCGGCGAACTCCGCGGGGTCGTCGACGTCGCCCCAGACGTCCCAGCCGTAGGTGCCCTCCACCGCCCCGTAGCTCCAGCGGAGGCGTCCCTCCTCGGTCGCGAGGTAGGGCAGCGCCTCGTCGTAGTCGGAGAGCGCTCCGATCCGCCCGCTGTCGGGGAAGCTCTTCAGGGGGAGCTCCACCACTCCGCAGCCGTCGTCCAGCTGCGCATCGGCCTCCGACACGAACGAGCGCATCTCGGAGTCGTCGGTCGGAGCGATCGGCACCGCGGCCGATACTCCGGCCAGCTGATCGACCACGGCGACGGCGGCGAGCAGCGCCGCCACGAGGATCCGGACACCGCCACGGGCCGTGATCCGATCGAGCAGGAGCGCGAGCACGCCGAGGACGAGGACCGCGGTGACGATCGACATCCGCGCCCACGCACGGATCGTCGGCCCCGCCACCAGCGAGACCACGACGCCCAGGCCCGTCACCGTGTAGAAGAGGAGCGCGGCCAGTGTCGCCACGGCGAGGACGCGCACGCGGGCGTCCGAGAAGAACCGGCCGACCGCCGTCGCACGGAGCGCCCGTCCGCCGCCGAGCGCGGTGATCGGGAGCGCCACGAGCGTGATCAGGAGCGCGACGCTGGCGAGGATCGAGAACCCGGGCGGCTCCGTCGTCGGCGCCACGCCGGACTGGCCCGCGTAGGTGTTCAGCAGGCCGTACCCCTGCGGCAGCCCGGTCCCCGACCAGGGCAGGCCCAGCAGCACGAGCTTGCCGGCGTAGGCCTCCGACTCCCCCACGGTCCGCGACGTGAAGTACGGGCTGTAGCGCTCCCCGAAGTCGAGCGAGAGCAGCAGCAGCGAGAGCCCGACGAACACGCCGAGCGCGAGGATCGGCACCGACGAGACCGCGAGCACGCGCAGCCGCTCGCGGGAGAGGAGCCCGGCGGCCGTGCTCACCGCCCAGGTCGCTCCGAGGACCAGGACCGCGAAGACGTAGTAGTAGCCGCCCGTGCTCGCCACCAGGAGCCCGAGCACGACTCCCGGGACGACGGAGCGCAGCACGCGGCTCCTCCGCGTCGCGCCCCGCTCGGACCAGGCTCGGAGAGGATCGGTGCGCGGTCCGCCGACCATCAGCACCATCACGCCCAGGAGCGGGATCGCCCAGTAGTTGGCGAGGAACGCGTGGCCGAATCCGATCCGGAGGAAGTGGTACGGCAGCAGCGACAGCAGGACCGCGGAGAACGCCGCGACCCAGGGCCGCGTGCGGAGGGCGCGGAAGAACACGTAGCCGGTGACGGCGACCGTCGCGAACGTGCCCAGGTAGAAGACGTTCAGGAGCGTCGTCCCGTCGCGCACCACGAGGGCCAGGACCGACACGGCGAGGGCGGAGGCGACGTCGAACTGCGCGCTGAAGAAGGCGTTGAAGCCGTCGGGGAAGCCGAGCGCCGCGTTGCCGTCGAACGGGAACGCCTGCGTGGCGCTGGTGAAGAGCGTGTAGTGCAGGATCTGGTCGTCGCCGCCCACGGTCCAGCGGGCCGTCAGGTCCTGCGGCCCGATCCCGAGCGCGAGCACGGCGGCGACGACCGAGACGAGGGCGGCGACGAGGGCCCATCCGAGCTCGACGAGCGTCCGGCGCCGCCGACTCGCCGTCCGCGAGCCGCGCACGTCAGTAGCCGCGCTCACGGCGCTGCTCCTCCACGCTGGTCTGGACGATCCGGTTCAGCTCGGTCTCGCCGTCGGTGCCCGCGTAGTCGTAGATGTCGAACCCCCCGCAGGCGACAATATCGGAGGGAGCGCCGAGCGTCCCGCGCGCGAGCCCCGCCCAGTCGGGCGAGCGGTCGGCCAGCACGAAGCTGTACTGCCGGTCGCGGTAGTCGCTCAGGTTGTTCATCCACAACTGCACCGTGAAGTCGAAGTTGACCTGCTGGACGTGCAGCGAGGCCGGCCCGTAGAGGTCCAGGGGCCGCGTGGACCAGAACGAGCCGACGCCCGCGAGCTCGCGGCCGTCGATCCAGCGCTCCAGGCAGTCGGCGTCCGGGTCCGATCGCGCCTCGGCCGCCGCGGAGGCGACCGCCGCCGTGGCCGGCACGGCGGCGACGACGAGGCCTGCGGCGGCCAGCGGGGCGACGACGCGGACGACCGGCGCCAGCCGCGCGCCCGCAGCACGCCGGTGCGCCGCCGCGGCGCCGATCAGGGCGATCACGACCACGGTCGCGGTCACCGGGATCGGCATCAGGTAGCGGCTGACCGAGCTGCCGGTGAAGACCTGCACCACCAGGAGCACCGCCGTCTGCGCCGGCAGGAACGCGCACACCGCGAAGCGCGCACGGGCCGCCTCGTCGAGGGCGGCTCCCCGCGCCAGTCGCGCGGCACCGGCCACGACGACGGCGAGGGCCGCCAGCAGCAGCAGACCCAGCAGCGCCACCTCGAGCTTGCCGATCAGCGGCGCCTTCAGCACCAGGAACTGCACGATCAGGTCGTCCAGTGCCGTCCCGGCGAGCGGCAGCCGGAGGTACCCGCCGGCGTCGGTCCCGATCAGGAAGCCGAGCGGGACCCGCAGCGCGGCTCCGAGCGCGGCGGCCCCGAGGACCGTGCCCGCGACGATCAGGACCGCTCGGGGAGCAGCGAGAGCGAGCACCAGCAGCACGACGAGGACCACCAGCAGGGGGCCGACGAACTGCACCAGGAGGAGCGGATCGGAGAGGGTCGTCGCGGCGACGGCCGCCCCGACCAGGAGCAGCGGACGCGCGGCCGGACGGCGCTCGCGCAGCGCGCCCAGGGCGACGGCGAGCCCGGCGAGGCCTGTGAGCACCGCGCCGTAGTAGTAGGTCGTGAGGAGGAAGGTGGTCGCCAGGGCCCCCTCGTTGTTGAGCGCGCGGCCCTCCGTCAAGCAGAGCACCAGCAGCACGGCGATGCCGGCGAGCGCGGCGGCGGGCCGCAGCCGGCGGTGCCGGTCCGCGACGAGCCGTCGCGCGAGCATCCGGAGCACGCCGTAGAGGAGGACGAGGTTGAGCACGGCGTTGACCGCGAGCGCCGCCGCGGGATCGCCACCGGTCAGCAGCCACGCGACGCCGAAGACGGGGAGCTCGGGGAAGAGGAAGAGCTGGCTCGTCATCACCCACGCCGCGGGGCGGCCCTCGGCGAAGGACTGCAGGATCAGCGGCAGCGCCAGCGAGTCGCCGTCACGGAAGAGCAGCGGCCGCCACGGCGTACCGACCATGAATCCGAGCACGAGCAGGGTCCCGCTGACGACGACGGCGAGGGCGGCGAGCTCGAGGAGGGCCCTCCGGGTCCGAGGGGATCCCGTCGGACCCGCCGTCACCGGTGCTTCCCGCCGAACCGGATGGCCAGGACGAGCAGGAGGTTCTTCAGGAGGGTGTCGCTCGGGATCTTGGAGTTGCCGACCGTGCGGTCGAGGAAGACGATCGGGATCTCCTTCACTCCGCGGGCCCGGCGCAGCGCCCGGTACTTGAGCACGATCTGGAAGCCGTAGCCGGCTGCGCGGATCGTCTCGAGGTGGAGGGTGCGCAGGAGGTCCGCGCTGAAGAGGTTGAAGCCGCCGGTCCAGTCGGTGATCTTCGAGCCGAGGAAGAGGCGCGTGTAGAGGTTGCCGCCACCGCTCAGCAGCTTGCGGTCGAGCGTCCAGTCGGGAGTGCCCCCGCCCGCGATGTAGCGGGAGGCGACCACGAAGTCGGCGCCCGCGCGCACCTCGCGGAGGAAGGCGTCGATGTAGTCCGGGTCGTGCGAGAGGTCGGCGTCCATCTGCAGCAGGTAGTCGTAGCGGCGCTCGGCCGCGAGGAGGTGCTGGAAGGCCCAGATGTACGCCGCGCCGAGCCCCTCCTTCTTCTCGCGCGAGAGCACGAGGACCTCGAAGGTGTCCGATCCGAGCTCGGCCGCGAGCTCGCGCGCGCGGTCCGCGGTGCCGTCGGGGGAGCTGTCGTCGATGACGGCGACGGTCACGTGGAAGTCGGGGTTGCGGGACGCCGCGAGCGCGACCCGCGGCAGCGCCGTCGCGATGTTCGCGACTTCGTTGTAGGTGGGGACGACGACGGCGAGGGAGCGCATGAGGCGGGGAGGATCCGTTCTTCCGGTGCACCGGCTGACCGGTGAGAGCCCTGCGAGTATAACGAGGCGGTGCTCGCGAGCCTCCGAGCGCGCCCCGCGGCCCGCCGCCCCGTCCGCGCACTCTCTCAGGAACATGGCACCGGCCGTTCGACCGCCCGGCAGGGGTCCGCGGTTACGATGGACGACAGTGCACGGCGGTTCACCCCTTGTTCGCCTGCCCCGATGGACGCCCGTCGGAGCCCGACGGTCGGGCATCGACGCCAGAGGGGGACGGGAAAGAGCACCGCAGATGAAGAGACTCCTCGAATCGCAGAAGGTCCGCTTCCTCATCGCGGGCTGCACCAACACGGCGATCGACTTCCTCATCCTCAACACGCTCGTGCTCCTGCTCGGTCTGCCGACCCTCGTCGCCAACGTCTTCTCCGTCCTGGTCGGCATCACGATCTCGTACGCGCTGAACCACTTCTTCGTCTTCCGCCACCCGGGCAGGGTCTCGGTCGCCACGTTCGCGAAGTTCTTCCTCGTCACCGGGTTCAGCTCGCTGGTCCTGCAGTCGGCGATCATCTACGGCTTCGAGGTCTTCTTCGACACCCGCTTCGGCAACTCGCTGCTCTTCCTCCCCAGCTCCGGCGAGAACGCCTTCCTCGCGATCAACATCGCCAAGGCCGTCGCCGTACTCGTGGGACTGGTGTGGAACTTCTGCATGTACAAGTTCGTCGTCTTCCGCCGTCCGGCGCACGATGCTCTGCCCGCGATCGAGACGGTCTCCCCCGCCGCCGTGGCCGTCAGCACCGAGCCCGTCGACATCGTCCGCTGAGGGCCGCAGGCTCCCGGGCACCGCTCGAGCCGCGTGCTAGCCTCGTCGAGTTCTTCCGACGGGGCACTCCTCCCGTCGACGCCGCACCACCCGGAGGCTCCCATCGCCCGCTCGACGTTGCCCATCGCGGTCGTCGTCGTCACCCACTTCTCGGGTGAGGTCCTCCGCGCGTGCCTCGAGTCCGTGCCGGAGGCGACGGAGCACGACGTGCGCATCGTGGTGGTCGACAACCTGACCACGGACGACTCCGTCCGCAGCGTCGTCGAGCGCCTGCCCCACGTCGAGTTCCACGAGACCGGGCAGAACCTCGGCTACGGCCGGGCCGTCAACTACGCGGTCGACCGCCTCGGGCCCGAAGTGGAGTGGATCCTGGTGACCAACCCGGACACGGTCTTCCTCCCCGGCTCGATCGACGCCCTCTACGCCGCCGCGACGGCGGACGACCGGATCGGCTCGATCGGGCCCCGGATCCTCGACTCCGACGGCACGATCTACCCCTCCGCCCGCGCTCTGCCCTCGCTCGGCACGGGCGTCGGGCACGCCGTCTTCGCCCACGTCTGGCCCGGCAACCCGTGGTCGGCGACCTACCGGCGCTCGCGCGCGGTCGAGACCCTCCGCCACGGCCGGATGGAGGCGGGCTGGCTCTCCGGCGCCTGCGTGATGGTGCGCCGCACGGCCTTCGAGGAGATCGGCGGGTTCGACGACCGCTACTTCATGTACTTCGAGGACGTCCAGCTGGGCGACTCGCTCGGACAGCGCGGGTGGACCAACGTCTACCTCGCCGACGCGGTCGTCTCCCACCTCGGCGGGCACTCCACCCGCCTGGCCTCGGCGCGGATGCTCGCGGTCCACCACCGCAGCGCCTACCTCTACCTCGCGCAGAAGTACGGGGCCTGGTACCAGGCGCCGATCCGTGCGGCGGTGCGCGCCGGGCTGGGCGCCCGGGTCGCGCTGATGCGCCTGCGCTCGAAGAGCTGATCCGGTCCGGTCGGGCGTGCCGCCTGGCCGGCGCCGGGCGGCCCGTCCGCCGGATCGGCGGTCAGGACGCGGAGTCGAGCTCCGTGTAGAAGGCCCGCGCCTCGTCCCAGGTCGGCAGCAGGCCCTGCGCCTCGGCCTCGGCCAGCGTCGGTGCGTCGGTGTCCTTCGGTGAGAGGAGCAGCTCGCCGGCCTCCTCCGGGAAGCGCAGGCCGATCTGCTCGTCGAGCGGGTCGATCCCCTTCTCCCGCACCGGGTCGAAGGTGGCGTTCACGAGGTACGAGACCACGGCGCCCTCGGTCAGCGCCACGAAGGCGTGCGCGACGCCCTCGGCGATGTAGACGGAGCGGCGGTCGACGTCGTCGAGCAGGATCGACTCCCAGCGCCCGAAGGTCGGCGACCCGACGCGCACGTCGATCACGTAGTCGAGGACCGCGCCGGAGAAGCACGAGACGTACTTGGCCTGCGACGGCGGGATCTGCGCGAAGTGGATGCCGCGGACGGTGCCGCGCCGCGAGACGGAGGTGTTGCCCTGCCGCAGCGAGAGCGGGTGCCCGACCTTCTCGGCCAGGCGGTCGAAGCGGTAGAACTCGTAGAAGACCCCGCGATCGTCGGGGAACTGGCGCGGAGTCACTTCGTAGACGTCGGGGATGTCGAGCTCTCGGATCTGCACGGTCGCCAGTGTAACGACGGCGTGTCACGGGCCCGCGACGCCCCTCTGCGCCACCCGGCGGCGTACCGGAGCGCCGACCGTCGGCCGACGGACCGCTCGGGCATGATGAGGAGGTGACCTTCCTCCTCACGGGCGCCTCCGGCATGCTCGGCACCGACCTGCGCGCGGCCCTCGGCTCCCGCCCCAGCACCGCCCTCGGCCGCTCCGACCTCGACGTGACCGACCTCGACGCCGTGCGCGCCGCCGTCGCGGGACACGACGCCGTGGTGAACTGCGCCGCGTACACCCGCGTCGACGACGCCGAGACCGACGAGGAGGAGGCGCACCGCGTCAACGCCGTCGGAGCGCGCAACCTCGCCCTCGCCACCGCCGAGACGGGAGCCGCGCTCGTGCAGGTCTCCACCGACTACGTCTTCGACGGCTCCGCGACGACCCCCTACTCCGAGGACCACCCCCGGAACCCGATCTCGGCCTACGGCCGCACGAAGGCCGAGGGCGAGCGCCTGGTGCTCGAGGCCAACCCGGAGCGCGGCTACGTCGTCCGCACGGCCTGGCTCTACGGCGAGCACGGCGGCAACTTCGCGAAGACGATGGTGCGACTGGCGGGCGCGCACGAGACGCTGACCGTGGTCGACGACCAGCACGGCCAGCCCACCTGGACCGCCGACCTCGCCGCGCGCCTGATCGAGCTGGTCGACGCGGAGGCCCCGGCCGGCGTCTACCACGGCACCAGCTCCGGCGAGACGACCTGGCTCGGCTTCGCCCGTGCCGTCTTCGCCAAGGCGGGCCTGGATCCCGAGCGCCTGCGCCCGACCGACAGCGGCTCGTTCGTCCGCCCCGCTCCGCGTCCGGCCTACTCGGTCCTCGGACACGACGGCTGGAGCCGGGCGGGCCTGCCGCCGCTGCGCTCCTGGCAGGACGCGCTCGCCGCCGCACCCCTCGAGGCGGTGACCCCGTGACCACCACTCTCCGCGTCGTCGTCGACCAGATGCTCGCCCGCGTGCCCGGCGGCATCGGCCGCTACACCGAGGAGCTCACCCGCGAGCTGATCGCGACGGCTCCCCGCGACTGCGAGGTGGAGGCCGTCGTCTCCGCCCACCCGCCCGAGAAGGAGGAGGAGCTGCGCCTGCGCCTGCCCGGCCTCGCGCGCATCCACCGGCTGCCGCTCGGGCGCCGCGAGCTCTCGCGCGCCTGGCAGTACGGGATCGCCATCCCGGCCGGTGGCGGCATGATCCACGCCCCGAGCCTCTTCGCACCGCTGCGCAGCCACGACGGGAGCGAGGGCGAGCAGATCGCCGTCACGATCCACGACACGGTGCCGTGGACGCATCCCGAGACCCTCACCCCCCACGGCGCGAAGTGGCACCGGGCGATGGCCAAGCGCGCCCGCAAGCACGCGGACGCCGTCGTCGTCCCCACCCACGCGGTCGCCCACCAGCTCTCCCAGCTGATGGACTTCGGCGATCGACTGCGCGTGATCGGCGGAGCCGTCGGCTCCGGCCTGGTCGCCCCGGAGGACGCCGACGAGCGCGCCACGGCGCTGGGCCTCCCCCCGGAGTACGTGCTGAGCGTCGGAACGCTGGAGCCGCGCAAGGGCCTGGTCTCGCTGATCGCGGCTTTCGGAGGAGCGTCCGCGCCGGCGATCCCGCTGCTCCTGGTCGGGCCGACCGGCTGGGGCGACCTCGACGTGGCCTCCGTCGCCGACGAGCAGGGCCTCGACGAGACGCGCGTGCGCGCCCTGGGAGTCCTCAGCGACGCCGACCTCGCCGTCGTCCTCTCCCGTGCCACGCTCTTCGTCTACCCGAGCATCGCCGAGGGCTTCGGCCTGCCCGTACTCGAGGCGATGCACTTCGGAGTGCCGGTGGTGCACTCCGACGACCCCGCGCTGATGGAGGTCGCCGCGGACGCCGGCGTCGCCGTCGAGCGCGGCGACGCGAAGGACTACCCGGACCGCCTCGCCCTCGCCATGAGCAGCGTTCTCGCCGACACCGGTCTGCGCGAGCGGATGTCGGTGGCCGGCCGCGACCGCTCCCGAGCCTTCAGCTGGCGCGACTCCGCCGAGCGCGTCTGGGCGCTGCACGCCGACCTCTGAGGCGTGCGGCACCCGGCCGTCTACGGCGCGGAGTCGCCCGACAGTCCGGCACTCACCAGCGAGTGCACGACGTCGTAGTCCGGGTCCTCCGGGTCGACGGCCGGCGGGACCAGCTCGATCGGATCCACCGGCTGCGACTTCGTCTTGAGCCCCAGCTGCACGAAGTAGCCGAGCATCCCCTGCGGGACGTCCGTCTTGATGACCTGGGACCCGGCGGACGCGACGTCCTGGAACTTGGCGAGGACGTTGCCCGGCTCGAACTGGGCGAGCAGCGCCTCCTGCACCTGCCGCTGGCGCGCCATCCGGTCGTAGTCGCTCGTGGTGTAGCGAGACCGGGCGTAGGCGAGGGCCTGCTCGCCGTTGAAGTGCCAGTGCCCGGGATCGATCCACTGATTGACGCCCTGCATCACGCCGTCGGAGTCGGGCAGTCCGCCCAGGGGCAGCGGCTCGTCGGCCACGTAGTCGATGTCGATGCCGCCGAGCGCATCGATCAGCTGGGCGAAGCCCTCCATGTCGATCAGCGCGTAGTACTGGATCCTCAGATCGAGGATGCCCTCGACCGCGTCGCGCATCGCCTCGATGCCGGGCTCGCTGCCGTGGTCGACGGCGTCGGGGTAGAGCTCCGGGTGCTTCAGCTCGACCTCGGTGTAGACCGAGTTGAGCTTGCAGACGTCGACGGCGCAGTTGTCGGTGTCGTAGCCGTCGGGGTAGAGCTCGTGCATCGGGCTGGTCTCGGGGAACGGGAAGTCGACGAACTCGCGCGAGACGCCGATGATCGAGGCCTTGCCGCTCGACGCGTCGATGCTGACCACCGAGATGCTGTCGGGGCGCAGACCGTCGCGGTCCTCTCCCGCGTCGCCGCCGAGGAGCATCACGTTGTAGCGGCCGTCGATCGGCTGCTCGATCGCTCCGCCGCCGAAGATCGACGACAGCGTCCCCCGTGTCACGCCGAGCAGGTAGGTGCCGTAGGCGGTGGTGCCGACCGAGATCGCCATCAGCGCGATCGTCGCGAACGCGAGCACGCCGCGCATCCGCGGGCGCACCCGGACGACGCGGATCAGGCGGAGGGTGTCGAGCGTCAGCACGGCCCAGACCACCCCGTAGACGACGAGCGCGGCCTGGAGCGCGAGCATCGAGAGGTCGAAGGTCGCGAGCGTGTAGAGGCCGGTCGGGAAGACGAAGTAGAGGAGCACCGCGACCAGGAGGGCGACCCAGAGCCCGAGGGTGAAGCCGAGCCCCAGGCGCCCGAGCCGGCGGTTGCCCGCGAGGACCTGAGCGGACCCGGGCACCAGCAGGTTGACGATCAGCAGCCACCACGCCCGCCGCGTCATGAAGGCGCGGGAGGCGACGTCCGGGTGCCGCAGCGGCAGGGCGACGGCCGTCACAGGCCCGCCACCAGGGCGTCGTTCTTCGCGGCGACCTGCACCTCGAGGTCGGCGGCGAAGGCGTCGAGCGCTGCGGAGAGGGCGTCGTCCGCGGTCGCGAGGATCTTCACCGCGAGCAGTCCGGCGTTCCGCGCTCCGCCGATGGAGACGGTGGCGACGGGGACGCCCGCCGGCATCTGCACGATCGAGAGGAGGGAGTCGAGCCCGTCGAGTCGGGCGAGCGGGACCGGCACTCCGACGACGGGGAGCGAGGTCACGGCGGCGAGCATGCCGGGGAGGTGGGCGGCTCCGCCCGCTCCGGCGATGACGACCTTCAGGCCGCGGCCGCGGGCCTCGCGGCCGTACGCGATCATCGCCTCCGGGGTGCGGTGCGCGGAGACGACCCGGACCTCGTGCGCCACGCCGAACTCGGCGAGGACGGTGGACGCCGCCTCCATGACGGACCAGTCCGAGTCCGAGCCCATCACGACGCCGACGAGCGGCGCGGGCCCGTTCACGAGCGCGTCCGCGCTCACGAGAGGGCTCCGGCAGGGGTCGGGGAGGTCGGCAGGCTCGTCACGGCGACCATCGTACGGGTCAGTCCGTGAGAACGGCCGCCGCCGCGCGAGCCTCGTAGACCACGAGGTCGAGGTCGTCGCCGGTGGCGTTCACGTGCCCGACCTTGCGGCCCGGTCGCGGCTCCTTGCCGTAGTTGTGCACCTTCACTCCCGGGTGATCGGCGAGCACCCGCGGATAGCGGTCGGTCAGCGACTCCCCCACCGGGCCGCCGAGCACGTTGACCATCACGGTCCACGGATCGCGGCAGCCCGTCGCGCCGAGCGGCAGGTCGAGGACCGCGCGCAGGTGCTGCTCGAACTGCGACGTGGTCGATCCGTCCATCGTCCAGTGGCCGCTGTTGTGCGGGCGCATGGCCAGCTCGTTGACCAGGATCCGGTCGTCCGTCGTCTCGAACAGCTCGACGGCCAGGACGCCGGTGACCCCGAGGCTGTCGGCGATCGTCTGCGCGATCTCGGCCGCGGCTGATGCGAGCCGGCCGGCGGACGCGGGGGCCGGAGCGATCACCTCGGCGCAGACGCCGTCGCGCTGCACCGACTCCACCACCGGCCAGAGGATGCTCTCGCCGGAGGGACGCCGGGCGACGAGCTGCGCGAGCTCGCGGCGGAAGCCCACCAGCTCCTCGACCAGGAGCGAGCCGCCCCGGCCGTCCTCGGCGAGGGCGGTGAACCAGTCGTCCGCCTCGTGGGCGCCGCGCACCACGCGCACGCCCTTGCCGTCGTAGCCGCCGCGCGCGGTCTTCACCACGGCGCTGCCGCCGTGCTCGGCCAGAAACTCCCCCAGCTCCTCGGCGGAGGAGACCTCGGCCCACTCGGGCACGGGCACGCCGAGCTCGGTCAGGCGGCGCCGCATCATCAGCTTGTCCTGGGCGAACAGCAGGGCGTCGGGGCCGGGGTGCACGGCGACGCCGCGGGCGACGAGCTCGCGGAGGATCGGCTGGGGAACGTGCTCGTGGTCGAACGTCACCACGTCCACGGTCTCGGCGAAGGCGAGCACGGTCGCCTCGTCGCGGTGGTCGCCGACCCGTGTCGCGGCGAGCCCCGCCGGGGCGCCCTCGCTCTCGGCGAGCACGGCGATCTCGATGCCGAGCTCCACCGCCGCGGGGATCATCATCCGGGCGAGCTGGCCGCCCCCGATCACGCCGACGCGCATGGCGCTCCTCCGTCTCCGCCCGCTGGCGCGGGGCGGCTCCATGCTACCGAGGCCCCGACGCTCTCACGCGGGCGGCGGCCACTCCGGCTCGAGAGCGGGAGCCGCGCCGATCGCCCCCCGCAGCAGGTCGGCCGTGAGCTCCGGATCCGGCAGGTCCCGCAGCACGAACACCTCGGCTCCCGCCTGCAGGATCCGGACGTCCCCGCACCGGGCGAGGCGCTGGCCGAGGGAGCGCTCGACCACGACCTCCATCCTCCGATCGAAGACCACCGCGGCCCGCCGGATCGACGCCACGCCCCGGCGCGCGCTGAGGCCGGAAGCGGTGACGCGGTAGCGCACGCTCGCCCAGCCCGCGATCCCGGGAGCGCAGAGGAGCAGCACCAGAAGTGCGGTGCCGAGCCCGATGATCCAGCGCTGCAGGGCGAGCTCGAACTGCGCGGCGAAGTAGAAGCCCGTCCAGGTGAGCAGGAGGAGGCCGACGACCGGTGCGACCGCCCGGCGGGCGCGCGGAGTCAGCCGCGCCAGCTCGCGGTCGGCGGGGTCGGTCCTGGCCATCAGGAGCGCAGATGCGTGACGTCGCCGGCCGTGAACGAGCGCAGCGCGCCGCCCTGCTCGAGCAGGAGCGAGCCGTCCGGGGCGAGTGCGGCGGCGGTCCCCTCCTCCTGCGTGCCGTCGGGCAGCTCGAGCCGGACGCGCGTGCCGAGGGTGCCGCAGGAGGCGCTGACGGCGGCGGCCGCTCCGGAGGCCTCGGGGTCGCCCTGGGCGAGCAGCGGAGCCAGCAGACCCTGGAATCCGGTCAGGAACGCGGCGAGCACCTCGTCGGCGCTCGTCGTCCGTGCTCCGGCGAGGGCGAGCGAGGTGGCGGTCGGGACCGGCAGCTCCGCCTCCGTCAGCAGCAGGTTCACGCCGGTGCCGACGACGACCCGCCCGTCCGGCAGGCGCTCGGCGAGGATCCCCGCGACCTTCCGGCCGTCGATCAGAACGTCGTTGGGCCACTTGACGGCGACGTCCCCGTCGACGAGGGGTGCGAGGGCCCGGGCGAGAGCGGCGCCGGCCACGAGCGGCAGCCAGCCGGAGGCCTCGGCGCCGAGGGCGGAGGCGTCGACCAGCGTCGAGGCCGCGAGCGTGCGGCCCGCGGGCGCCTGCCAGACGCGCCCCAGCCGGCCGCGCCCGGCGCGCTGGTCGCCGGTGGCGACGACGGAGAGGTGCGGCCACGCGGCGGGGTCGGCGGCCGCCCGCTCGCGGAGCTCGTCGTTCGTCGACCCCGCCGACTCGAGCGCGAGGACGCGGGGGGAGACGGCGGAGGAGAGCGGGAGGAGCATGCCGCCACGGTAGCGGCGGCTCCCGCGAGGCCGCTCCGAGCGCCGCTCGCGACGTCCCGCCCTTGTCCGGATCCTCCCGTTCGGAGCGGCCCTCCCTGTGCGAGTGCGACAAGAGGAGGCGTCCGCCCCGCCGGTAGGGTGAGCGGGTGACCGCGAACACCGAACGTCCCGCGCCCGATCTGTACACGACCGCGGGGAAGATCGCGGACCTCAGGAACCGCTACCACGAGGCCGTCACGGCCAGTGGCGAGGCGGCGATCGAGAAGCAGCACGCCAAGGGCAAGATGACCGCACGGGAGCGGATCGACACCCTCCTCGACCCGGGCTCGTTCGTCGAGCTGGACGAGTTCGTGCGCCACCGCACCCACGCCTTCGGCATGGAGAAGAAGCGCCCCTACGGCGACGCCGTCGTCACCGGGACCGGCACCATCCACGGCCGCCAGGTCGCCGTGTACTCGCAGGACTTCACGATCTTCGGCGGCTCGCTCGGCGAGGTGGCCGGCGAGAAGATCATCAAGGTGATGGACCTCGCCCTGAAGACCGGCGTCCCGATCATCGGCATCCTCGACTCCGGCGGAGCACGGATCCAGGAGGGCGTGGTCGCCCTCGGCAAGTACGGCGAGATCTTCCGCCGCAACACCGCGGCGAGCGGCGTGATCCCCCAGATCTCGATCATCTGCGGCCCGGCCGCGGGAGGCGCGGTCTACTCCCCCGCCCTGACCGACTTCGTGATCATGGTCGACAAGACCAGCCAGATGTTCGTCACCGGGCCCGACGTGATCAAGACCGTCACCGGCGAGGACGTCGGCATGGAGGAGCTCGGCGGTGCGCTGACCCACAACACGATCTCGGGCGTCTCGCACTACCTCGCGAGCGACGAGAACGACGCGCTCGACTACGCGCGGACGCTCCTCTCCTTCCTCCCGGACAACAACCTGTCGCCGGTACCCGTCTTCGAGACCGAGGTCGATCTCGAGACGACCGACGCGGACCGCTTCCTCGACACGGTCATCCCGGACAGCCCGAACCAGCCGTACGACATGCGCGCCGTCATCGAGCACATCGTCGACGAGGGCGACTTCCTCGAGGTGCAGCCGCTGTTCGCGCCGAACATCGTGATCGGCTTCGGCCGCGTCGAGGGCCGCTCCGTCGGCATCATCGCGAACCAGCCGAGCGCCATGGCGGGCACGCTGAACATCGAGGCGGGCGAGAAGGCGTCCCGCTTCGTCCGCTTCTGCGACGCGTTCTCGCTGCCGATCCTGACCCTGGTCGACGTCCCGGGCTATCTGCCCGGCACCGACCAGGAGTGGACCGGCGTCATCCGCCGCGGCGCGAAGCTGCTCTACGCCTACGCCGAGGCGACCGTGCCGCTGGTCACGGTCATCCTGCGCAAGGCCTACGGCGGCGCGTACATCGTGATGGGGTCCAAGCAGCTGGGAGCCGACATCAACCTCGCGTGGCCGACCGCCGAGATCGCCGTCATGGGCGGCCAGGGCGCGGTGAACATCCTCTACCGCAACGAGATCCGCAAGGCGGAGGAGGCCGGCGAGGACGTCGCAGCCGTCCGGACGCGCCTGGCGAACGAGTACACCTACAACGTCGCGAGCCCGTTCCTCGCGGCCGAGCGCGGCGAGCTCGACGGCGTGATCGAGCCCTCGGCGACGCGTGTCTCCGTCATCAAGGCGCTGCGGGCGCTGCGCACCAAGCGCGCCAACCTGCCCGCGAAGAAGCACGGCAACATCCCGCTCTGACCCGGCTCGCTCGGACGCCGCGGCAGGAGACGGGAGACCGTCCGTGCCGCGGCGTTCCGCTGCGACCGCCTCCTCACGGGGCGGAGGGGCGGAACGATCAGTCGGAGGAGCCGCGCCCGGTCCGTCGGGCAGCGGACTCCGCGGGAGCATCGGGCCGCACGACGGGAGCGTCCGGCTCCGCGGCCGGAGCACCCGGCTCCCCTGTCGCGGAATCGGGCTCCGCTTCCCGGGCATCCGCCTTCGCCGCCGGAGCACCCGCCTTCACCGCAGGACCGTCCGGCTCGGCTGCCGGAGCACCCGCCTTCACCGCCGGAGCGCCTGCCTTCGCGGCCGGAGGATCCGGCTTCGCCGCGGGCGCCTCGGACGGCTTCTCCTCCGGCTTCGCCCCGACCACCCGCGCGAACGCCAGCGCCTGCGCGGCGGAGAGGTCCGGCAGGTAGGCGCGACCCAGCGCGGCTCCGATCCGAGGCAGCTGCAGCGCGTCGGGGTAGGTCATCCAGAGGCCCGCGTAGCGCGGGTGGAACTTGGCCTTGAAGCGGAACAGCGACGTGAAGCCGTAGGCCGGCTCGAGCGTCCGCGAGAGGAACTCGAGCAGGCGCGAGAGGACCGTCGGCTCCGGAGGCACCTCCCCCTCCTCGACCGGTGCGGTGGCGAGCGGTGCGCCCGAGAGCGAGAGGAACTCGGCACCCTCCTCCTTGACGCGCAGCGCCGCGGAGGCGATGAGGAACTCCATGATGCCGGGCATCGAGTCGTCGGAGCGGCGCATGAAGTCGAGGGTCCAGCCGACCACGCGACCCTCCCTGTGCACGGGCAGCCAGCTCGTCACTCCCTGCAGCACGCCGTCCGGTCCGACCGCGAGCAGGAGGGCGACGTCGGGATCGCGGACCTCGTCGATGCCACCGAGGGTGAAGCCCATCTCGGGCAGCGCCTTCTCGGCGACCCAGCGCTCCGACAGGTCGACGATCTGGTTGGCCATGCCGAGGGAGAGCTCGGGCCAGCTGGTCCACTGCGCCTCGATGCCCAGCTTGATGCCGCGCGTGAGCGGGTAGCGCACCTTCTGCCACCGCTTGCCGGTGAGCTCGAAGGAGGAGAGCTCGATGATCGTCTCCTCGCCGACCGAGAGGCGCGACCAGCCGAGCCGGTCGAAGACGGGGAGCAGCTCGTCGTGGATGCTGTAGAACACGGGCGTCCAGCTGCGCTCGTCGCAGAACCGCACGAACTCGGCCACGACGTCCTCCCGCCGCTCGGGAGCGCAGGCGGGGTCGGAGAGGGTGATCGCCACGCCGCCGATCACCCGGTAGGCGACCCCGCCGGTCCCGTCGGCCGAGATCCAGTGCGCGTTGCCCTCCCAGGTCCCCTGGTGGCCGAGGCTGCCGGCGCCGTGCAGGGACAGGAGCGCGCGGTACCGCGCCTCGTCGCCGCGGTTCCGCTGCACGTCGGTGGCCCGGAGCAGAGCGACCACCGCCACGACGACCACGAGCCAGAACACCGGGCCGACCCACTCGAAGACGATCCGCGCCACCGGCTCCCGCGGCACGGCGAGCAGTCCGGCGCCGCCGAGGAAGCTCACCGGGACGAAGCGCAGCAGCCCGTCCAGGAGGAGCCTCCCGAGGCCCAGGAGCGGCTCGAAGCTCGTGCGCACGCCGGCCGAGAGCGCCAGATAGCCGCCGAGGGACACGACGAAGGCGATGGCGACGACCCGCGTCCAGAGCCTCGCAGCGGCACGGGGCGCGCGGATGCGGAAGTGCCTCCTCCCGATCACGAGCATCGCCACGACGGCCAGCGGCACCAGCACCGTCGTCGCCACCCAGAGCAGGTACTCGGCGTAGTACAGGAACTCGGGGTGACGGGCGGCGCGCTGGAGGGAGAAGACCTCCAGGATCGCGATCGCGATGTTCACCCCGACCGCCAGCAGCAGGCCCAGGCGGCGCCCGGAGCGCAGGCCGTAGGCGGCGACGAGCAGGAGGAGGAGCGGGACGAACGTCAGCAGGATCGGCCCGGGGGCGACCAGGCTCAGCTTCACGTGGTGCGCGCAGTGCCGGAGGGCGCGGCTGCACGGGTCCTCGAGGTCCGTCGTCCCCGTGAAGGCGCTCTGCAGCAGTCGGCCGAGGAACGAGAACGGACCGTAGCCCGAGTCCGAGAGGACGGCGACGAGCGGACCGATCGCGGTGACGACGACGACCGCCGCCAGCAGCCCCCGGGACTCGCGGTGCGAGCTCGGCGCCGGACGCTGCGGACGCAGCCCCGCCGCTCCCCGCGCGAGCACCGCGCCGAGCACGAGCCCCGCGCCGCCCGCGAGGAGCCGGTACGCGTCGGCGGAGTCGCCCGCGTAGAGAACGAACATCAGCACGACGGCGAAGACGGTCACCCGGAGCCGGCGACGCCACAGAGCGCCCATGAAGGCGGTCGAGGCGATGAGGGCGCCGACCGCGCCGATCAGCGGGTCGAAGGTGTGGTCGCCGACGGTGTCGCCCGCCCACCACTCCCCGACGAGAGCGCCGATCGACTGCACGGAGGACCCGACGACGATCCCGACGGCGCCGGTCACGAGGAAGGCGAGGAGGGTGCGGGCCGAGCCGAGGCGGCGCTCCGCGGCGAGGAGCATCGGGAGCACCAGCACGACGTCCAGGAGCAGCTGCAGCGGGTCCGCCGCGATCAGGAGGGCGGTCACCGCCGTCCACGGACGGCCGTCGAGGGTCGTCATCGGGCCCGCCGCCCACCAGGCCGTCGTCTCGGCTCCCGCGGGGGCGACGAGCGTCCCCGTGATCGCGCTCGCGGCCAGGAGTACCAGGACGACCGAGACGGCCGCGGGCGACCTCCGGACCAGCAGACGCAGGGGGCGCAGCGCCGCGGCACCGCTCCTCGGGAACCACGTCGGCATGCGGGGACGCTCCTGTTCGCAACGGACGGACGACGCTCCGGCGGCATCCGGCGTCAGCATAGCCATGCCCCGCCGACCGGCGCCGTGAACGGCATGCGATAGCGTCACGGGATGACCGCCTCCGACTCCGCACCCGCCGTCGTCATCTCCACCTCCGGCCTCGACGCCGCCGAGATCGCCGCCGTCACGGCCGTCGTCACCGCATTGACCTCGCGCACCGAGGCCGAGCCGGAGACCCCGCAGGAGCTCAGCGGGGGCTGGAACGACCGCGCCGCGGCGGTCCGCGGGCCGCTGCGGCCGGCACCGGGAGCGTGGCGCTCCTTCTCCGGCTGAGCGGACTCGCAGACGCAGCCCGTCGGGGAACGAGCGATCCGCGACGCGGAACGTGAAATTTGTCCCCCGATTAGTCCCCTAAAGTGCTGACTATGCGCCTCCTGGCGGAGAGAGCACACTAGTGGACGTACGGTGCTTCTCCTTCGGAAGGGGCACCGCCAATCACTCGCCGACCAGGGTAAGCAGGCGGGTGTGTTGGGGGCGAGTGAGGGTAATATTCGGGTTGTTACCCTCACTCGGGGTTTGACGGCGGGCCGGGCCCCCTCTTCGGAGGAGTGGACGGCCCGCCGCACTCCGTTAACGGGCTTTCGTCCTGACGCGCTCTGCGCTCAACGGGCTCTGCCCATGACGGCTCTGCTCACGCTCGTGCCGCGCCGACGATCGGTCCGCGCCGAGAGACCGGGTGCGCCAGGACCTGAGCCGTGCTGAGAGCCGGAGCGTCCCGACCGCGGCACCGATCCGACATCCGCACGCCCTTCGGGCCGGGTCGCCACCGGTCGCTGCGCATGGGGACGGCCGCGCCGTCCCGAGCGCGCTCCGCCGCTCAGACGTCCCGTCCGCCGACGCCGTCGCGCCGGATCTCGACCCAGGCGTCGACCTCGTCCCCCGCGTCGTCGGAGCCGAGGGCGCCCGCGCTGCCGTCGCCGGCCGTCCGCAGGCCCACCACTGTGACCGCCGAGGCCGAGTCGGCCGACGCGGTGCGCACCACCACGCGGTCGACCTCCTCGCGGATCCCGCTCAGAGCCCGGGCGAGCTCCCCCAGCACCCGTCGGCTCTCGCCCTCGGAGGTGCGGTCGAGGCCGCCGTCGTCGAGCACCGACACGGTCACGCCCCGCCGCCGCGCGTCGAGCACGAGACGCCGCACCTCGTCGTCCAGCAGCCGCCGGCCGCGGATCTCGTCGCGCACGGCCGCTTCGAGCAGCCGGCACTCGCGCCGCTCCTCGTCGGTGAGGCCCGGTCCCGGCTCGGCGATGCGCAGCAGCATGTCGGCGGCGAGGGCGCGGGTCTGCTCCAGCCGGACCTCGCGCTCCGTGAGGTGCGCCTCCTCCGCGGCCCGCCACGACGCGGCCGCGCGCTCGGCCGCCTCGAGCACGCGCGCCTCGGAGCCCGCGCGCCCGAGCTCGACGATGAGCAGCTGCGCGATCGCGACCCAGGCGATCCCCCCGACGACGCCGAGAGTGGCCAGCGCGGCCGGGCCGGCCCAGAACACGGTGTGCACGATCAGGAAGCCGACGCCGACCCAGGCGCAGGCCGCGCGCCGGCGGGCGCACACGATCGTCATGAGGGTGCCGACCGCGGCGATGTACCAGGTGGAGTAGCCGTTGGAGGCACCCGGATCGAGCGAGGGCGCGACCAGCAGCGGCAGAGCGACGGCGACCGCGGTCATCCCGACCGCGACGGGCAGGGCGAGCCGGGTCGTCGCTCCGGGCCAGAGGGCGACGACGGTCGCCGCGACGTACAGCGCGACCGCGACGAGGTCGGCCGGCGTGGCCGGGGAGATGCGGAAGGAGAAGAAGGCGAGCACCACGTGGTACAGCGAGAAGCCGGCGCCGAGCGCCTGGAGCAGGGGGCGCGGGTAGGCGATCACGGCCCTCCTCCCGCGTCCGCCCGCCAGGAGAGGACGACACGGGTGCCCTCGCCCGGAGTCGAGTCGACCCGCGCCGATCCCCGCGCGTTGTGCACCCGCTCGAGGATGGAGAGCCGGATGCCCAGCCGCTCGCGCGGGACGTCGGCGAGCCGGAAGCCGCGGCCGTCGTCCTCCACCACGACCTCCACCGCGCCGTCGCCCAGCAGCCCGTGCACGGCGCGGTGGACGCTGCCGCTCGGACCCGCGTGCTGAACGCTGTTGGCGAGCGCCTGCCAGACCGCGCCGAGCAGCGCCTCGGCCACCGGGCGCGGCAGCGTCGTCGCGCGCGGATCCACTCCGTCGGCCGTCGCGACTGCGATCTCGGTCCCGAAGGTGGACGCCGCGTGGGCGAGCTGGCGCTGCAGGAGCTCGAGCGGGACCAGCCCCTCGGGCGGCTCCGGCTCGTGGTCGGGCAGCAGCACGGCGAGGGTGCGCTGCGCCATTGAGGAGACCAGCGCACGCTCGGCCGGCGACTCGGCGGAGGCCGCGGAGAGCAGCGTCGCGAGCACGTTGTCGTGCACTAGGGCGTCGACCTCGACCCGCTCCACCTCGCCGGCGTGCTGGCGCATCGCCGCCTCGTACTGCTCCATGGCCGTCGTCTGCGCGCGATCGATCTGGTCGGCCGACTGCCGGAGCACGGTGATCAGCACCAGCATCACGAAGCCGACGATGCCCACGTAGGCGGCGTCGAGGATCGCGCGGGTCGGCTCCGCCCCGCCGCCGGAGGGGAGGACGCGCAGCAGCCCGAACAGCACGGTCGTCACCGACACGTACGCGATCGCGATCCGGAGGGGAGCCGCGATCGTGCAGAAGGCGGTGCCGATGGTCAGCAGGTACCAGATCCACGGGGTCTCGCGGTCCGCGCCCCCGGTGGCGACGGCGGCCGGCCAGGTCAGGAGGGCCACGAGGACACCGACCGCGACCAGGACCGCCGTGATCCGCGTGCCCCGCCGCAGCACGGCGGTGGCCACGGCGGCGGTGAGCGATCCGAAGACCAGCGCCAGCACCGGCCAGGCCACCTCGGGGCGCAGCAGGGGCAGCTGGGCGAGGATCGGCGGGACGGTCTGCACGCCGAAGCCGAAGCCGAAGAACGACACGACCGTGCTGATGATCCGGTCGATCCGCTCGCGCCCGGCGTTGCGGCGGGCGATCGGCGCCTCAGCGCCCGCCATCGCCGTCGTCCGGGTCGATGCCCGGCAGGATGCCGTCCTCCACCGCGCGCCGCAGCAGATCGACCTTCGTCGGGGCGGGACGGCCGATCTCGACGTACTTGTCGCGGATCCGGTCGAGGTACTCCTTCGCCGTCGACACCGAGATCTGCAGCCGCTCGGCCACCAGCTTCAGCGGCAGCCCCGAGGCGTAGAGGTGCAGGACGTCGCGCTCGCGACGACCGAGCACGGCCCGCGCGAAGTCGTCGTCGGCGTCGATGGCCGAGGCCCACTCCAGATTGTTGAGGACCTCGCCGCGGGCGACCGTGCGGATGGCGGCGACGACCGTCGACATGGGCGAGGACTTCGGGATGACGCCGGCCGCTCCCGCGGCGAGCGCCTCCCGCACGGCCACGACGCGGTCGGCGATGCTGTGGACGAGGACGGCGGAGCCGCGCACCTGCCCCCACTTGACGTTGCTGGTGATGCTGGAGCCGTCGTTCAGGGACAGGTCGAGGACGAGCACCTCGATCTCGGCGCCGCCGATCGTGCTCTCGAGGGCCTGGACGGTCTCGGCGGCGGCGACCACCTGCATCCCCGCGCTCTCGACGGCGGCGGCCACGCCCAGGCGCACCGACTCGTGGTCGTCCACGATCGCCACGCGCACGCGCGGGGCCTCGGCTGCGTCGACGTGGGGCTCCATCCCGCCCATGGTACGCAGGCGCGGGCCCGCGGTCAGTCCTCTCGGCGGACCAGTCGCGCAACGGCCTCCACGTGGGAGGTGTGCGGGAAGAGGTCGAAGCCCTCGAGGCGCTCCAGCTCGTAGCCGGCCCCGGTCAGGGCGCCCACGTCGCGGGCGAGCGCGACCGGGTCGCAGGCGACGTAGACGAGCTGCGCCGGCCGCAGCTCCGCCAGAGCGTCGGTGACCGCTCGGCCGGCGCCCGAGCGCGGCGGGTCGAGGACCACGGTCGCCGCGCGCCACCGCGCCCGCTCGCGCGCATCGGCCTGGGCGACGACGTCGCGGAGGTAGCGGTCGACGCGGGCGGTCACCGCGCGGGCGCCGACCTGGTCGGCCAGGTTCTCGAGCGCGTGCTCGGTGGCGCGGGAGTCGCTCTCGACGCTGGTCACGCGCACTCCGGCGCCGAGGCGGTCGGCCAGCGCCGCGGCGAGCAGGCCCACCCCGCCGTAGAGGTCGTGGTTGGCGGCCGACGGGTCCGCCGCATCCGCGTCGACGGCGGCCTGCACGGCCTCGAAGAGCGCGGCGGCGGCTCCGCGGTGCACCTGCCAGAAGCCGGTGCGGTCGACCCGGAAGGTGCGGTCGGCGACGAACTCGCTCTGCACCGTGCGGTCGCGGCGGGCGCGCTTGTCGGAGGGGTCGTGCACGAGCACCGCGGCCCCCTCGGACCCGGCCGCGTCGACGAGGTCGACCACCGAGCCGGGAGCGAGGCGCTCGCCGAGCGGTGCGGCCAGGGAGGAGTCGGCGGTCGCGAGGGGCAGCGACTCCACGGTGACGACGTGGTGGCTGCGTGCCGCGTAGGGGCCGACCCGTCCGTCGTCGTCGACGTGGAGGCGGTTCCGCGTGCGCCAGCCGAGGCCGCCGGACGCGTCGTCCCCGCCGATCGGCGAGACCTCCACCTCGACCTCGCGACGGGCGAAGCGGGAGAAGGAGTCGACGAGCACGAGGCGCTTCAGCTCGCGCTGGTAGGCCAGGTCGGCGTGGCCGAGCTCGGCGCCGCCGACGCGCTCCTCCGGGCGGCGGTCGAGGGCGGCCTCGGGCCAGACGTGCTCCACCCGGTGCTCGGACGCCTCGAGCACCTCGAGCGCCTCGGCACGCCAGAAGCTGTCGTGCCGGACCTCGCTGATCCGCGCCCGCACGCGCTCGCCGGGGAGGACGTCCGGGACGAAGACGACGCGGCCCTCGTGCCGGGCGACGAACACGCCGCCGTGGGCGACGTTGCTAATGTCGAGCTCGATCTCGGTCCCGAGTGCGTCGTCGGCCCCGTCGGGGCGGGCGGATGCTCGGGACGGGGTCTGTGCCATCCGTCGAGCATCCCACAGCGTGGGCCCGGCCGCAGGGAGCCCTCGTGCGCCTCTACCTCGCCTCCACCTCCCCCGCGCGCCTCGCGCTGCTGCGGGCCTCCGGGATCGAGCCCGTCGTCGTCCCCTCCGAGGTGGACGAGCCCGCGGCCGTCGCCCGGGCCGAGCAGGAGCGGGGCGCGGCACTGGACGCGGACGCCACCGTCTCGCTGCTCGCCCGCGCCAAGGCGCACGCCGTCCTGCGCCCGGACATCGACGGTCTGGTGCTCGGCGGCGACTCCGCGTTCGTCCTCGACGGGGTCGTCCACGGCAAGCCGCACGAGCCGGAGCGGGCCCGGGAGCGCTGGCGCGCCCAGCGCGGTCGCACCGGCCGCCTCTACTCCGGCCACTGGCTCGTCGACCACCGCGGCGGGAGGATCGTCGCCGAGGCCGGAGCGGTCACCTCCGCCGCCGTCACGTTCGCCGACGACATCGACGACGCCGAGATCGACGCCTACGTCGCCACCGGCGAGCCCCTCGAGGTGGCCGGCGCCTTCACCATCGACGGCCGCGGCGCCGGCTTCATCACCGCGATCGAGGGCGACCCCTCGACGGTGATCGGGATGTCGGTGCCGACCCTCCGCACTCTGGTGCGGAGCCTCGGCGTCGACTGGACCGCGCTCTGGAACCGCTGAGGCCCGTCCCGCCCTTGTGAGGAACCGACGAAGGCCCTCCGCTTCTTTGTGGTGAGCCGCGCCGGGCCGGGCGGAGCCGCCCCCTAGGGTTGGGGACCATGCCGAAGATTACGAAGGTGCTCGTCGCCAACCGGGGCGAGATCGCCGTCCGAGTCATCCGCGCCGCCCGCGACAGCGGGATCGCCTCCGTGGCCGTCTACGCCGACCAGGACCGCGACGCCGTGCACAGCCGCCTCGCCGACGAGGCCTACGCCCTCGGCGGGACGACCAGCGCCGAGACCTACCTCGTCATCGACAAGCTGCTCTCGGTGGCCCGCCGCTCCGGTGCCGACGCCGTGCACCCCGGCTACGGCTTCCTCGCCGAGAACGCCGACTTCGCCCGCGCCGTCATCGACGCCGGCCTGATCTGGATCGGCCCCGGCCCCGAGGCCATCGAGCGCCTCGGCGACAAGGTCTCGGCCCGCCATGTCGCCGAGAAGGTCGGCGCGCCGCTCGCCCCGGGAACCCTCAACCCCGTCTCCGGCGCCGCCGAGGTGCTCGAGTTCGTGGACCAGTACGGCCTCCCCGTCGCGATCAAGGCGGCCTTCGGCGGCGGCGGTCGCGGCCTCAAGGTCGCCCGCGAGCGCGACGAGGTCGAGGAGCTGTTCGCCTCCGCCACGCGCGAGGCCGTCGCCGCCTTCGGCCGCGGCGAGTGCTTCGTCGAGAAGTACCTCGACCAGCCGCGCCACGTCGAGACCCAGTGCCTGGCCGACGCGCACGGCAACGTCGTCGTGGTCTCCACCCGCGACTGCTCCCTCCAGCGCCGCCACCAGAAGCTCGTCGAGGAGGCGCCCGCGCCGTTCCTGACGGACGCGCAGAACACCGAGCTCTACCGCGCCTCGAAGGCGATCCTGCAGGAGGTCGGCTACCTCGGCGCCGGGACCTGCGAGTTCCTGATCGGCAAGGACGGCACGGTGTCCTTCCTCGAGGTGAACACCCGCCTCCAGGTCGAGCACCCCGTGTCGGAGGAGATCACCGGCATCGACCTCGTGCGCGAGCAGTTCCGCCTCGCCGAGGGCGGCGTGCTCGACTACGACGACCCGGCGCCCCGCGGCCACTCCTTCGAGTTCCGCATCAACGGCGAGGACGCGGGCCGCGGCTTCCTCCCCGCTCCGGGCCCGGTGCACGTCTTCAAGGCCCCCGGCGGACCCGGCGTCCGCGTCGACTCCGGCGTCGTCGCCGGGGACGTGATCTCCGGCTCCTTCGACTCGCTCCTCGCGAAGCTGATCGTCACCGGCGACAGCCGCGAGCAGGCGCTGGAGCGCTCGCGCCGCGCCCTCGCCGAGTTCGAGGTCACCGGGCTGCCGACCGTCCTCCCCTTCCACCGCGCGATCGTCGAGGACCCGGCCTTCGCCCCCGAGGGCGGCGCGCCCTTCACGATTTACACCCGCTGGATCGAGACCGAGTTCGAGAACACCATCCCGGCCTGGAGCGGCGAGCCCGGAGCGACCGACGAGCCGGCGGCCCGCCGGAACGTGGTCGTCGAGGTCGACGGGCGCCGCGTCGAGGTCACGCTCCCCGGCGACCTGGTCGGCTCGGGACCCGCCCGCGGGGCCGCTGCCGCCTCCCCGAAGCGCCGCGGCTCCTCCTCCGTCAGCACCGTCACGGGCGACTCCGTCGCCTCGCCCATGCAGGCCACCATCGTCAAGGTCGCCGTCGCCGAGGGCGACACGGTCGTCACCGGCGACCTGGTCGTCGTCCTCGAGGCGATGAAGATGGAGCAGCCGCTCACCGCCCACAAGGACGGCGTCGTGAAGGGCCTCGACGCGACGGCCGGAGCGACCGTCCCCGCGGGACACGTGCTCCTTCAGATCGTCTGAGCCCGTTCCGGGCCGCTCCCCGCGCGGTCCGGCGCGGTCGGCTCCTCGACGTGAGGGGTACCGCCGAGCGGGTCGCATCGCGCTGCCGTCAATCGCTTCGCACGCGATTCCCGGTCGCGCGCTCTGCCGATGAAAGGCCGCTCCCCGCGCGGCCCGGCGCGGTCGGCTCCTCGACGTGAGGGGCACCGCAGAGCGGGTCGCGTCGCGCTGCCGTGAATCGCTTCGCACGCGATTCCCGGTCACGCGCTCTGCCGATGAAGGGCCGCACCCCGCGCGGCCCGGCGGAGGGGCGCGTCAGGTGACGATGTGCATGGCGCGCGCGGCGTCCGAGATCGAGCCGGTGAGGCTCGGGTAGACGGTGAAGGCCCGCGCGACCTGGTCGACGGTCAGGCGGTGCTCCACGGCGAGGGCGAGCGGGAAGATCAGCTCGCTCGCCTTCGGAGCGACGATGACGCCTCCGATGACGGTGCCGGAGCCGGTGCGCGCGAACAGCTTCACGAAGCCGTCGCGGATGCCCATCATCTTCGCCCGCGGGTTCGCGGCGAGCGGGAGCTTGTAGATCTCGCCCTGCGCGATGCCCTCCTCGATCTCGCGCTGGCTCCACCCGACGGTCGCGATCTCGGGCTGCGTGAAGATGTTCGCCGCGACGTTGCGCACCTCGGTCGGGTTCACGGCGTCGCCCATGGCGTGGAACACTCCGGTGCGGCCCTGCATGGCGGCGACGGAGGCGAGCGGGAGGAACGTGGTGCAGTCCCCGGCCGCGTAGATCGAGGGGACGCTGGTGCGGGCGACGCGGTTGACGCGGATGTGCCCCGACTCCGTCAGCTGCACCCCCGCGTCCTCGAGGCCGATGCCCGCCGTGTTCGGCACGGAGCCGACGGCCATCAGGCAGTGCGAGCCCTCGACGACGCGTCCGTCCGAGAGCACGGCCTGCACGCCCTTCTCGGTCCGCTCGACGCGGTCGGCGCGCGACTTCGAGAGCACGACCATGCCGTTGCGCTTGAAGACGTTCTCGATCACCGCGGCCGCGTCGGCGTCCTCGCCGGGCAGCACCTGGTCGCGGGAGGAGATGAGGGTCACGCGGGCGCCGAGCGCACGGTAGGCGGAGGCGAACTCCGCGCCGGTCACGCCGGAGCCCACCACGATCAGGTGCTCGGGGACGGACTTGAGGTTGTAGAGCTGGGTCCAGCTGAGGATGCGCTCGCCGTCGGGAGCCGCGGTCGGGAGCACGCGCGGGCTGGCGCCCACCGAGACCACGATCGTGTCCGCCTCGATGCGGTCGAAGTCCATGCCCTCGCCGCCGGCAGCCGTCGAGACGATCAGGGCGTTCGAGCCGTCCAGGCGCCCGTCCCCCTGGACGATGCGCACGCCGTGGTGCACCAGGTTCGCGCGCATGTCCTCGGACTGCTGGCGCGCGAGGCCGAGCAGGCGCTTGTTCACCGTCGCCAGGTTGACCGCCACGTCCGGGCGCACCGGCTTGTTCTGCTCCGAGCGGGTGAAGAACTGCACGCCCAGGTCGGCGGCCTCGCCGATGGCGTTGGTGGCCTCCGCCGTCGCGATGAGCGACTTCGACGGGACGACGTCGGTGATGACGGCCGAGCCGCCCACTCCGACCCGCTCGACCAGGGTGACCTCGGCGCCGAGCTGCGCTCCCGCGATGGCGGCTTCGTAGCCGCCCGGCCCCCCTCCGAGTACAGCGATCCTCTGCGCGCGCTCGAACTCGTAAGCCATGCTTCCCATTGTCCTCTCTCACTGAGTGTTCGCCCAATCGCGGGGTGTCGGATCGGCCGCGGGAGTCGCCCTCCGCCGCCGTGCAGCCCGTCGGTAGGGTGGGAGGATGTCCGACCAGACCCTGCACCCCCTCGACGCCCCCGACGCCGATCCCTTCGAGATCGCGGCCCGCGCGGCCGCTCAGATCGCCGAGGCGACAGGGGTCGAGAAGCACGACATCGCCCTCACCCTCGGCAGCGGCTGGGGCAAGGCCGCCGACGCGATCGGCGAGACGACCGCGACGGTGGAGGCCACCGAGATCCTCGGCTTCTCCAAGCCGGCCGTGCACGGGCACGGCGGCACCCTGCGCTCCGTCCTGCTCCCCACCGGCAGGCGCGCGCTGATCATCGGCGCCCGCACCCACTACTACGAGGGCTACGGCGTGCGCCGCGTCGCGCACAGCGTCCGCACCGCCGCCGCGACGGGCGCGACGGTGATGATCCTCACCAACGGCGCGGGCGGCATCAAGGAGCACTGGACGCCCGGGACCCCCGTGCTGATCAGCGACCACATCAACCTCACCGCCGACTCGCCGCTCGAGGGCGCGACCTTCGTCGACCTCACCGACCTCTACTCCTCGCGCCTGCGCGACCTCGCCCGGGGGACGCGTCCTGAGCTGGACGAGGGCGTGTACGTGCAGTTCCGCGGGCCGCACTACGAGAGCCCGGCCGAGGTGCAGATGGCGAGGATCATCGGCGGCCACATCGTCGGCATGTCGACCGCCCTCGAGGCCATCGCCGCGCGCGAGGCGGGCATGGAGGTGCTGGGCATGTCGCTCATCACGAACCTCGCCGCCGGCATCCAGAAGACCCCCCTCAGCCACGAGGAGGTGCTCGAGGCCGGCCGCGACGCCGAGGACGACCTCGCCCGCCTGCTCGCCGGGATCACGGGCGCCCTGTGAGCGCCGACGTCCGGGAGCTCGCCGAGGCCTGGCTCGCCCAGGACCCCGACCCGGAGACGCGGGAGGAGCTGGTCGGCCTGCTGACCGCCTCCGACTCGGGCGACGCCTCCGCCCGCGCCGAGCTCGAGGACCGCTTCGGCGCCCGCCTGGCGTTCGGCACCGCGGGCCTGCGCGGCGCCATCGCGGCGGGATCCAACCGGATGAACCGCGTGCTGGTCTCGCAGGCCGCCGTCGGCCTGGCCGACTTCCTGCTGGCGCAGGGCGTCCAGCGGCCCGTGGTCGTGATCGGCTACGACGGCCGGAAGAACTCGCGCGTCTTCGCCGAGGACTCCGCCGCGCTGATGGCGGGCGTCGGCGTGGACGCGGTGCTGCTGCCCCGGCTCCTGCCCACCCCCGTGCTGGCCTTCGCCGTACGCCACCTCGGCGCCGACGCCGGAGTGATGGTCACGGCGAGCCACAACCCGCCGCAGGACAACGGCTACAAGGTGTACCTCGGCGGCGCCGACGAGGGCTCGCAGATCGTCCCGCCGGTCGACTCCGAGATCGCCGAGCGGATCCTCGCGGTCGCGCGAGACCGGCGCGTTCCGGAGCTGCCGCGCGGCGAGTACCGGCTCGCGGACGAGTCCGTGGTCGCCGCCTACATCGAGGCGACGGCCTCCGTCGGCCGCCAGTCCGCTCCGCTGCGCATCGTCTACACGGCGATGCACGGGGTCGGCTGGGAGACGGCGCACCGGGTGCTCTCCGCGGCGGGATTCGACGAGCCGGCCGTCGTGGTCGAGCAGATCGAGCCCGACGCGGCGTTCCCCACCGTCGCGTTCCCCAACCCGGAGGAGGCGGGCGCCCTCGACCTCGCTTTCTCGACCGCGCGCTCCGGTCGCGCGCAGCTGATCGTGGCCAACGACCCGGACGCCGACCGCTTCGCCGCCGCCGTGCCCGACGCCTCCGCCCCGGAGGGCTTCCGGCGCCTCACCGGCAACGAGGTCGGAGCGCTGCTCGGCTGGCGCGCCGCCGAGCAGGCCCGCCGCGAGGGCCGCACCGGAGGAGCGCTCGCCTGCTCGATCGTGTCCTCCCCCGCCCTCGGTGCCGTGGCGGCCGACTACGGCCTCGACTTCGCCGAGACGCTCACGGGCTTCAAGTGGATCTCGCGCGTCCCCGACCTCGTCTTCGGCTACGAGGAGGCGCTCGGCTACCTGGTGAACCCCGGGACGGTCCGCGACAAGGACGGCGTCTCGGCCGCGCTCGCCTTCCTCTCCCTCGCGAGCGCGCTCGCCGCCGAGGAGCGCACGATCGACGACGAGCTGGAGTCGTTCGCCGAGCGGTTCGGGCTCTTCGGATCGGAGCAGATCTCGCTCCGCGTCACCGACCTCTCCGAGATCGGCCGGATCATGGCCGGACTGCGCGCGACGCCTCCGACCGCGATCGGCGGGCTCGCCGTCGAGCGGAGCGAGGACCTGCTCGCCGAGGGCGGCGCGCTGCCCCCGACCGACGCGCTCCGCTTCTCCCTGGACGGTGCCCGTCTCATCGCGCGCCCGAGCGGCACGGAGCCGAAGGTCAAGCTCTACCTCGACGCCTGGTCGCACGACTCCGACGCCGACGCCCGCCGGTCGGCCGTCTCGTCCCGCCTCGCCGCCCTGCGCACCGGCGCCGCGGAGCTCCTCGCCTAGGTCCCCCTCCGGTCAGCGGGGCGCGCGGACACCGATCCGCTCGCCCCGCTTCCAGAGCCACTCCACCGGACCGAGCTCGAACCGGCGCAGCCACAGGTGCGCCGCGAGCACGACGACCGCCGCGATGAGCAGGAACGCTCCGACGGTCGCCGGGACGCGCCACTGTGCGGCGGTCACCGCCAGCCCGAGTCCCCAGCCGTAGAAGAGGGCGCCGCCGAGCAGGTTCTGCAGGAGGTAGGCGCTCAGGGCGACCCGGCCGACCTCCCGCGCCCGGCGTGCCGCCCAGCCCTCGGCGCCCCGGCGGAGGCAGGCCTCGGCGAGGGCCGCGAGCAGGCCGAGCCCGACCAGGGGCGCGACGAGGTAGCGCTCGGCGAGCAGACCGGCGGCGCTCCCCCCGACGCCCAGCGCGAGGTCGACGGGGAGGGCGAGGGCGCCGAGGACCATCAGGCGGCGGCGGAGTGGCGCGCCCTCGGCGGCGAGGACCCCCGCCCGATGGAGGCGCGCGCCGAGGAGGAACATCGCGAGGCTGAGGAGCCCGATGAGCACCGGCTCCGCACGGAAGACGCCCGCGTTCTGCAGCCGGAAGAGGGCGAGGCCGAGGAACGACGCGTCCGCGTAGGGGCTCCGGCCGGTCGGCCCCTGTCCGGCACCGTCCGGGCTCGCCGCCACGAGCGCCACGAGCGCCGAGATCAGGACGACGTGCAGAGCGCCGCAGACGAGGATCACGCGGCGCTGCGTCGTCGGCCGGGTGAGCAGCAGCCAGGCGACGACCGCTCCGGTGACGGCGTATCCCATGAGGACGTCGAACTCCGCGATCAGCACGTAGTTGACCGCGCCGTCCAGGAGGAGGAGCGTCGCGCGCCAGAGGTAGCGGCCCGGCCAGCGCGTCCCGCGCCGGACCGCGGACGCATGCTGGATCGCGAGGCCCACCCCGAAGGCGAGGGAGAGGAGGGCGAGGAACTTGCCCTGCGCCAGCGCCATCAGCAGGAGCTGCGCAGTCCCGGCGGAGGAGGAGGTCTCCGGCGTCACCGGGACGGAGAGCAGTCCGAGCATCCCCCAGGGGTGGGAGAAGATCCAGATGTTCGTGCCGAGGGTCCCGATGATCGCGACACCGCGGACGACGTCCAGGGTCGCGATGCGGCGGCCGGCTCCGGCACGGGGCGGCAATACGGTCGTATTGGTCATGTCCGAGAGCGTAGCCTGCTCGAGCAGTCGAACGAGAGGGACGCCATGCCGGATCGGCGCGAGAGCAGGAGCGACATCCTCTCGGCGGTCGTCGCCGTCCTCTCGACCCGCGGGGCGGAGCACCTCAGCATGCGCACCGTCGCGGCCGAGGCCGGCGTCTCAGTGGGGGCCGTCCAGCACCACTTCCCGACGAAGCAGGCGCTGCTGGCCGGCGCGATGGCCCGGGTCGAGGAGCGCTTCCGCGAGCGGATGCGGAGCCGCCTGGAGGCCGAATCCTCGGCCGAGGTGCGGCTGCGCGTCTTCTGCGACGAGATCGCGTGCGTCGCGGACGAGGACGTCCCCGACGCGATCGTGTGGACCGCCTTCGCCTCCCGCGCCGGCACCGATCCGGAGATCCGCGCGATCCACACCGCCGGCTGGTCGCGCACGGAGGACGTCGTCCTGGAGCTGCTGCGCGCCGCGCATCCCGCGGCGTCGTTCGGCGCCGACGACGCGGCGCTTCTCCTCGCAGTCCTCGACGGCATCGCGGTCTCCCGCGCGGCCGAGCGGCCCGCCCGCCTCGCCCCCGCCCGCGCCCGCCGCCTGATCGGCACCGTCCTCGAGCAGCTCGCCGCCCGCTGACCCCCCGAGGTCCGAGCAGCCGTCCGCGCGGGAACCCGGCTCCCGGCACGCCGCTCCGCGGCCACTCGACCAGCAGGGGCAGGGGCGCCCCCTCCCCGCAAGGTGGAGGGCGCGTCCGAGAATCGCGTGCCAGCGATTCGAGGCAGCCCGACGCGACCCGCTCTTGAGAACGCGCCCCGTCGGGAGGCCGACCGCGCTGAGCCGCGCAGGGAGCGGCTCAGAGTCGAGCACCGCGCGTGGCAGCGATTCGAGGCAGCCCGACGGAATACGCTCTGCGGAACGCACCCCGTCGGGAGGCCGACCGCGCTGAGCCGCGCAGGGAGGGGCTCAGAGTCGAGCTCAGCCCAGCGCCCGCTCGATCTTCTCCGTGATCTCGTTCTGGTCGAGGTAGTTGTCGATGACGACGACCTCGGCGAAGGTGCGGCCGATGCGGTCGACGAGCTCGCCGGAGGTGAGGATGACCTGCGCGTCGGCGGCGAGCGCGTCGACGGAGGCCAGGTCGGAGGCGATCACCTCGGCCTCGAGGTCGAGGGTCTCGAGGGCGCGCTCGGCGCCGAGCTTGAGGATGGCGGAGGTGCCGATTCCGGCGCCGCAGAGGGTGACGATCTTCATGCGCTTCTTCCGTGGTGCGGGTGGTGCGGGGTGCTGTCGGTGAGGACGGCGTTGATGCTGCGGACCGTGCGGGCGGCGGCGAGGGCGCCGACCGCGTCCGGACGGCTGAGCACGTCGGCGAGCCCGGAGACGAAGCCGACGTGTCCGTGCGCCTGGGTGGCGGCGATCCCGATGACGACCGAGACCGGGTCGTTGGTGCTGTGCCCGAAGGCGACGGGCTCGGCCAGCGTGACGACGGAGAGGCCGTCCGCGAGGACGTCGTTGCCGGGCCGGGCGTGCGCGAGGGCGAGCCCGGGCACGATGACGATGTACGGCCCGAGCACGTCGACCTGCTCGACCATGCGCCGGGAGTAGGCTGCGTCCACCGCACCGGTCCGCTCGAGCGCACGGCCCGCCTCGAGGACGGCCTCCCGCCAGGATCCGGCGGAGTGGCGGAGGGCCACCGCCTCCTCGGGGAGCGCGTCGAGCGGCACCGTCAGGCCGCCTCGAAGCCGGCGCTGATCGTCTCGACGAGCTCGCGGCGCTCGTCGAGCGGCAGGAAGGCGGCGTGAGCCGCGTTCAGCTGGAAGGCCTCGAAGTCGTCGAGGTCGTACCCGAACGCGTCGGACAGGAGGGCGAGCTCGCGGCTGAGGGTCGTCGCGCTCATCAGGCGGTTGTCGGTGTTCACCGTGACGCGGAAGCCCAGCTGGTAGAGCAGGTCGAAGGGGTGGTCGGCGAGCTCGGCACCCCACGCCGCGACGGCGCCGGTCTGCAGGTTGGAGGAGGGGCTGAGCTCGAGGGCGATCTCGCGGTCCTTCACCCACTCCGAGAGCTCGCCGAGGGTCACGTAGCTCGCGTCGTCGTCCTGGCGCTCGATGCGGATGTCCTCCGCGATCCGGACGCCGTGGCCCAGGCGCAGCGCGCGGCCGTCGAGCAGGGCCGAGCGGATGCTGTCGAGGCCGTCCGCCTCCCCCGCGTGGACCGTGGTCGGGAAGTGAGCCGCCGCGAGCAGCTCGAAGGCGTGACGGTGCCGCGAGGCGGGGAAGCCCGCCTCGGCTCCGGCGATGTCGAAGCCGATCGCACCGCGCTCGCGGTGGCGCAGCGCCAGCTCGGCGACCTCGAGCGAGCGGTCGGCGTGCCGCATCGCGGTGATCAGCTGGCCGACGCGGATTCTGTGTCCCTGCGCCGCCGCCTCCTGCACGCCCTGCTGCAGCCCCTCCTGGACCGCTTCGACAGCCGCGTCGAGCGAGAGCCCGGCGCGCTGGTGCTGCTCCGGCGCCCAGCGCACCTCGCCGTGCACGACTCCGTCGGCGGCGAGGTCGAGCACGAACTCGCGGGCCACGCGCTCGAGCGCCGGCGCGGTCTGCATCACGGCGACCGTCGTCTCGAAGGTGGCGATGTAGTCGGTGAGGGAGCCGGAGTCGGCCGTGGCACGGAACCACTCGGCGAGCGCGTCCGGCTCCTCGGCCGGGAGCGGTACGCCCGTCTCGCGGGCGATCTCGAGGACCGTCCCGGGCCGCAGTCCTCCGTCGAGGTGGTCGTGCAGCGACACCTTGGGGAGCTCGTCGATGAGGACGCCCTCGCCCGGGAGGAGGTACTCCTCGGTCTGATCGGTCACGGTGCTCCTCGCAGGTCGGCGGTGGTTCGCCGACCACCCTAGAGGGTCGGCGGAAGCGGCTCGCCGGGCGGCGCCTCCTCCGTGCCGGGCGGCGCGGGGCTAGGAGACGCGCTCCGCCACGAGGGGGCCGCCGTCGAGCACCTCGTCGCCCTCGTCGCCGATCCGGTAGGCACCGTCGAGCGCCTCGAGCGCCCGGGCGAAGCGCTCCGGCTCGTCGGCCGACAGCGTGAGCAGGGGCCGGCCCGCGCGGACGCGGTCGCCCGGCTTCGCGTGCAGGTCGATCCCCGCCGCGTGCTGCACCGCGTCGGACTGGCGGGCGCGTCCGGCGCCCAGGCGCCAGGCGGCGATGCCGAACGGCAGCGCCTGCTGCTCCACCAGGACGCCGTCGCGCTCGGCGACCACGACGTGGGTCTCGCGGGCCTCGGGGAGCGCCGCATCCGGATCCCCTCCCTGAGCGCGGATGACCGCGCGCCAGGTGTCCATCGCCGCGCCGCCGTCGAGGGCGCGCTCGACGTCCGCGTCCGGCTGCCCGGCGAGGGCCAGCATCTCGCGGGCCAGGGCCAGCGTCAGCTCCCGGACGTCCGAGGGGCCGCCGCCGGCGAGCACCTCGACCGACTCCCGCACCTCGTTCGCGTTGCCGATGGCCAGACCGAGCGGCACGTTCATGTTGGTCAGCAGCGCGGTGGTCCGCACCCCCGCGTCGTTGCCGAGGTCGACCATCGCCCGCGCCAGCTCCCGCGAGCGCTCGATGTCGACCATGAACGCGCCGGAGCCGAACTTCACGTCGAGCACCAGGGCGTCGGTCCCCTCGGCGATCTTCTTCGACATGATCGAGGACGCGATCAGCGGGATCGCCTCGACGGTCCCGGTGATGTCCCGGAGCGCGTAGAGCTTCTTGTCGGCGGGGGCCAGACCCGAGCCCGCGGCGCAGATCACGCCGCCGACCGTCCGCAGCTGCTCCAGCATCTCCTCGTTGCCGAGGTCGGCCCGCCAGCCCGGGATCGACTCCAGCTTGTCGAGCGTTCCGCCCGTGTGGCCGAGCCCGCGTCCCGAGAGCTGGGGCACCGCCACGCCGAAGGAGGCGACCAGCGGCATCAGCGGCAGCGTGATCTTGTCGCCGACCCCGCCCGTGGAGTGCTTGTCGACCGTGCGCTTGCCGAGTCCGTCGAAGCGCATGCGCTCGCCGCTGGCGATCATGGCCAGGGTGAGGTCGCGGATCTCGTCGCGCTCCATCCCGTTCAGCAGGACCGCCATCGCGAAGGCCGCCATCTGCTCGTCAGCGACGTAGCCGCGGGTGTAGGCGTCGATCAGCCAGTCGATCTGCGCGGTCGAGAGCGTGCCGCGGTCGCGCTTGGTGCGGATGATGTCGACGGCGTCGAAGTCCTCGACGGGGGTGGTGCGGGTCATGCGGAGTCCTCGGTTCGGGAGTGGGAGCGGTGACGGCGGCGCTAGGAGGCGGCGTAGGCCTCGAGGGTGCGCGGGCCGAAGGCGTCGGGGATGACCTCGTCGATCGTCTTCACGCCCGACACGGTCTGGAGGAGCATGCCCTCGGCCGAGTGCTCGAAGAGCAGCTGGCGGCAGCGCCCGCAGGGCATCAGGACGCCGCCCTTCCCGTCGACGCAGGTGAAGGCGACGAGCCGGCCGCCGCCCGTCATGTGCAGAGAGGACACCAGCGCGCACTCGGCGCAGAGCGTGAGCCCGTAGGAGGCGTTCTCGACGTTGCAGCCCGAGATCGTCCGGCCGTCGTCCACGAGCGCGGCGACCCCGACGGGGAACTTCGAGTACGGGACGTAGGCGTGGCTCATGGCCTCGAGGGCGGCCTCGCGCAGCGCCTCCCAGTCGATGTCGGTCACGACGGCTCCTCTCAGGACTTCAGGTACGGCTTGCCGGCGGCGGCCGGTCCGCGGGACTGGCCGACGAGACCGGCCACCGCGAAGATCGTCACGACGTACGGCAGCATCAGCATGAACTCGCTGGGCACGGGCGAGCCGATGACGCCGAGCACGTTCTGCAGGTTGGTCGCGAAGCCGAACAGCAGCGACGCGAGCGTCGCCTTGATCGGGTCCCAGCGGCCGAAGATGACGGCGGCCAGGGCGATGAAGCCCGCACCCGCGGTCATCTCCTTGCCGAACGCGCCGACCGCGTCGAGCGTGTAGTACGCGCCGCCGACTCCGGCGATCGCCCCGGCGAGGGAGACGTTCCAGAAGCGCGTGCGGGCGACATCGATGCCCACGGTGTCCGCGGCCTGAGGGTGCTCGCCGACGGCGCGCAGGCGGAGGCCCCACTTGGTCTTGAACAGGCCCCACCACACCGCGAAGATCGCGAAGTACATCAGGTAGACGATCACCGTCTGGTTGAACAGGACGGCGCCCACGATCGGCACCTGGCTGAGCACCGGGATCGGGAGGCGGTCGAACTTCACCGGCGAGTTGAACGTCGACGCGTCGGCGGAGAGGACCTGGGAGTAGAGGAAGCTCGTCAGGCCGGTCACCAGCACGTTCAGCACGACTCCGACGATCACCTGGTCGACCAGGTACTTGATCGCGAAGGCGGCCAGCACGAACGACACCAGGACGCTCGCGACCATCGCCGCGAGCAGGCCGAGCACCGGCTGGCGGGTGAGGGAGCCGACCATCGCCGCGGTGAAGGCGCCGGCGAGCAGCTGCCCCTCGATCGCGACATTGACGACTCCGACCCGCTCCGAGATGACGCCGCCGAGCGAGCCGAAGATCAGCGGAGTGGCCAGCCCGACGGTCCCGAGCAGCAGTCCCGAGACGGGCAGCGCGGCACCGGCCGACGCCCAGACGAGGAACCCGATCAGGAAGACCAGAGCGAAGACCGCCGAGAGCCAGAGCGGGATCCGGCGGCCGGCGCGGGTGAGCGCGGCCGAGGCGACGGCCAGGCCGACCAGGAGGATCGCGACGACCACTCCCGTCCCCCGCGTCGGGAACGGGATGTCCGGCAGCGCGAAGAAGTCGGTCCCCGCGGCGAGGCGGAACGAGCTCGTCCCGTCGCGGCCGAGTGCCACGAAGAGGACGACGGCGAGCAGCGCGAAGACGCCGAACGCGATCGGCGCCTTCCAGCTGCGGATCACGACGCGGTCGGGGGCGGTGGCGACGGCGGTGCTCATGCGGACACCTCCGAGGTGCGGCGGGTGCGGCGCTTCGGGGCGGCCCCGGGCGTCGGGAGGCGGAAGATCGCGCGCACCAGCGGCGGTGCGGCGATGAAGAGGACGATCAGCGACTGGACGACGAGGACCACGTCGATCGGCACGCCCTCGGCGGCCTGCATCGAGTAGCCGCCCGCCTTGAAGGCGCCGAAGAGGATGCCGGCGAAGAACACGCCCCAGGGTCGGGAGCGGCCCAGCAGCGCGACCGTGATCGCGTCGAAGCCGATCCCCGCGTCGATCCCGGAGGTGAAGCCGGTCGTGACCGTCCCCATCACCTGGGCGCTGCCGGCGAGGCCGAGCAGGCCGCCGGAGAGCAGCATCGCGTACACGTAGCTGTTCTTCACGTCGATGCCCGCGACCCGTGCCGCGTGCGGGTTCTCCCCCACCGCGCGGAACTTGAAGCCGATCGTCGAGCGGTTCAGGAGCCACCAGACGAACACGGTCGCGAGGACCGCGAAGACGAAGCCGAGCGTGAGCGAGTAGCCGGGGCTGAGGAGCGCCGGGAAGACCGCGCTCTCCTTCATCCCGGGCGACTTCGGGTTGTTCGACCCGGGCGCCTGCAGCGCGCCGGGCGTCCGCAGGAGGTAGGAGATCAGGTAGAACGCGACGTAGTTGAGCATGATCGTGAGGATCACCTCGTGCGCGCCGGTGCGGGCCTTGAGCAGTCCCACGAGTCCGCCCCAGAGCGCGCCGCCCAGGATGCCGGCGGCGAGCGCGACGATCAGGTGCACGCCCCACGGGAGGTCGAAGGAGAAGCCGACCCAGCCCGCGCAGGCGGCGGCGATCAGCATCTGGCCGCGGCCGCCGATGTTGAACAGGCCGACGCGGAAGGCCAGCGCCACTCCGAGCCCGCCGGCGATCAGCGGAGTTGCGAAGGCCAGGGTGTCCGTCAGCGGCTTGATGCCGTTGGCGAAGCCCTCGCGGCGGAAGTTGTAGACCGAGCCCTGGAAGAGCGAGGAGTAGGCACCGGAGACGGACTGCCAGATCGCCTGCAGGGTGTCGAGCGGCCGGGCGAAGAAGTAGCCCGACGCCGCCTGGACGTCCTTGTCGGTCGCGGCGATCAGCACGCCGCCCGCGATGAGGGAGAGCAGCACGGCGAGCACCGACATCAGCGCGGTGCCGGAGAGGATCTCGCGCAGGACGCGGGAGGCGCCGCTCTCGAGCGGGCCGGTGCGCACCTCCTGATCCGGCTTCTGGCCGGGCTCGAGCCCGGACGCCTTCTCGGTCTCCGCGTCGGGATCGACCGCGGGCAGTTGCGCGTCGCTCACGCCGCCGCTCCCTTCTCGGCGGGCGTCTGCCCGGCCATCATGAGCCCCAGGACCTCGCGGGGCGTGTCGGCGGGGACGATGCCGATGATCCCGCCCTTGTACATGACCGCGATGCGGTCGGCGAGCGCCGCGACCTCGTCGAGCTCGGTCGACACCACGATCACGGGGACCCCGGTGTCGCGCGTCTCGACGATGCGCTTGTGGACGAACTCGATGGAGCCGACGTCGATGCCGCGGGTGGGCTGCGCCGCGATGAACAGCCGCAGCTCCCGGCTGAGCTCGCGCGCGAGCACCACCTTCTGCTGGTTGCCTCCGGAGAGGCGGCCGACGTGGGTGCCGATCCCCTGGGCGCGCACGTCGAACTCGCGCACCCGCTCCTCGGCGAAGCGCTCGAGCTCCTTGAGCCGCAGGCCCAGTCCCTTCACGAACGGACCGCGGTCGCTGCGGTCGAGCATGAGGTTCTCGGCGATCGTGAACTCGGCGACCAGACCGTCCTCGGTGCGGTCCTCGGGGACGAAGCCGACCCCCGACTCGAGGACGCGGCGCACGGACAGCCCGTCGAGGCGGCGCCCGTCCAGGGTCACCGAGCCCTCGACCCGCTCCTGCAGGCCCATGATCGCCTCGGTGAGCTCGGTCTGGCCGTTGCCCTGCACGCCCGCGATCGCGAGGATCTCGCCGCGGCGGACCTCGAAGGAGACGTCGTCGACGACGGCCTGGCCGTTGGCGTCGCGCACGGTGAGGTTCGAGACGACGAGGGCCTCGTCGCCCGGCACCGCCTGCTCCTTCTGCACCGTCAGCTCGACGGCGCGTCCCACCATCAGCGAGGCGAGCTCGGCGTTGCTCGCCGTCGGCGACGCCTCCCCCACGACTCTGCCGAGGCGGATGACCGTGATGCGGTCCCCGACCTCGCGCACCTCGCGGAGCTTGTGCGTGATGAAGACGATGGCGGTCCCGGCCGCGCGCAGCTGGCGCATGATCGCGATCAGCTCGTCGGTCTCCTGCGGGGTCAGCACCGCGGTCGGCTCGTCGAACACGAGCACCCGGGCGTCGCGCGAGAGGGCCTTGATGATCTCGACCCGCTGCTGCACGCCGACGGGGAGGTCCTCGACCAGGGCGTCGGGATCCACGTCGAAGCCGAAGCGGTCCGAGATCTCGCGCACCCGGGTGCGCGCGGCGGCGAGGTCCAGGCGCCCGCCGGCCTTCGTCTCCTCGTGGCCCAGCATGACGTTCTCGGCGACGGTGAACACGGGGACGAGCATGAAGTGCTGGTGGACCATCCCGATGCCCGCCTTCATGGCGTCACCCGGACCGGAGAAGTGCTGGACCGCGTCGTCCAGCAGGATCTCTCCCTCCTCGGCCTGGTACAGGCCGTAGAGCACGTTCATGAGCGTCGACTTGCCCGCGCCGTTCTCGCCGAGGAGGCAGTGGATCTCGCCGGGTTCGACGGTGAGATCGATGTGGTCGTTGGCCACGAGCGCGCCGAAGCGCTTCGTGATGCCACGCAGTTCGAGCTTCATGGGACCAATCTAACTTTCGGTTCGCGCCACGATGCGCCGTCGGCCGGGATCGAGGGACGCAGCGGAGCCGATCCGCCCGCCGGACCGACGAAGAGGCCGGCGGGCCCGAGGTGTGCTCGGGCCCGCCGGCCTCTTCGAGGAGACGGCTAGGACGCCGCGGGAGCGGACGGGGAGGTGACGGTGATGGAGCCGTCGATGATGCCCGCCTTGATGGTGTCGAGCTCGCCCTGCAGGTCGCCCGAGACCTTCGACTCGAAGTCGTGGAACGGCGCGATGCCGACTCCGTCGTTCTCGAGGGTGCCCACGAAGGGAGTGGGGTCGAAGTCGTCGGCTCCGGCGGAGCTGGTGACGTCGGTCGTGCCGGCCTCGATGCCCTTGAGGATCGAGGTCAGGTACAGGTCGGCGCCGTCGGGGTAGGTCTCGTACAGGTCCGCGTCCACGCCGACCATCGCGATGTCCTTGCCGGAGTCGCGGATCGCCTCGATCGCCGACTGGAAGATCGGACCGCCGACGGGGAGGATGACGTCCGCGTTCTGGTCGATCAGCGACTGCGCGGCCGACTTGGCCTCGACGCCCGCCGCGAAGCCGCCGGTGAAGGAGCCGGTCTGCGCGTCGACGTCCCAGCCGACGACCTTGACGTCCTTCCCCTTCTGCTCGTTGTAGTACTTCACGCCGTCGGCGTAGCCGTCCATGAAGATCGTGACGGTCGGGAACTGCTGGCCGCCGTAGGTGCCGACGACGCCGGTCTTGGAGTACGACGCGGCCGTGTAGCCGGCGAGGAACGCCGCCTGCGAGGTGTCGAAGGTGATCGGCTTGACGTTCGGCAGGTCGATCGACGCGTCGTCGATGATCGCGAAGTCGATGTCCGTGTTCGCCTCGGCCGCGGCCGACGTGGCCTCGGCCAGCGCGAAGCCGACGGTGATGATCAGGTTGCAGCCCTGGTCGACGAGGCTGGTCAGGTTCGGGGCGTAGTCCGTCTCGGACTCCGAGGTGACGGTCTTCGGCGTGACGCCGAGGTCCTCCGAGGCCTTCACGAGGCCGTTGTAGCCGAGCTCGTTGAACGACTTGTCGTCGAACCCGCCCGCGTCGGAGACCATGCAGGGCAGGAAGTCGCCACCGGCGGCGGCGCTGGAGCCGCTCTCCTCGGGGGCGGAGGCGCAACCGGCGAGAAGCGCGGTGACGCCGAGGGCGGCGAGACCGCCGAACGCGGCCTTACGCGAGGTGATAGTCAAGATGTCGTCCTCCAGGAATGCGGCCCCGCGCGACGAGCGCAGCAGGGCGTCGATTCCCACACGTTACCCAATGTGACAAGCCGCTCAGCCGCCCGGACGGTAGACCTCAGGAAGCGTTACACAGTGTTGATCTTCGCGACACGCGGAGCGTGTCGCGGGGTGCGGGCGGCTGTGCTCGATTCCGAGCCGCGGAGCGGCTCGGCGCGGTCGGCTGGGCTCGATTCCGAGCCGCGGAGCGGCTCGGCGCGGTCGGCTTCGCGACGGGTGCGTTCCGCAGAGCGGGTCGCGTCGGGCTGGCCTGAATCGCTGGCACGCGATTCCGGCTCGCGGCCCTCTCCCCTGCTGCCGGATGTCGAAGGCGTTCGGAGGAACTCCGCGCTGCGCGCGATCGGGCTCGACGCGATGCTCCTCCATGGTGGTCGAGTTGCCGCGGAAGCGGCATATCGAGACCCAGCCACCAGCACCCAGGGCGACCGCCGAGGCCCTCATCGAGGGTGGTCGAGTGGCCGCGCGAACGGCGGATCGGGACCTCCGCACGCGCAAGAGGCGAGGGGCGGAACGGCGAAGCGCGGCGCCTCCGAGGGGAGGGCCGCGCTTCGCCGGGTGTGACGGAGGGCTAGAGGACGTCGGTGCGGCCGGAGAGGCGCAGGGCGTCGACGACGCCCTTGACCTTCTGGGCGTTCTCGGTCGTGGTCACCAGGAGCGCATCGGGGGTGTCCACGACGACGATGTCCTTCACTCCGATGAGGGCGATGGTGCGGTTGCCGCCGCTGACGACGATGCCCGTCGCGGAGTCGGCGAGCACACGCGCGTCCTCGCCGAGGATGGCGAGGTCCGAGCGGAGTCCGCTCGAGTGCAGCTTCGCGATCGAGGCGAAGTCGCCCACGTCGTCCCAGGAGAAGTGGCCGGGCACGACGGCCAGCTTGCCCGCGGCCGCGGCCGGCTCGGCGACGGAGTAGTCGATCGCGATCTTCTCCAGGCCCGGCCAGATGCGGTCGACGACCGCGCCGCGCTCCGGGGTGTCCCACGCGGCGGCGAGCTCGAGCAGTCCGGCGAGCAGCTTCGGCTTGGCGCGGCCGAGCTCCTCGAGGAGGCGGTCGGCGCGGGCGATGAACATGCCCGCGTTCCAGAGGTACTGACCACTGGAGAGATAGGCGCGCGCGGTGTCGGCGTCGGGCTTCTCGACGAAGGAGTCGACGGCGAGCGTGTGCGTCGCCCCGTCGATCCCGAGGTGCTTCCCCGTGCGGATGTAGCCGAAGCCCACGGCAGGCTCGGTCGGCGTGATGCCGATGGTCGCGATGTAGCCCGCGTCCGCCGCGACGACGGCCTCGGCGACCGCGTCGTGGAACAGCTGCTGACCGCTGATGACGTGGTCGGCGGCGAACGAGCCGATGATCACGCCCGGCTGGCGGCGCTCGAGGATGGCGGCGGCCAGGCCGATCGCGGCGGACGAGTCGCGCGGCTCGCTCTCGAGGACGACGTTGAGGTCCTCGAGGCTCTCGAGCTGCTCCTCGACGGCGGCGCGGTGCGCGCGCCCGGTCACGACCATGATCCGGTCGGCGCCCGAGATGGGCGCGAGGCGGTCCCAGGTGTCGCGGAGGAGGGTCTGTCCCGATCCCGTCAGATCGTGCAGGAACTTCGGGGCGTCGGCCCGGGAGAGCGGCCACAGCCTCGAGCCGATCCCGCCGGCGGGGATCACGCTGTAGAAGCGGTCGAGCGGGGCGCGGCCATCGGTCTCAGGTGATGTCATGTCCGCAGGATACAAGGGAGCCCGAGCGCGACCGTCCGTTCACCCGAGCGCGCGCCGCCGTTCATCCCGCCGCCGTAGCGTCCGGGGCGTGAGAGTCGCGGTCGTCACCGAGAGCTTCCTGCCGTCCTTGAACGGCGTGACCACGAGCGTCCTGCGGGTGCTCGACGAGTTCGCGGAGCGCGGGATCGAGGCGCTCGTCGTCTGCCCGGCCGCGGGGGCGCCGGGCCACTACGCGGGCCACCGCGTCGTGGAGCACCCGGCGATCGCCTACCGCGACTTCCCGGTCGGGATCCCCACGCTCGCCCTCACCCGGGAGCTGGCCGACTTCGAGCCCGACGTGGTGCACGTCGCCTCGCCCTTCCTCCTCGGCGCCCGCGCCATCGCCTCGGCCGGCCGGCTCGGGGTGCCGAGTGTCGCGATCTATCAGACGGACGTCGCGCGATTCGCGGCCCGCTACGGCATCCGCGGCGCCCGCGCCCTCGCCTGGCGGGTGATCCGCCAGATCCACGCCGGGGCGGACCTGACCCTCGCCCCCTCCACGAGCGCCCTCGACGACCTCGCCGCCGCCGGCATCGAGCGCACCGCGCTGTGGGGCCGCGGCGTGCAGAGCGAGCGCTTCCACCCGCGCCGCCGCTCTTCCCCCTACGCGCAGGCCGTCCGGGCCGGACTCGGGGCCGACGACGCGCTCGTCGGCTACATCGGGCGCCTCTCCCCCGAGAAGAGGGTGGAGCGGATGGCGGCGCTCGCCTCCCTCCCGCATGCGGAGCTGGTCGTGGGCGGCTACGGCCCCTCCTCCGCCCGGGTCGCCGCCGCCCTCGGCCCGGCGGCGCGGATGCTCGGCCGGCTCGACGGCGACCGGCTGCCGGCGGTCTTCGCCGCGCTCGACGTCTTCGTGCACACCGGCACGGAGGAGACGTTCGGCCAGACGGTCCAGGAGGCGCAGGCGTCCGGCACCGCGGTGGTCGCGCCGCACGCGGGCGGCCCCACCGACCTCATCGAGCACGGCGTGGACGGCCTGCTCTACGCGCCCGAGAGCGACTCCGACCTCCGCCGGCAGGTGGAGCGCCTGGTCCGAGATCCCGCACTGCGCGCCCGGCTCGGCGAGGCGGGCCGCCGCCGCGTGCTCCACCGCACCTGGAGCGCGCTCACCGACGAGCTCCTCGCGCACTACGCGACCGCGGGGGCGCCCGCCCTCGCCCTGCCCCGCAGCTAAGGCTCGCCTAAGCCGCGCCCGCCTGCGAGCGCGCTTAGAATCGGAGGGCGAGTTTCTCGTCGCTCCCCGCCCCGTCCCCGTCCACGCGACGTGGGAACAGGTCAGGCCGTCGGAGCACAACCAGGGAGGGTTGTTCGTGTCAGTTCAAGCTGCTCAAACCCTCGCACCCCGGAAGCAGGGGAAGATCCGGCGTCCGGCCGGCACCCTGTACCGCGGTCGCGAAGGCATGTGGTCGTGGGTGCTCCACCGGATCACCGGTGTCGCCATCTTCTTCTTCCTCCTCGTCCACGTCCTCGACTCCGCTCTCATCGCCGTGAGCCCCGAGGCGTACAACGCGGTCATCGGCACGTACAAGAACCCGATCATGGGACTCGGCGAGACCGGGCTCGTGGGCGCCATCGCGTTCCACGCGCTGAACGGCCTGCGGATCATCCTGGTCGACTTCTGGAGCTGGGCGACCCGCAACCAGCGCGTCCTCTTCTGGGTCGTCATGGGCCTCTGGGTCGTGCTGATGCTCGGCTTCGCGCCGCGCCACCTGATCAACGTCTTCAGCGAGGGGGGTGCGCATTGAGCACCGTCGCCGCACCGCGGACCCCGCACACCCCGACCCGCTCCTCCGGCACCAACTGGGAGAAGTGGGGCTGGATCTACATGCGCGCCTCCGGCGTCGTGCTGATCGTCCTGATCTTCGGGCACCTCATCTACAACCTGCTGCTGGGCGACGGCATCAAGGCCATCGACTTCGGCTTCGTCGGCGGCAAGCTGGCGAACCCGTTCTGGCAGTGGTGGGACGTCCTCATGCTGTGGCTCGCGCTGATCCACGGCGGCAACGGCATGCGCACGCTGGTCAACGACTACGCGACCTCGCCCCTGCTGGCCAAGGCCTTCAAGGGCGGCATCCTCGTCGCCGTCGTCGCGCTGATCGCGCTCGGCACCTGGGTCGTCTTCGCGTTCGACCCGTGCCCCGCCGGCACCGCCGCGGACCTGCTGCCCTCCTTCTGCGCAGCGTGACCACGGTGCCGCGGATCGGAGAGGGGCCCGCGCCCCTCCCGGTCCGCGGCACCGCGTCCCGGCACCTCCCCCTCCCATCCCCGTACGACGGAGCACCCACCCCGTGAGCACACCAGGCCACTCCCACACCGGCGCCGACCAGAGCGCCTTCGCGCAGACCGTCGGACCCGACGGCGTCCACTACCACCAGTTCGACGTCGTCATCGTCGGCGCCGGCGGTGCCGGGATGCGCGCGGCCATCGAGGCCGGCCCCAAGGCGAGGACGGCCGTGATCTCGAAGCTGTACCCGACCCGCTCCCACACCGGAGCGGCGCAGGGCGGCATGGCCGCCGCCCTCGCGAACGTCGAGGAGGACAGCTGGGAGTGGCACACCTTCGACACCGTCAAGGGCGGCGACTACCTCGTCGACCAGGACGCGGCCGAGATCCTCGCGAAGGAGGCCATCGACGCGGTCATCGACCTCGAGAACATGGGCCTGCCCTTCAACCGCACCGAGGAGGGCAAGATCGACCAGCGCCGCTTCGGCGGCCACACCCGCGACCACGGCAAGGCGCCCGTCCGCCGCGCCTGCTACGCGGCCGACCGCACCGGCCACATGATCCTGCAGACGCTGTTCCAGAACTGCGTCCGGCTCGGCATCAACTTCTACAACGAGTTCTACGTCCTCGACCTGGTGATGACCGAGGTCGACGGAGTGGCCAAGCCCTCCGGCGTCGTCGCCTACGAGCTGGCCACGGGCGAGCTGCACGTCTTCCAGGCGAAGGCGATCATCTTCGCGACCGGCGGCTTCGGCAAGATCTACAAGACCACCTCCAATGCGCACACCCTCACCGGCGACGGCGTCGGCATCATCTGGCGCAAGGGCCTCCCCCTGGAGGACATGGAGTTCTTCCAGTTCCACCCGACCGGCCTCGCCGGCCTCGGCATCCTCCTCACCGAGGGAGCGCGAGGAGAGGGTGCGATCCTCCGCAACGCCTCGGGCGAGCGCTTCATGGAGCGCTACGCCCCCACCATCAAGGACCTCGCGCCGCGCGACATCGTCGCCCGCTGCATGGTCCAGGAGGTGGCGGAGGGTCGCGGCGCCGGACCGCACAAGGACTACGTGCTGCTGGACTGCACCCACCTGGGCGCCGAGGTCCTCGAGACCAAGCTCCCCGACATCACCGAGTTCGCCCGCACCTACCTGGGCGTCGACCCCGTCGTCGAGCCGGTCCCCGTCATGCCGACCGCGCACTACGCGATGGGCGGCATCCCGACCAACGTCAAGGCCGAGGTGCTCTCGGACAACACGACCGTCGTCCCGGGCCTCTACGCCGCCGGCGAGTGCGCGTGCGTCTCGGTGCACGGCTCCAACCGCCTCGGCACCAACTCCCTCCTCGACATCAACGTCTTCGGCAAGCGCAGCGGCAACAACGCCGCCGACTACGCCAAGACGGTCGACTTCACCCCCCTGCCCGCCGACCCGGCCGGCGCGATCCGCGACATGCTCGCCTCGCTCCGCTCCGCCACCGGCACCGAGCGGATCGCCTCGATCCGCAAGGAGCTGCAGGACGAGATGGACAAGAACGCCCAGGTGTTCCGCACCGACGAGTCCCTCGAGGCCGTCACCGGGACCATCCAGCGCCTGCGCGACCGGTTCCGCAACATCTCGGTGCAGGACAAGGGCAAGCGCTTCAACACCGACCTCCTCGAGGCCGTCGAGCTGGGCTTCCTGCTCGACCTCGCCGAGGTCGTCGTCTACTCGGCGCGCAACCGCAAGGAGAGCCGCGGCGGCCACATGCGCGACGACTTCCCGAAGCGCGACGACGAGAACTACATGCAGCACACGATGGCGTACCTCTCCGGTGACGCCCACTCCTCCGACGCCGGTGACCACATCCGGCTCGACTGGAAGCCCGTCGTGATCACCCGGTACCAGCCGATGGAGAGGAAGTACTAGCCATGTCGACCGCTACCCTCGAGCAGCCGCCCGCCGCCCCCGCGGCCCCGGAGGCGTTCACCGTCACGTTCATCATCCGCCGCTTCGACCCCGAGGTGGACGCCGAGCCGCGCTGGCAGGACTTCGACGTCGAGATGTACTCGACCGACCGCGTCCTCGACGCCCTGCACCGCATCAAGTGGGACCAGGACGGATCGCTGACCTTCCGCCGCTCGTGCGCGCACGGCATCTGCGGATCCGATGCGATGCGGATCAACGGCCGCAACCGCCTGGCCTGCAAGACGCTGATCAAGGATCTCGACATCTCGCAGCCGATCTACATCGAGGCGATCAAGGGCCTGCCCCTCGAGAAGGACCTCGTCGTCGACATGGAGCCGTTCTTCGCCTCCTACCGCGAGGTGCAGCCGTTCCTGGTCGCCAACACCCCGGCGCCCAAGGGCAAGGAGCGCGTGCAGTCGGTCGCGGACCGCGCCCGCTTCGACGACACCACGAAGTGCATCCTCTGCGCCGCGTGCACGTCGTCCTGCCCCGTGTTCTGGACCGACGGGCAGTACTTCGGCCCTGCGGCGATCGTGAACGCCCACCGCTTCATCTTCGACTCGCGCGACGACGCCGGTGGAGCGCGCCTGGACATCCTCAACGACAAGGAGGGGGTGTGGCGCTGCCGCACGACCTTCAACTGCACGGAGGCGTGCCCGCGCGGCATCCAGATCACGCAGGCGATCGCCGAGGTGAAGCAGGCCGTCATCCGCGGCCGCGCCTGATCCTCCCCCTCGCGAACGCGTCCGGCCCGCCGGGATCCTCGGATCCCGCGGGCCGGACGCGTTCCTGCGTGCAGGCGGGCGCGTGCACGGGAGCGCCGCGAGGCCTCAGTACGCTGGAGGAATGACCGAGGCGGCCGACACTCCCCGCGGGATCCCGGGCCTGTTCGAGCGGGTCATGCGGACGCGGCCGGTGCGGGTGATGCTCCACTACTCCGAGACCGGCGGGCCCCTCTTCGCCTCCGGACTCGCCTTCCAGGCCCTGTTCGCGGTCTTCGCGGCGCTCTTCGTCTTCTTCGCCGTCTTCGGCTTCTGGGTGCGCGACGACTCGGTGCTGCGCGACTCCCTCCTCGACCTGGTGACCCGCTCCGTCCCCGGCCTGATCGGCGGGAAGAACGCCCTCGTGTCGGTCGACGACCTGCTCGACTCGTCGATCCTCGGCTGGACGGGTGCGATCGCGGCCGCCGGCCTGCTCTGGACGGCGCTGAACTTCCTGGGGAGCCTGCGCCAGGCGGTCCGGCTGCTCTTCTCGCTCCCCGGACCCACGACCCTCTTCGTCCTGCTCAAGCTCAAGGACGCGGGGCTCGCCCTGGTCTTCGGGGCGGTGCTGCTGGTCTCGGCGGGTCTCTCCGTGTTCTCGACCTCGCTGGTGGACGTGGCGTTCGGCTTCCTCGGGATCGGCAGCGAGTCGATGCCGGCCCGTCTCGCCGGCAGCGCGGTCGGCCTGCTGATCATGCTCGCCCTGGACACGGGCACGCTCGCCGGCTCCTTCCGCATCCTCTCGGGAATCTCGATCCCCTGGAAGAACCTCTGGGCGGGGTCGCTGCTCGGCGGGATCGCTCTCGGCGCTCTCAAGGTCCTCGGGACGCAGCTGCTGGGCGGTGCCTCCCGCAATCCGCTGCTCGCCTCGTTCGCGGTCCTCATCGGTCTGCTGATCTGGTTCAACCTCGTCTGCCAGGTGATCCTGATCGCTGCGTCGTGGATCTCCGTCGGGATGAGCGACGCCGGGATCTCGGCGCGCAAGCTCACGCCGGAGGAGCGCGAGAAGGAGCGGGAGGAGCAGCTGCGCACCGCCCGCCGCACCCTCGCCGAGGCCGAGCGCGAGCGGCTTCGCGCCGCGCTGCCGGAGGCGTCCCTCCTGAAACGACGGCGCCTGGAGCGCCAGCTCGCGCAGCTCGAGGAGGAGCTCGAGCAGCTCGCCGCCTGACCCGGCGGTCCGCTTCCCGGTCTTCCCGGCGTCGCCGCGCCCGATTCCGCCTGCCGATTCTGTCCGTTTCTGTTGACTTCCCTCCTGAACGGGTCTAAAAAGAGGTAAACGCAGATCCGAGGTCGGCAACGACACCGCGGATCCGGCGCACCACCCACGGCGAGACGACGGAGTCCACATGTACGCACCGGAGCGGCACCAGGCGATCCTGGACCGCGCCCGCACCGACGGGCGTGTCGAGGTCCGCGACCTCGCCCTCTCCCTCGCCGTGACGCCGGAGACGATCCGCCGCGATCTCACCAGCCTCGAGAAGCGGGGCCTGCTGCGCCGTGCGCACGGCGGAGCCATCCCCGTCGAGCGGCTGGGCATCGAGCCCGAGGTCGCCGCCCGCGAGGGACACCTCGCCGGCGAGAAGGACCGCATCGCCACCGCGGCCCTCGCCGAGGTGCCCGACGGCGGCTCGATCGCCATCGACGCCGGCACCACCACGGTGCGGCTGGCGGAGCTGCTCCCCCTGGACCGCCGGCTGACGGTCGTCACCCACTCCCTCCCCGTCGCGATGGCGCTCGTCGGCCGGCCCAACATCGACCTCCACCTCATCGGCGGGCACCTGCGCGGAGTCACGCAGGCCGCCGTCGGACCGTGGGCCGCCCAGGCCCTCTCCACGGTCTCGGTGGACGTCGCCTTCATCGGCACGAACGGCCTCAGCCTCGAGCGCGGGCTCACCACCCCCGATCTCGACGAGGCCGTCGTCAAGTCCGCGATCATCGCCTCCGCGCGCCGGGTCGTGGTCCTCGCCGACCACTCGAAGTTCGGCCGGCAGGACTTCGGGCACGTCGCTCCGCTGTCCGCGGTCGACACCGTCATCACCGACGCCGATGTCGACGACGAGCTCGCCGACGACATCGAGTCGGCCGGCCCGGAGGTCGTCCGCGCATGATCGTCACCGTCACCGCCAACCCGAGCATCGACGTCACCCTCTCCACGAGCGGCTTCGCCGTCGGCGAGGTCAACCGCGCGCACGACGTGCGGCGCGACCCGGCCGGCAAGGGCGTCAACGTCGCCCGTGCCCTCGCGCGCAACGGCGTCGAGGCGACCGCGGTCTACCCGGCCGACGCCTCCACCGGCGTCGACCTGTCCACGATGCTCCGGGCCGCCGGAGTCCGCTCGGCCAGTGCGGCGATCGCCCACCCGATCCGCACCAACATCACCGTGGTCGACGACCGGACGGGCCGCACCACCAAGATCAACGAGCCCGGCCCCGCCGTCACGGAGGAGGAGGCTCACGCCCTCTCCGAGCTGATCGGCGAGCACGTCTCGGCCTCGCCCCGCTGGCTCGTCGCCTGCGGCAGCGTCCCCCCGGGACTGGGAGCGGACTTCTACCCCGCCCTCGGCCGCCTCGCCCTGCACTTCGGCGTCCCCCTCGCCGTCGACACCTCGGGAGCCCCCCTGACCGCGATCATCGCGGCCGGCACCGCCACCCTGGTGAAGCCCAACCTCGAGGAGCTCGAGGAGCTCCTCGGCCGCTCCCTGACGACGGTCGGAGACGTCGTCGCCGGAGCCCGTGAACTCCTGCAGCTGCCCGACGCGCGAGCGCTCGTCAGCCTCGGAGAGCACGGCGCCCTCCTCGTCACGGCGCACGCGTCGTGGTGGGCGGGCGCCCCCGCCGTCGTGCCCCTCAGCACCGTCGGCGCCGGCGACAGCACGCTCGCCGGCTACCTCTCGGCCGTCGACGCCACGGAGGCGGAGCGCCTCGCGACAGCAGTCGCGTGGGGTACCGCCGCCGTCCAGCTCCCGGGCAGCGAAGCCCCGGGTCCCGACTCCCTCCGCCTCGACGACGTCTCCGTCGTCGAGAACCCCGACCCCACCCTCCCGATTGGAGAACTGAGCGCATGACTGCTCTCACCGAGGCGTCGACGGTCATCGTCGACCTCACCGCCGCCACGAAGGACGAGGCCACCGCGCAGCTCGCGAAGACGCTCGCCGACGCCGGCCGCGTCACCGACCTCGACGGCTTCCTCGCCGACGTCCGCGACCGCGAGTCGCAGATGGCGACCGGCATGCCCGGCGGCATCGGGATCCCCCACGCCCGCTCCTCCCACGTCGTCTCGCCCAGCGTGGCGGTCGGCATCGCGAAGCAGGGTGTCGACTTCGGCGCCCCCGACGGCCCGGCCGACCTGATCTTCCTGATCGCGGCTCCGGACGGCGCCGACCAGGCGCACCTCAAGATCCTCGCCCAGCTCGCCCGCAAGCTGATCCACGAGTCCTTCACCGGTTCCCTCCGCGCCGCCGCCAGCGGCCAGGAGGTCGCGGACATCATCGCCCGAGAGGTCGTCGTCTCATGAGGATCGTCGCCGTCACCAGCTGCATCGCCGGCATCGCGCACACCTACATGGCGGCCGAGGCCCTCGAGCAGGCCGCGAAGAAGAAGGGGTACGAGATCCAGGTCGAGACCCAGGGCGCCGCGGGCTCCGATCCCATGTCGGACCGGACCATCGCCGACGCCGACGTCGTGATCCTCGCCGCCGACCTCGAGGTCCGCGGCAAGGAGCGCTTCGCCGGGAAGCCCACCCTCGAGGTGGGCACGTCGGAGGCGCTTGCGAAGGCGGCCGACGTCATCGACCGCGCCGTCGCGAAGGTGCAGGACGCGCCCGCCGCGAGCCCCGCCTCCGGCCCGCGCTTCGTCGCCGTGACCAGCTGCATCGCGGGCATCGCCCACACGTACATGGCCGCGGAGGCGCTCGAGCAGGCCGCGAAGAAGCGCGGCTACCCGATCCACGTCGAGACCCAGGGCGCGGCCGGCTCGGACGAGATGACCGCGGCCGACATCGCCGCCGCGGACGTCGTCATCCTCGCCGCCGACCTCGAGGTCCGCGGCAAGGACCGCTTCGCCGGCAAGCCGATCCTCCAGGTGGGCGTCGCCGAGGCCCTGTCCAAGCCGGACGAGGTCCTCGACCGCGCTCTGGCCCTCCGCGGCTCCGCCGCGTCCGCCCCCGCCCGCTCGACTCCGGCCGCGGCCCCCGCCGCGCCGAAGAAGGTCGGCGTCGGCACACGCATCCGCCAGAACCTGATGACCGGCGTCTCCTACATGATCCCGTTCGTCGCGGCGGGCGGTCTGCTGATCGCCCTGTCGTTCCTGTTCGGCGGCTACCGGATCGTCGACTTCACGGCCCAGCAGATCATCGACGACGGCTTCAACGTCGCGAACATCACGGACTGGGCCGGAGTGATGTTCCTCATCGGAAGCGCGACCTTCGCCTTCCTGGTGCCGGTGCTCTCGGGCTTCATCGCCTTCGGCATCGCCGACCGTCCCGGCATCGCGCCGGGCTTCCTCGGCGGCGCGGTCGCGGTCACCGTCGGCGCGGGCTTCCTGGGCGGCCTCGCCTCCGGCTTCATCGCCGGCTACGCGGCCCTCTACATCTCGCGGATCAAGCTCCCCGCGGCGTTCAAGTCGCTGATGCCCGTCGTGATCATCCCCCTGATCGCCACCTTCATCACCGGCTTCCTGATGTTCGTGGTGCTCGGAGCGCCGCTCCGCGCACTGAGCGAGGGCCTGTCGTCCTGGCTCTCGGGCCTCTCGGGCGGCAACCTGATCATCCTGGGGATCATCCTCGGCCTGATGATGGCGTTCGACATGGGCGGTCCGGTCAACAAGGTGGCCTACGCCTTCGCGACCACCGGCCTCGCCTCCGTCCCCGCCGACGGCGACCCGAACTCCGTGCAGTTCAAGGTGATGGCGATCGTCATGGCCGCCGGCATGACCCCGCCGCTGGGTCTGGCCCTGGCCACGACGCTCCGCAAGCGCCTGTTCACCGACGCCGAGCGCCAGAACGGCAAGGCCGCCTACCTGCTGGGCGCGTCCTTCATCTCGGAGGGGGCCATCCCGTTCGCCGCGGTCGACCCGCTGCGCGTGATCCCGTCCGCCATGGTCGGCTCGGCCGTCACGGGTGCGCTCGTCGCGCTCTTCGGCTCCACCCTCCGCGCCCCGCACGGCGGCGTCTGGGTCACCGGGCTCGTCGGGCAGCCGATCCTCTACCTGGTCGCCATCCTGGTGGGCATGGTCGTCACGGCCGTCTGCGTGATCATCGCGAAGAGCATCAAGCGCGCCCCGGTGGTCGCCGAGGTGCCCGAGCCCGCCACCGCGCAGGCCGTCCCCGCCTGATCCCCTCCGACCGACCGTCCTGAGCGGTCCCGCCGGCGGTCGCCTCCGCGCTCCTCCCCCTCTCCGAGGGAGTCGCGCGAGGCGGCCGCCGGCTTCCGCGTTCCGGGGTGCGAGCGCTGCCGGGCGGCCCGCTCCGCGGCTCCGAATAGACTGCTCCGGTGACTCGCAGCACCCTCCGCATCGCCTCCGTCAACGTGAACGGCGTCCGCGCCGCATACCGCAAGGGGATGGGCGACTGGCTCGCCGCCCGCGACGTCGACGTCCTGGCCCTGCAGGAGGTCCGCGCCTCCACGGACGACCTCACGGGGCTCCTCGGGGAGGAGTGGGACGTGCTGCACGACGAGGCGACCGCCAAGGGGCGCGCCGGAGTCGCTCTCGCCTCGCGCAGGCGCGCCACGATCCACCGCGTGACGTTCGGCGCCGACGACTTCGACTCGGCCGGACGCTGGCTCGAGGCCGACTACGAGGTCGGCGGCCGCTCGCTCACCGTCGTCTCCACCTACGTCCACTCCGGCGAGGTCGGCACCCCCAAGCAGGTCGAGAAGTACCGCTTCCTCGACGCGATGGAGGCGCGCCTGCCCGAGATCCGGGCGCACAGCGAGCTCGCCGCGGTGATGGGCGACCTCAACGTCGGCCACCGCACGCTCGACATCAAGAACTGGAAGGGCAACGTCAAGAAGGCCGGCTTCCTCCCGGAGGAGCGCGCCTACGTCGACCGCTTCGTCGGCGCCGAGGGCGACCCGGACTACAACGCCGGTGCCGGACTGGGCTGGGTCGACCTCGGCCGCCGGTTCGCGGGCGAGGTGCCCGGACCGTACACGTGGTGGTCTCAGCGCGGCCAGGCCTTCGACACCGACACCGGCTGGCGCCTCGACTACCAGCTCGCCACGCCCGCGCTCGCCGACCTCGCCCGCAGCTACGAGGTCGACCGCGCCGCCTCCTACGACACCCGCTGGTCCGACCACTCCCCCGTGGTCGTCGACTACGAGCTCTGACCCTCTCCCCCGCGAACCGACCCCTCGAGGCCACCCATGACTCCCAGCACCCCGGGCGCCAAGCCCGTCATCTTCTCCGGCATGCAGCCCTCCTCCGGGTCGCTGCACCTCGGCAACTACATCGGCGCGCTGACCCAGTGGGTCGCGATGCAGGAGGACTTCGACGCCTACTTCTGCGTCGTCGACCTGCACGCGATCACGGTCCCGCAGGATCCGCAGCAGCTCCGCGAGCGCACCCGCGCGACCGCCGCGCAGTACATCGCCGCGGGCATCGACCCCGCGCGCTCGACCCTCTTCATCCAGTCCCACGTGCCCGCTCACGCCGAGCTCGCCTGGGTCCTCAACACCCTGACCGGCTTCGGCGAGGCCAGCCGGATGACGCAGTTCAAGGACAAGTCGGCGAAGCAGGGCGCCGAGGCCGCCTCGGTGGGCCTGTTCACCTACCCGATCCTGATGGCGGCCGACATCCTGCTGTACCAGACGGACGCGGTGCCGGTCGGCGAGGACCAGCGCCAGCACCTGGAGCTCACCCGCGATCTCGCCGCGCGCTTCAACTCGCGCTTCGGCGAGACCTTCGCCGTGCCGGAGCCCCACATCGTGCGCGAGACCGCGAAGATCTTCGACCTGCAGAACCCGGGCGCCAAGATGTCGAAGTCGGCGGAGTCGGATGCGGGCCTGCTCAGCGTGCTCGACGAGCCGAAGGCGACCGCGAAGAAGATCATGCGCGCCGTGACGGACACCGAGTCGGAGGTGCGCTTCGACCGGGCGGCGAAGCCCGGCGTCTCGAACCTGCTGACGATCTACTCGGTCCTCGCCGACCGCTCCGTCGAGTCGCTGGAGCAGGAGTACGCGGGCCGCGGCTACGGGGACCTCAAGAAGGGCCTCGTCGAGGTGGTCGCCGCCACCTTCGACCCGATCCGAGCGCGGACCGCGGAGCTGCTCGCCGACCCGGCCGAGCTCGACCGGGTCCTCTCCCTCGCCGCCGACCGCGCGTCCGAGACCGCGGAGCGCACGCTCGCCGCCGTCTACGACTCCGTCGGCCTCCTCCGCCGCGTCCGCTGAGGCGGCCGTGCTGCGGCTCGCGCTCTTCGACCTCGACGACACCCTCTTCGCCCATGCCCGCGCTGTGCGGGAGGGGATCGTCGCGTACGCCGCCTCGCTCGGCGCCGCCTACGCCGGCGAGCCGGCCGACGTGCAGCGCCGCTGGCACCTGCTCGAGGAGGAGCACTACCACCGCTACCTCGCGGGCGAGCTCGACTACGAGGGCCAGCGCCGGGCGCGCGCCACGGACTTCGCCGCGGAGGCCGGAGTCGGGCTGACTCCCGAGGAGGCGAGCTCCTGGTTCCGCGGGTACCTCGAGCACTACGTCGCCGCCTGGACCCTCCACGACGACGCGCTGCCCGTCCTCGACCGGCTCGACGCCGCCGGAGTCCGCCTCGGCGTCATCACCAACGGCGTGCTCGACTTCCAGCGGGGGAAGATCGAGGGCACGGGCCTCTCCGGTCGCTTCGAGCACGTGATCGCCTCCGGCGACGTCGGCGTCGCCAAGCCGGACGCGCGGATCTTCGCGATCGCCTGCGAGCGGTTCGGGGTCTCTCCGGAGGAGGCCCTCTACGTCGGCGACCGGCTCGGCACCGACGCCGTCGGAGCGGCCGCTGCGGGCCTGCGCGGCGTCTGGCTCGACCGCGTCGGCGGTCCCGAGCACGGCCGCGTGCTGCCGCCCGAGGCGGTCGAGCTGGGCGTGCACCGGATCGCTTCCCTGGACGAGCTGGACGCGCAGCTCGGGCTGTCGGCGGACTGAGGCCTCACCCGGTTCGGGTCTCGATATGCCGCCTGCAGCGACTACCCGACAAGCATGCAGGTCCGAATTGCCGGGTCTCGATGAGCCGTCTGCGGCGACCACTCGACCAGCATGGGTGTCCCCGAACCACCCCGTTGCGATACTCGTTGCGCCGTCGTCGGAACGACGAAGCGCCCCACCCGACCCGAGGGTCGGACAGGGCGCTTCACCGTGAACGGACGCACGTCATCCGCTCGCCGCACGAGGCGAACGGGGAGAACGCGTGTCAGCGTTGTCCCCTAACCGGACGGAACCCGCTCCCCGAGACGCGACCACCTCGATGAGCCGACCGCGCCGCGGCAGGCAGGGACTGCCGCGGAAGGAACTACTGCACGTCCTCGTCGATCCAGTCGAAGGTCTTGGTGACGGCCTTCTTCCAGAGGCGGTACTGGCGGGCGGCCTCGTCCTGGTCCATCTGCGGGGTCCAGCGCGAGTCCTCCTGCCAGTTCTGGCGCAGGTCGTCGAGGTTCTCCCAGAAGCCGACCGCGAGACCGGCCGCGTAGGCCGCTCCGAGCGCGGTGGTCTCCGCGACGACCGGTCGGACGACCGGGACGCCGAGGATGTCGGCCTGGAACTGCATGAGCAGGTTGTTGGCGATCATGCCGCCGTCGACCTTGAGCTCCTGCAGGGGGACGCCGGAGTCGGCGTTGACCGCGTCCAGGACCTCGCGGGTCTGGAAGGCGGTCGCCTCGAGCGCGGCGCGGGCGATGTGGCCCTTGTTGACGTAGCGGGTGAGGCCGACGAGGGCTCCGCGGGCGTCGGAGCGCCAGTAGGGGGCGAACAGACCCGAGAAGGCGGGGACGAAGTACGCGCCTCCGTTGTCCTCGACCGTGGCGGCCAGCGCCTCGACCTCGGGGGCCGAGCCGATGAGGCCCAGGTTGTCGCGCAGCCACTGGATCAGCGAGCCGGAGACCGCGATCGAGCCCTCGAGCGCGTAGTGCACCTCGCCGTCGCCGAGCTTGTAGCCGATGGTGGTGAGCAGACCGTTCTTCGAGTGGACGATCTCGGTGCCCGTGTTGAAGATCAGGAAGTTGCCGGTGCCGTAGGTGTTCTTCGCCTCGCCCGGGTCGAACGCCGCCTGACCGAAGGTCGCGGCCTGCTGGTCGCCGAGGATGCCGGCGATCGGGACCTCGCGCAGCAGCGACGACGACTCGACGTGGCCGTAGACCTCGGAGGAGGAGCAGACCTCGGGGAGCATCGACTTCGGGACCCCGAAGGCCTCGAGGATGTCGTCGCGCCACTCGAGGGTCTCGAGGTCGAGGAACAGGGTGCGGGAGGCGTTGGTGACGTCGGTCTTGTGGACGCCGCCGTCGATGCCGCCGGTCAGGTTCCAGAGGACCCAGGTGTCCGTCGTGCCGAAGATCAGGTCGCCCGCCTCGGCCTTCTCGCGCGCGCCCTCGACGTTCTCGAGGATCCAGACGATCTTGGTGCCGGAGAAGTAGGTCGCGAGCGGGAGGCCCACGATCGACTTGAAGCGGTCAGCGCCCTCGTCGCCGGCGAGGCGGTCGACGATCGACTGGGTGCGGGTGTCCTGCCAGACGATGGCGTTGTAGACGGGCTTGCCGGTCGTCCTGTCCCAGACGACAGCGGTCTCGCGCTGGTTGGTGATGCCGACGGAGGCGATGTCGTGGCGGGTCAGGTCGGCGCGGGAGAGAGCCTGGCCGATCACCTCGCGGACGTTGTTCCAGATCTCGATCGGGTCGTGCTCGACCCAGCCGGCGCGCGGGAAGATCTGCTCGTGCTCCTTCTGGCCGGTGGAGACGATCGATCCCTTCTTGTCGAAGATGATCGCGCGGGACGACGTGGTCCCCTGGTCGATAGCGATGACGTAGTCAGCCATGAATGATTACTCCTTCGTAACGGGGGTGAAAGGAAGCGCGGCGGTCTAGAGGACCGGGAGCAGCACGAGCGAGGCGAGGCCCGCGAGCACTCCACCGACGATCGGGCCGGCGACGGGCACCCAGGCGTAGCTCCAGTCGCTCGAGCCCTTGCCCTTGATCGGCAGCAGCGCGTGCGCGATGCGGGGGCCGAGGTCGCGGGCGGGGTTGATGGCGTAGCCGGTCGGGCCGCCGAGGGAGGCGCCGATCGCGATCACCAGGATGGCGACGGGCAGCGCGCCGAGCGCGGCCAGACCGCCGTCGCCCTGACGTCCGCCGCCGAAGCCGATGACGACGAAGACGAGGACGAAGGTGCCGATGACCTCGGTGACGAAGTTCCAGCCGTACGAGCGGATCGCCGGGCCGGTCGAGAAGACGCCGAGCTTGTTGGCCGCGTCGGGCTCCTCGTCGAAGTGCTGCTTGTAGGCGAGCCAGCAGAAGACGGCACCGAGGATCGCACCGATCATCTGGGCGAGGATGTAGACGAGGATCGAGACGATGTTGACGGGCACGCCGGAACCGAACTCGGTCGCTCCGCTCGCGACGAGGCCCAGGGTGACCGCGGGGTTGAGGTGCGCCCCCGAGTTGTACGAGACGATCACACCGGCGAAGACCGCGAAGCCCCAGCCGATGTTGACCATGAGGGTTCCGCCGTTGAGACCCTTGCTCTTCACGAGCGCGACGTTGGCGACGACACCGCAGCCGAGGAGCACGAGCATGGCCGTTCCCACGACTTCGGCGAGGAAGACCACTCCGAGATTGTCCACGTTGACCTTTTCCTTTTCGTAAGACGGACGCGCACAGGCATCCGCGGCGGGCTTCGATGCCCGACGGTGTGAAGTTATCGGCGCCCTGTCCTAGCGACAAGGAACGGCGCGTGCACGTTTGTGCGTTGTCACGACGGAAGCCCCGGTCGAGGTGATCCTCGGTCCGGGGCTTCCGTCGATCCGCGCCTGATCGCCGATCAGGAGGCGGGCACGGCCGTCGGGGTCTGCACCGAGGTGCCCCCGACGTCGACGCCGTTGTACTCCTTGAGGTGCGCGATGGTCGCGTCGACCTCCGACGCGCGGGCGGCGTCGTCCCAGCCCAGCACGGCGCCCGTGTGCTCGGCGAGCTCCTCGAGGAGCTCGCGGCTCAGGCCGCCCGTGAAGGCGTGGTTGGTGCGGCGCATCACCAGGTCGATGAGGTGCACCACGCTCTCGCGCTGGGCGAGGTAGCGGATCTCACCGGTGGTGAAGTCCTTGTCGAAGTCGAGCGCCTCGTCGTGTCCGTCGGCCAGGGCCTCGATGACCTCCTGCGCGCGGGTGCCGTAGCGCTCGAGCAGCTGGCCCGTGCGGGCCGAGGAGAGCCCGGAGCGGTGCTGGCTGATCCACTGCGCGCGGGACGCGTCGGTGCGCGGGAAGCCCTTGCCGCCTCCGATGGGGGTCTTCACGGTGGAGACGCGACGGGTCACGCCGATCCGCTTGAAGACCTCGTTCGAGAGGTGCTCCGACAGGGCGCGGAACGTCGTCCACTTGCCGCCGACCAGGCTGAGCACGGGCGAGCCGTTGCCGGGGAGCGTCGAGGGCTCGATGCGGTAGTCGCGGGAGACGAAGCCCGGGGCCTCGTCGTCGTGGCGGGGCAGCGGGCGGATGCCGGAGAACTTGAAGACGATCTGCGAACGGTCCACGCGGATGGCCGGGAAGACGTGGTTGACGAGCTCGAAGAAGTAGTCGATCTCCTCCTCCGTGCACACCGCCGGCTTCGTGGGGTCGGCGTCGATGTCGGTCGTGCCGACCATCACGCGGCCCTTGAGCGGGTAGATGAGGACGATGCGTCCGTCGCTGTGCTCGAAGAACATCTCGCGACCCTCGCAGGCCTCGACCAGCTCGGGGTTGTCGAGCACGATGTGCGAGCCCTTGGTGCCGCCCATGAATTTCGTGGACGTGCCGAGGGCCGTGTTGGTGAAGTCGGTCCACGGTCCGGAGACGTTGACGACGACGTCCGCCGCGAAGGTGAACTCCTCGCCGGACTCGCGGTCGCGGAGGACGACGCCCTTCTCGTCGGCGCCGACGGCCTCGACGTAGTTGGCCGCGCGGGCCTTCCTGCCGCCGATCAGCGCGTCGTGGAGCACGTCGAGCGCGAGGCGCTCGGGCTCGTGCACGGAGGCGTCGAAGTAGGTGGCGGTGTACTTGATCTTCGGGTCGAGCTTGGGGAGCTCGTTCAGCGAGCGCTTGCGCCCGTGGAACTGGTGGCGCGGGACCGTGCCGCCGTCGCGGGAGAAGAAGTCGTACATCGTGAGGCCGACCTTGATCAGCAGCGCACCGCGCTCCTGCGGCTTGCCCGACTTGTGGGTCAGGAAGCGCAGCGGAGCCGCGAGGATGCCCGAGAACGTCGAGTAGATCGGGATCGTCGTCTGCAGCGGCTTCACGTAATGGGGAGCGATCTTCAGCAGGCCGTTGCGCTCGTGCACGCCCTCGTTGACGAGTCGGAACTCGCCGTTCTCGAGGTAGCGGATGCCGCCGTGGATCATGTGGCTCGAGGCGCTCGAGGCACCGGAGACGTAGTCGCCGCGCTCGACGAGGGCGACGTCGACGCCGTTGAGCGCGAGCTCGCGGAAGGTCCCGATGCCGTTGATGCCACCGCCGATGACCAGGACCGTGGCGCGGGGGTTGTCGCGGAGAGCAGCGACGCTCTCGCGCAGAGCGGAGTTTCCGGGAGTTCCGTCGGACTGTGCCACTTCGTACTCGCCTTCGTGTCGTAGGGGTGTCGTCGAGGCCTCCGCACCAGCGTGCACCGGGGAGATGACCGATTGATTTCGCGGAGGAATACAGCCATCCTTGACCCGACAACACATCCGGTCAAGACGGGTGGAAATCCGTGCAGGGAGCGCTATGACCCCGGTGAGACCGGTCGTCGAACTCGACGAGACGACCCACGCGACCCATCCCGACAAGACGCGGGACGCGCTGCGTGCGGCCCAGCTGTACTACATGCAGGATCTGACGATGGACGCGATCGCGCACGAGCTGCACACGTCGCGCTCCTCCGTCTCGCGCCTGCTCTCGCACGCCCGCGCGACCGGCCTGGTCGACATCCAGATCCGCTCCCCCCTCGACCGGGCGAGCGCCCTCTCGGCCGAGGTGCGGTCCCACTTCGACATCACGGCGCACATCGTGCCGGTGCCGGACCACACCAGCGAGATCGACCGGCTCGAGCGGGTCGCCCTGTCCGCAGCGAGGATCCTCGGGCAGTTCATCGATTCGAACATGATCGTCGGCATCGCCTGGGGCTCCACGATGAGCGCGATCAGCCGCCACCTGATCGCCAAGGAGACGCACAACACGCAGATCGTGCAGCTGAACGGCGCCGGCAACACCGAGACCACGGGCATCAACTACTCGAGCGAGATCCTCCGCCGCTTCGGTGACGCCTACGCGGCGAAGGTCCAGCAGTTCCCGGTGCCGGCGTTCTTCGACGACCCGACCACCAAGCAGGCGGTGTGGCGCGAGCGCTCCACCCGACGGGTCCTGGAGCTGCAGCAGCGGATGGACGTGGCGCTGTTCGGGCTCGGGTCGCCGTTCGCGGCGGTCCCCTCGAAGGTCTACATCGGCGGCTACCTGGAGCCGAGCGACTTCACCTCGCTCAGCGGCTCCGGGGTCGTCGGCGATGTCGCGACGGTGTTCTACCGGTCCGACGGCAGCTGGGACGACATCCCCATGAACGAACGTGCAAGCGGTCCGGACCTCTCCACCGTGCGCCGCGCGTCGCGCCGGATCTGCGTCGTCTCGGGCGCCTCGAAGCTGCCGGGCCTGCGCGGCGCCCTGGCGGCCGGCCTCATCACCGACCTCATCCTCGATGAGGGAACGGCCCGCGCCCTCATCTCGGACTGACGACTCCCGCCCCCTCCGCGGGGACGCCGGTCGGGTACGCGGCACGCCGACGCGAGCGCACCGGAGCGGCGTCTCGCGGGAGCGGTCAGGACTCGCGGGCGTGCGCGTCGAGGAACTCGTAGACCTCGGCGTCGTCGATGCCGGGGAAGGTCCCCGACGGCAGCGGCGCGAGCACGTGCGCGTGCAGGCGCGCGCTCGGCCAGGCGTTGCCGTCCCAGCGCGCGGCGAGCTCCGACGGGGCGCGCCGGCAGCAGGACTCGTCGGGGCAGCGGGAGAGCTCGCGGCGGTCGGTGTCGCGGCCGCGGAAGAAGCGGGCCTCGGCGAACGGGACGCCCACGGTGATCGAGAACTCCTCGGTGGCGGTCGTGCCGGTCTGCGACGCCGACCAGAAGGTCCCCGCCGGGGTGTCGACGTACTGGTAGTACTCCGTCGTCCGGTTGGTCCGGGTGAACGCGGAGCGCGCCGACCAGTAGCGGCAGACCACCTGGCCCTCGACGGCCCCGGTGACGTCGGTCGGCAGCGGCAGCCCGTCGTTCTCGTAGGCCTTCTGGATCGAGCCGTCTCCCAGCACCCGCAGGAAGTGCATCCGGATGTCGAGGTGCGAGGTGAGCAGGTTCGTGAAGCGCAGGGCGGCGGCCTCGTGGGTGACGCCGAAGCCGTCGCGGAAGTCCTCCACCGAGATGTCCCGCTCGCGCTTCGCCTCCTGGAGGAACGCGACCGCCGGCTCCAGCGGCATCAGGCACGCTGCGGCGAAGTAGTTGATCTCGAGGCGCTGGCGGAGGAAGTCGGCGTAGGTCACCGGCCGCTCGTGCCCGAGGAGGCGGTGCGCCATCGCCTGCAGCGCCAGCGCCCGCAGGCCGTGGCCCCCGGGGATCGAGGCGGGCGGGAGGTAGATCCTGCCGTTCGCGAGGTCGATCACCGAGCGGGCGGAGTGCGGCAGGTCGCCGACGTGGATGATCTCGAAGCCGAGGTGCCGGGCCATCTTCGAGACGGAGCTGTGGGTCAGTGCTCCTCCGCGGTGCCCGACGGTCCGGAGCATCTCGCCCGCCACCTCCTCGATCTCGGGCAGGTAGGAGCTGCGCTCGCGCAGCTGGAGCCGCTGGGCGGTGTTGGCCCGGCGCGCCTCCTCCGGTGTGGCACTCGCCTCGCTCCGGCGACGGGCGAGCTCGCGGTAGACGCCGAGGAACGCCTCCAGCACGGGCGTGCTCAGCCCCTTGTTGACCTTGAACTCGGGCAGGCCGAGCGAGCGGTACAGCGACCCCTTCTGCACGCGCGCCAGCTCGATCTCCAGCGCGGCCCGCTCGCTCGGCGGCTCGTCCGAGAGCAGCGCCGCCAGCTCGACGCCGAGCGCGGCCGCGAGGCGCTGCAGGAGGGAGAGGCGCGGCTCGCGGCGGCCCGTCTCGATCAGCGAGAGCTGGCTCCCCGACACGTCGACGCGCTCGGCGAGCTGCCCGAGGGTCATACCGCGCCGGGTACGGAAGTGGCGCAGGCGCTGCCCGAGCAGCACGGCGTCGGAGCCCGGGGCGGGTGTCGAGGGATCGGTCACGGCGAGCTCCAGCGGTCGGTTGTGACGAAAGCGCAAAAAGACGGTTTCTTGACCGCCGGAGCGCCGGGAATACCTCCTGATCCTCCTCCATCCTGGCTTCAGGCGCCACTGAGCGCCCCTCCCGGCCCGGCCGGCCTCTTCCCGGCTGCGGCCGGCGACTCCCCACCCCCGTCGACGACGACCACCGAAAGCGGAGCCAGCATGAGCATCTACAGCAACACCGTCCGACTCGAGCCGAGCACCATGACCGCGCCGACGTCCGTCCCCGCGCCCGTCGTGCCGCCGGCGCCCCTCGCCCTCCGCCGCTGGGTGCGCGAGACCGCCGCGATCCTCCAGCCCGACGCGATCGAGTGGAGCGACGGCTCCCCCGCGGAGTGGTACCGCCTGACCGAGCGGCTCGTCGCCTCCGGCACGCTCCTCCCGCTCAATCCGGAGTGGCGGCCCGGCTCGTTCCTGGCCCGCACCGACCCGGACGACGTCGCCCGGGTCGAGGACCGCACCTTCATCTGCACGACCGACGAGGCCGACGCGGGACCGACCAACAACTGGCGCGAGCCCGCCGCGATGAGGGCCGAGCTCGCTCCCCTCCTCGACGGAGCGATGCGCGGACGGACGATGTACGTCGTCCCGTTCTCGATGGGGCCCGTCGGCGGTCCGCTCTCGCAGCTGGGCGTCCAGGTCACCGACTCGGCCTACGCGGTGCTGAACCTGCGGATCATGGCGCGCGTGGGCTCCGAGCCGCTCGCCGCCTTCACCGAGGAGACCCCGTTCGTCCGCGGCGTGCACACCGTGGGGCTGCCCCTCCGCGACGCGGACGGCGTCACCCGCGAGGACGTCGCCTGGCCGTGCAGCCCCGTGAAGTACATCACCCAGTTCCCGGAGACGCGCGAGATCGTCTCGTACGGCTCCGGCTACGGCGGCAACGCCCTGCTGGCGAAGAAGTGCTTCGCCCTGCGCATCGCCTCGGCGATGGGGCGCGAGGAGGGCTGGCTCGCCGAGCACATGCTGCTGATCCGCATCGTCTCGCCCGAGGGACGGCGCTACCACGTCGCCGCCGCCTTCCCGAGCGCGTGCGGCAAGACCAACCTCGCGATGATGCAGCCCGCGATCCCCGGCTGGCGGGTCGAGACGCTGGGCGACGACATCACCTGGATGCGTCGCGGCGAGGACGGACGCCTCTGGGCGATGAACCCCGAGACGGGCTTCTTCGGCGTCGCTCCCGGCACCGGGGAGACCTCGAACCCGAACGCCGTGCAGACGCTCTGGGGCAACACGATCTTCACCAACGTCGCGCTCCGCGAGGACGGCGACGTGTGGTGGGAGGGCCTGACCGACGAGGTCCCGGAGCGGCTGACCGACTGGCGCGGGCAGCCGTGGACGCCGTCGTCCGGCACGCCCGCCGCGCACCCCAACTCCCGCTTCACCGCGCCGGCCGCGCAGTGCCCGTCGCTCTCCGCCGACTGGGACGCCCACGAGGGCGTGCCGCTGGACGCGATCGTCTTCGGTGGCCGACGGGCGAGCAACGTCCCGCTGGTCACGCAGGCCACCTCGTGGCAGCACGGCGTCTTCCTGGGTGCGACCGTCGCCTCCGAGAAGACCGCGGCCGCGGAGGGCACGGTCGGGGAGCTGCGCCGCGATCCGTTCGCGATGCTCCCCTTCTGCGGCTACAACATGGCCGACTACTTCGCGCACTGGCTCGCGATCGGCGCCGAGCTCGGCGATGCGGCGCCGGCCGTGTTCCAGGTCAACTGGTTCCGGAAGGACGCGGACGGCGAGTTCCTCTGGCCCGGCTTCGGCGAGAACGCGCGGGTGCTGCAGTGGCTCGTCCGCCGCCTGGAGGGGCTGGCGGAGGCGCGGCGGAGCCCCCTCGGCGACCTGCCGCTCGCGATCGACACGCACGGGCTCCGGCTCTCCGCGGCCCAGAAGGAGGAGCTGTTCTCCGTCCCGGTCGAGGCGTGGCTGGAGGAGTGCGCGCTCACGGAGGAGTTCTTCACGCGGTTCGGCGACCGGCTGCCGCCCGAGCTGACCGCCGAGCTCCAGGCCCTGCGGCTCCGGCTCCTCGCCGAGAAGCTGCCGCTGGCGGCCTGATCCCCCTGACCGAGCCGGCTCCGGCCGGACACCCCTGTGGCCCGCGGGCGGATCATCCCCCTTTCCTCGCACCCCCGCGGGTCCACTCCCCCCTTCCGCTCCCACGACGACGGGCACCATGACCGACCGCATCACGCTCCGCTTCCTCGCCGCCCCGCAGGACGCCACCGCCGACGGCCGCAGCGCCCAGGCCGGGCGCGTCCTCGAGTGGATCGACAAGGCCGGCTACGCCTGCGCCGTGGGCTGGAGCGGCGGCTACTGCGTGACGGCGTACGTCGGCAACGTCCACTTCACCCGGCCCATCTCGGTCGGCAACCTGATCGAGGCGACCGCCCGCGTCATCCACACCGGGCGCACGAGCATGCACGTGCTGGTGCAGGTCGCGCAGGCGGATCCGCGGACCGGCCTCTACGAGGACGCCACGCACTGCCTCCTCGTGTTCGTGGCCGTCGACGACGAGAAGAGGCCGCGGTCGGTCCCGGAGTGGCGGCCCCGCTCGATCGAGGACCTGTCCCTCGCCGAGGGGGCCGCCGCGCGCATCGAGGGCCGCCGACGGCTGCACGACGTGATGCGCGCCCAGGAGTACACCGAGGAGGGCACCGGTCCGCGGATCGTGTTCCGCTTCCTCGCGGCACCGGGAGACGTCAACTGGGGCGGCAACGCCCACGGCGGGATCGTGATGCGCTGGATCGACGAGGCGGCCGACGCGGTCGCGCAGCGCTGGACCGGCCGCGACTCTGTGGCCGTCTACTCCGGGGGGATCCACTTCTACCGTCCGGTGCGCATCGGGCATCTCGTCGAGGTGGAGGCGCGCCTCATCCACACGAGCGCCCGGAGCATGCACCTGGCGGTGCATGTGCGCTCCGGGGACCCGCGGACCGGCGAGCTGGAGCTGACCACGCAGTGCCGGAGCGTCTTCGTGGTGCGGGGCGCCGACGGGGCGGCCGAGCCGGTCCCGCCTCTCGAGCCGCGGACCGAGGAGGACCGGCGTCTGGACGCCCATGCGCGCGAGCTGATCCTCCTGCGCGCGGCGCTGCCGCCGCTCCCGCTCGCGGGGACGGCCGGCGCTAGGGTCGGAGCGTGAAGCTGCCGATCCTCGTCCTCAACGGCCCGAACCTGAACCTGCTCGGCACCCGCGAGCCCGAGCTCTACGGCTCGGACACCCTCGCCGACGCCGAGGCGCTGGCGGCGGAGGCTGCCGAGCGGCACGGCTTCACGGTCGAGACCTTCCAGAGCAGCTCGGAGGGCGCGATCGTCGACCGGCTGCACGCGGCTCGCGGCTCCGTCTCGGGAGTGGTGCTCAACGCCGGGGCGTACACGCACACGTCGATCGCGATCCGCGACGCCGTCCTCGCGACCGAGCTGCCGATGGTCGAGGTGCACGTGAGCAACGTGCACCGGCGTGAGCCGTTCCGGCAGCACTCCTACCTCTCGGACGTCGCGATCGCCGTGATCGTCGGCGCGGGCATCGCCGGCTACGGCTACGCGGTGGACGTGCTCGCGCGAGCGGCGGAGAAGCGATGAGCGGGCTCGGACGCTCCTTCGGCAGCGCGGTCGACGCCTACGACCGCGGGCGGCCCGGCTACCCCGACGACGCCGTCGACTGGATCGTGGGGCACGCCCCCGCGCGGGTGGCGGGCGCCTTCGTCCCGGAGCGGGCCCGCGCGGCGGGAGCCGACGCCTCCGATCGGCTGCGCGCCGTGGACCTCGGCGCGGGAACGGGCAAGTTCACCGCGTCGCTCGCGTCCCGCGGCCTCGACGTGACCGCGGTCGAGCCCGACGCGGAGATGCTCGCGCGGCTCGCCTCGAATCTGCCGGCGGTCCGCCCCGAGGAGGGGACGGCCGAGGCGATCCCCGCCGCGGACGCCTCCGCGGAGCTCGTCACCGCCGCGCAGTCGTGGCACTGGGTCGACGCCGAGCGCGCGGGAGCCGAAGTCGCCCGCGTCCTGGTGCCGGAGGGCGTGCTCGCGCTGGTGTGGAACATCCGCGACGAGTCGGTCCCCTGGGTGCGCCGGCTCGGCGAGGTCGCCGGAGCCTCCACCGCCGAGCGCTTCGAGACGCTCCGGCCGCCGCTCGGCTCCGCTCTCGAGCGGGTGGCGTTCGCGGCCTTCGAGTGGTCCTTCGAGCTGGACCGAGCCGGGGTGCGGGACATGTTCGCGTCCCGCAGCTACATCATCGCGATGCCCGACGAGAAGCGCGCCGCGGTCCTCGCGGCGGTCGACGCCGTGGTGGACGAGGAGTCGGGCGGGAGCGGGACCGTCGCGATGCCGTACTCGACGCGCGTGACGATCGCGCGCCGCTCCTCCTCCGCCTGACTCCGCGCCGCGCGCCGCGGACCGCCCCGCCCGCCGACTACCCTCGGAGGGCGCCGCACCGGCGCGAGCACCGAGAGCACGAGGAGAGACGCACGTGAGCATCATCGCCGCCGCAGACGGGTCCGCACTGGGCAACCCCGGCCCCGCCGGCTGGGCCTGGTACGTCGACGACGAGCGCTGGGCCGCGGGCGGCTGGTCGCACGGCACGAACAACATCGGCGAGCTCACCGCGGTGCTCGAGCTGCTGCGCGCGACCGCGCAGGAGGAGGAGCCGCTGCACATCCTCTGCGACAGCCAGTACGCCATCAAGGCCTGCACCGAGTGGCTGCCGGGCTGGAAGCGGAAGGGCTGGCGCAAGGCCGACGGCAAGCCGGTGATGAACGTCGAGATCATCAAGGCGCTCGACGAGGAGCTGCAGGGCCGGGCGGTCACCTTCGAGTGGGTGAAGGGGCACGCCAACCACCGGATGAACGAGGCCGCCGATGTCCGTGCCCGGAGCGCCGCGACCGCCTACCAGCGCCGGCAGCCCGTCGACGCCGGACCCGGATGGCCGACGGCCGCCGCCGCGCCCGCCGCGGCCGCCGCGCCCCCCGTCGAGGACTCCGCCACCCTCTTCTAGCCGCGTTCCCCCTGGGGCAGCCGCAGCAGCCCCGTCGCCACCAGCTCGCGCACCCGCGGCAGCACCGAGTCGGACACCGCCTCCTCCTCGACCTGGAGGAGCGAGGCGACCGCCGCCGCGATCGCCGCCACCGAGAGCTCGCCGTCGCAGGCGCCGACCACGGCGGCGAGCGCCGTGTCGACCTCCTCGACCCGGGCGAAGCCGCCGCCCTGGCGCAGCCGCAGCACCGTCGGATCGTCGTTGCCCGGCCAGTAGTGCCGCTCCTCCGTGACGTCTCCGGCGACGACCAGGGCGAGACCCGCCAGAGCGCGGTCGTCGATCGACGCGAGGGCCTCGGCCGCGTCGAGGCAGGCGGCGAGGTGGCCGCCCAGGCCCGCGGTCGCGACCGGCGTGGTGATCCGCTCGAGGCGGCGGATCGGCGGGCGAGGATGCTCGGGCAGGCGGAGCGTGACGTAGCCGAAGCCGACGCCGGTCACCCCGCGCCGCTCGAAGTCGGTCAGCCAGGCGTCGACCAGCGCGTCGAACGCGGGGCCGCGAGTCGTGCCGCCGTCCCGGATCCAGGTCTCGGCGTAGACCGCCGGATCCTGACGCTCGCGCTCCACGACCCAGACGTCCAGCGGAGAGGCGGTCCCGCCCATCCAGGCGTCGAGCCCCTCGGGCCCCGCCTCGAGCGCCTGCTCCAGCGGGCTGCGGGCGTCGGCGAGCCAGTCCGCGATCCGGTCGAAGGCGTCCGCGCCCTCCCGGTACTCCCAGTTCCCCAGGAGCTGCGCGACACCGCCGGGCACCAGGTGCTCGGCTGCTCCGAGGATGACGCGGCGCACGATCTCGTCGCCCTCCAGCCCGCCGTCGCGGTACTCGTAGGAGGGGACGCCCTCGGCTCGCGGCGTGATGACGAACGGCGGGTTCGTGACGATGTGGTCGAAGCGCTCCCCCGCGACCGGCTCGTAGAGGCTGCCGAGGCGGAACTCGATGTTCTCGATCCCGTTGAGCGCCGCGGTGAAGGAGGCGAGCGCGAGCGCGCGCTCGGAGATGTCGGTGGCGACCACCTGCTCGGCGTGGCGGGAGGCGTGCAGCGCCTGGATCCCGCAGCCGGTCCCCAGGTCGAGCACGCGGCCGACGGGTCGCTGGATCATCAGGCCGGTCAGCGTGAGGCTCGCGCCGCCGACGCCGAGCACGTGGTCCTCGTCGAGCGCGCGGCCGAGGGCGAGCTCCCCGAGGTCGGAGGCGATCCACCAGGAGGCAGCGCCGCGCTGGTCGACCACGTCGTAGGGGCGCAGGTCGAGGGCCGCGGTGACGACGGCTCCGGCCTCGACGCGCACCAGGCCGAGCTCCACCGCCCCCTCCAGCGCGAGAGCGCCGAACGCCTCGTCCGCGTCGTCGGCCGAGACGGGATCGGCCAGGAGGAACAGGCGGGCGAGGGTGGCCAGCGCGTCGTGGTCGCCGCTGCGCTCGAGGGCGCGGCGGGCGGGGACCCGGTCGCCGCGGTGCAGCGCCTCGGCCGCTTCGTCGCCCCAGAGCCCCCGCACGGCGTCCACGCCGTAGCGGGCGCGGATCAGGTCGTCGCGCAGGAGGGCGATACGGGCTCGGTCGAACGGGTCTGCGGAGAACACCGCTCCATCCTCCTGCACACGGGTCGGCCACCGGGGCCGCCGCGGCCGTACGATCGGAGGCATGCCGCTGACCGGAGAGTACGAACCCAGCACGTCCGAGTGGGCCCGCGAGCAGGCGGAGCTCTACGAGCGGACCGGCGGAGCCGAGGGCAACCTCCTCCGCGGCCGCCCCATCATCGTCCTGACCACCGTCGGCTCGAAGAGCGGGAAGCTCCGGAAGACCGCGCTGATGCGCGTCGAGCACGAGGGCGAGTACGTGGTCGTCGCGTCCAAGGGCGGCGCGCCCGAGCACCCCGTCTGGTACGGCAACATGCTCAAGGAGCCGCACGTCGAGCTGCAGGACGGGCCCGTGAAGAAGGACTACGCCGCGAGCGTGCTCGAGGGCGATCTGCGCGCGGCCTGGTGGGAGCGCGCGGTCGCCGCGTGGCCGGACTACGCCGAGTACCAGACGAAGACCGAGCGGCAGATCCCGCTCGTGCTGCTCACTCCCTGGTCCTGAGCGCGGCGGGCGGCTCGGCTCGTCGCTGAGGCGGCCGTCCTCCGGTCGAGGACGCGCCGCACGGCAGGCGCCTCACGCGGGCGGCGAGCCCAGCGGATCCGGTCCGGCCTCAGACCCGGGCCGCGATGAGGTCGAGCACCTTCGGGCTCGAGAGCAGCGCGAAGTGGCCGACCACCGAGACCGCGATGTTCTCGCGCGCCCCGGCGAGGCGGCTCCCTCCGGGGATGTACTGGTCGCGCATCCCGTAGATCGACGTGATGCGCGCGTCGGCCTCGCGCTCGGCCAGCAGGGTGCGGATCAGCGGGCGGTGGGGCGCGAACTCCCGGAGCGCCCGCGCCGGGGCGATCCGTGCGAGCGACGAGCCGTTGAACGGGGTCGAGACGGCGATCATGCGCTCGATCCGCCCGTCCTCGCGGTCGTCGACGACCATCATGTGCTTGCCGATCAGGCCGCCCTTGCTGTGCGCGACGACGACGACTCCGCGCAGATCGTGCTCGCGCAGGTAGTCCTGGCCGAGTCCGGCCGACGCGACGATCGGCCGCGTGTTGTAGCCGAGCGCGGGCAGCACGTGGATCGGATGGCCCGCCGCGTGCAGCCTCTCGGCGATGGGCCGGAGGAACTGCCACGTCTCGTAGATCCCGGGGATGAGCAGCACCGGAGCGCCGTCGCCGGACGCGTACCGCGACACGTCCCAGCCCTCCCGCAGGTGCACGAAGCGCGAGCCGTAGGCGTAGCGGTAGTCGCGGAGGTACGCGCGCCGCAGCGAGGTCGAGCGGCGTGGGCGGGCGGAGTCACGCGCCGGCATGGGCCCGCTCCAGCTCCGCGATGTCGAGGCGGCTCATCGCGAGCATCGCCTGCAGAGCGCGCGCGGACGCCTCGGGGTCGGCGCCTCCGAGCAGACGCGGGAGGACCTCCGGCACGATCTGCCAGGACAGCCCCCAGCGGTCGCGGAGCCAGCCGCACCGGCTCTCCTCGCCGCCGTCCGCGATCAGGGCGTCCCACAGCCGGTCGAGCTCGGACTGGCCGCCGACGGTCACGACGATCGAGACGGCCTCGGTGAACGGGAACCGCGGCCCGGCGTTGATCGCCTGGAACCGCTGCCCGTCGAGCTCGAACGTCACCGACAGCACCTCGCCGGGCGACGGGGAGCCCTCCGGCAGCACCTGGCTTCCGGTGATCCGCGAGTTCGGCACCAGCTCCGTGTAGAAGCGCGCCGCCTCCCCCGCGCCGTCGTCGAACCAGAGGAAGGTGCTGACCGCGCCCATCGGAGTCTCCGTCCTGCGCGGGAGGGTCTCCGCGGCTCCCTCAGTGTGCCGCGGAGGCGCCCTCCCCGCGACGGATCACAGCGGGTTGACGCCGAACGCCGTGGCCAGCTTGTCGATCTTCTTGGCGCGGCCCAGCCGGGGCAGGTCGCTGCCGTCGCGGATGACGCGGCCGCGGGCCTCGAAGTCGTCGAGGAAGTCGCGGGCCCAGGCGACGTCGGACGGCGTCGGGCTGATGACCTCGTTGATCACGGCGAGCTGCTCGGTGTCGAGGCAGAGCTTCCCGGTGAGGCCGAGCGAGACCGTGAGCGCGGACTGCTCGCGCAGCACGGGGTGGCTGTTCGAGACGGTCGGTCCGTCGATCGGGCCGGGCAGGTCGCCGATGCGCGAGGCGACGACCAGGCGCGAGCGCGGGTAGGCCATCGCGAGGTCGTCGGCGCTGGTGCCCGTGTCGCGGCGGTAGTCGCCGCTGCCGAACGCGAGGCGGAAGGTGCCGCGGGCGCGGGCGATCGAGACCGCCTCCTCGATGCCGAGGGCGGACTCGACCAGGGCGAGCACCGGGGTGGAGCCGCCGAGGCGGTCGAAGGTCTCGGTGACGTGCTCAGCGGCCTCGGTCTTGGCGAGCATGACGCCGGCGAGGCCGGGCAGGCCCTTCAGCGCGTCGACGTCGTCGGACCAGAACGGGGTGGAGTGGTCGTTGATGCGGACCCAGGCGCGCTTCTCGCCGGTCAGCCACTCCGCGACGTCGGTCCGCGCGTCGGGCTTCGCCTTGGGGTCGACCGCGTCCTCGATGTCGAGGACGATCTGGTCGGCGCGGGACGCGTGCGCGGCGTCGAACGTCTCGGTGCGGGTGGCGTTCACCAGCAGCCAGGAGCGCGCGATCTCGGGGGCGACGTCGCGCCCCTTCCGCTTCGCGATGGCGGTGGTGGTGGTCTCGGGCAACGTCACGTTCGGGTCCTCTCGGTGGCGCGGTCCTCGCTCCGCGGACGCCACCGCTCTGCGACGGCGCCGGGGACAAGGGTAGCGGCTCCCCGTAGGCGGGGCTCCGGGCACTCCGGCGTCTCTCCACTCCGGGGCTGCGACGCCCCGAGCGCTCCGGATCAGCGGCCCTCCGGGCGCTCCCACAGCGTCAGCACCGTCGTCGGCACCCGGATCCGCTCGCGCGCGACGAACCCCGCCTCAGCGAGCACCGTGTCCGCCTCGCCCTCCGGCAGCGCCTGCCAGACCCGGTCCTCCCCGGCGAGCGCGGCGAGCAGGTCCTCGCCCTCCAGGAGCACGTCGGAGTACGTCCCCGTCGTCCCGTACGGAGCGGCGAGGGCGACGTCGTCCACGCCCGCGAACGCCTCCGGGTAGGCGGCGAGCGCCAGGCGGGGCCGGAGCGAGACCGTCCCGGAGGAGCCGAGGAGGACGGCGTCGCCCGGACGGGCCCGCTCCTCGACGGCGGCCGCCAGACCGCGGAGGTCCTGCCCGGCCGGCTTCCCGGTGACCGTGCGCATCTGCACCAGGACCGGCAGGGCGGCCACCGCGGTCAGGGCGAGGAGGGCGACGCCCGTCCGGGCCCTGAACGAGTCGAGCGCGAGGCCGAGGAGGACCGCGAGGGCGGGCGTGCTCGACGCGAGGTAGCGGGGGGTGAACATCGGCTCGACGAGGAGGGTCCCGAGCACCAGCACCGCCGTCGGCAGCACGATCCAGAGGACGAGGGCCGGCAGGAGCGGCCCGCGCAGGCCGCCCCGCACCGCGGCGACCGCGAGGAGCGCGACGGCGATCCCGGCCAGCCACCACGCGGATCCGAAGAACGGCTCGACCAGGACGGTGAACGCGGTCACCGGCTGCGAGCGGAGCCAGCCGACCTGGCCGCTCTGCCCGGCGGCGAGGAGCAGCACCGGCACGGCGCCCAGTGCAGAGAGGGCGCTCGCCGGGAGAGCCCGCACGGCACCCCGGGGCGCCGCGGCCGCGGCGAGCGCGACGAGAGCCGGCAGCACCAGCACGGAGTAGAGGAACACCGCGTCCGCCAGACCCGCGACGGCCGCGAACGCGATCCAGCGCAGGGCTCCTCCGGAGCGGGCCGCCCGCACGACGAGGACCGCCGCTCCCACCACGAGCGCGGTGGCCAGAGCGGAGGATCGCGCCTCGGTCCCCGAGAACGAGGACCGCGGGAGCAGCACGAGCACCGCGGCGGCGAGGAGTGCTGCCCGGGGCCGGTCGAACGATCGCAGCAGGACGACGACGCCCGCCGCCGCCGCTCCCGTGGCGAGAGCGGACGGCGCCCGCACCGCGAGCTCCGACTCCCCGGCGATCGCGATCCAGCCGTGCATCAGCAGGCCGTAGACCAGGTGCACCGCGTCCTTCTCCTGCACGAAGGCGAGGAGCTCCCCCACCGGGAGCCGCGCCAGGCGGAGGGTCGCGGCCTCGTCGTTCCAGTAGGAGGGGATCCAGGAGCCGACGAGGGTCAGCGCGGTGGCGAGGGCGAGGACCGCGCTCGCGGGCAGGGTCCGGAGCGCGCGCATCCCGCCAGCGTAGAGGCCGGGCTCAGCGCGCCGAGCGCTCGGCGAGACCCTTCGCGTACGCGGCCTGGCCGACGTGCTGCGTGTCGTCGTCGATCACCGAGACCAGCCGAACCCCGAGGGTCACCGGCGGATCCCACTGCTCGTCGACGACGCGCTCGAGGTCCTCGTCGCCGAGCGTGTCGAGGAGGGCGAGCGTCTGCCGGTGCACGGCGTCGGCGTATTCCGCGAGCAGCGCGGCCGGCACCGCGGCGAGCGCCGCCACCTCGGCCGGCTCCTGCCCGTAGCCGGTCTCGTCGGGCTCGAAGGGCAGGCCGGACCGGCCGTGGAAGCCGTCGGCCGTCCACACCTGCTCGTGGCCGGCGAGCGGGGCGAGGTGGTCGTCCTGCACCCGGACGAGATGCCAGACGAGCCAGGCGGGCGAGTTCGAGCGGGCGTCCGCGCGGAACGCGAGCTGATCGGGGGTGCTGTCGTCGAGGACGGCGTGCACGTTCTCGTGCACCCGGCCGAAGGCGTCGCGGAGGAGGTCGATGGCTGCGCTCATGCCGCCAGCCTGCCGCTCCCGCGCCCGGTGCGGCACCCCCTCCGCGCGCCTCGGAGGAAGTGCGGAGGCGGGTGCCCGATACTCGGCCCGTGACCTCCGGATCCTCGAACCTGGCGACGAAGCCGTGGCTGACCTCCTACGCGGAGGGCGTGCCCGCCGAGATCGACCCTCCCACCCAGACCCTCGTCGACCTGCTCGAGGACTCGGTCGCGCGGTACCGCCGCGGCACCGCGCTCGAGTTCTTCGGCGCCGAGACCAGCTACGCCGAGCTCGGCGAGCAGGTCGCGCGCGCGGCGGAGGGCCTGCGGCGCCTGGGCGTGCGCGCCGGCGACCGCGTCGCGTTGGTGCTCCCGAACTGCCCCGAGCACGTCGTCGCGTTCTACGCGGCTCTCCGCCTCGGAGCGATCGTGGTCGAGCACAACCCGCTCTACACGCCGCGCGAGCTGCGGCGGCAGTTCGAGGACCACGGCGCCCGGTTCGCGGTCGTCTGGGACAAGATCGCCGACGTCGTCGCGACCATGCCCGCCGACCTGGGCATCGAGCGCGTCGTCTCCGTCGACCTCACCCGCTCCTTCCCGCTCGGCAAGCGCCTGGCGCTGCGGCTCCCCCTGCCGTCGGTGCGCCGGTCGCGCGAGAAGCTGACCGCGACCCCCCGCAGCCGCTCCCTGGTGCCCTTCGCGTCGCTGCTGAAGAACCGCCGCATCGCGCGCTCGCACCCCCGCCCGGTCCTCGGCGACACGGCCCTGCTGCAGTACACGAGCGGCACCACCGGCACGCCCAAGGGCGCGATCCTCTCGCACGCGAACCTCCGCGCGAACGCCCTGCAGGGCCGCGCCTGGGTGCCGGGCCTGCGCGAGGGCGACGAGACGTTCTACGCGGTGCTCCCTCTGTTCCACGCCTACGGGCTGACGCTGTGCCTGACCTTCGCGATCAGCATCGGCGCGAAGGTCGTGCTGTTCCCGACCTTCGACGTCGGCCTCGTGAAGGCGGCCGCGAAGTCGTCGCCGCCCACCTTCCTCCCCGCGGTGCCGCCCGTGTACGACGCGCTGGCCCGCGCCTCCGAGCGCCACGAGCTCGACTTGCGCGGCATCCGCTTCGCGATCTCGGGAGCGATGAGCCTGCCGGTCGCGACGGTCGACCGCTGGGAGCGCGCGAGCCGGGGACTCCTGGTCGAGGGCTACGGAATGACCGAGAGCTCGCCGGTCGCCCTCGGCAACCCGGTCGGCCCGACCCGCCGGCCCGGCACGGTGGGCGTGCCGTTCCCCAGCACGACGATCCGCCTCGTCGACCCCGCCGATCCGTCGGTCGACCGCGGCCCGGGCGAGTCCGGCGAGCTCCTGCTCCGGGGGCCGCAGGTGTTCCAGGGGTACTGGAAGCGGCCGGAGGAGACGGCCGAGGCCCTCCTCCCCGGCGGCTGGCTGCGCACGGGCGACATCGCGACCGTCTCGGCCGACGGCTTCGTGACGATCGTCGACCGGGCCAAGGAGCTCATCATCACCGGCGGCTTCAACGTCTCCCCCTCCGAGGTCGAGGGAGTGCTGGAGTCGCACCCGGACGTGACGCGCGCGGCCGTCGTCGGGCTCCCCCGCGAGGACGGCGGCGAGAGCGTCGCGGCGGCCGTGGTCCTGCGGGCCGGGACGGCCGTGGATCCGGAGGCGTTGCGCGACTTCTGCCGGCTGCACCTGACGCCCTACAAGGTGCCCAGGCGGATCGTCCCGGTGGACGAGCTGCCGACCTCGCTGATCGGCAAGGTGCTGCGCCGCCAGGTGCGCGAGAGTCTGCTGGACTGAGGCGACCGGAGCGGGCGGTGGCCCGCGAGGAGGAGGACGACATGGCGAGGATCGTGCAGTACGAGCGGATCGGCGGGCCCGAGGTGCTCGAGACCGTCGAGGCGCCGGAGCCCGAGGCGGGGCCCGGAATCGTGGTGGTCGCCGTCCGCGCGGCCGGTGTGAACCCGATCGAGTGGAAGGTGCGCTCCGGCCTGCGCCCGAGCCCGCCGTTCGACGGTCCGCGGAGGCTCGGGTCGGACGGCTCCGGCGTGGTCTCCGCCGTCGGTCCGGGAGTGACCGGTTGGAGCGTCGGCGACCGGGTCATCGTCAGCGGCGCCACCGGCACCTACGCGACCGCCGTCGCGGTCTCCCCCGACTCCCTCGATCCGCTCCCCGACGGACTCGGCTTCGAGGAGGCGGCCGCGCTCGGCATCCCGGTCTCCACCGCCTACCAGGCGGTGGTCTCGCTCGGCGTCGCGGAGGGATCGACGTTCGTCGTCCACGCGGGCGCCGGCGCGGTAGGACGGGCGGCGATCCAGTTCGCCGTCGACCGCGGAGCCCGGGTGATCGCCACGGCGAGCCCGGCGAATCACGAGGCGCTGCGCGCGCTCGGAGCGGTGCCGGTCGCCTACGGGCCCGGACTGCTCGAGCGGCTGCGTGCCGCGGCGCCCGAGGGCGTCGACCGCGTGCTCGACGCGGCCGGGACGGACGAGGCGCTCGCCGCCTCGCTCGCGCTGGTGGAGGATCCGCAGCACGTCGGAACGGTGGTCGCCGGTCCTCGGGCGGCCGAGCTGGGCATCCGGGCCTGGAGCGGCGGCAGTCCCGTGCCGCTGACCGAGGAGGAGCAGCGCCTCCGCCGCGAGGGGGTGCCGCTGGCCGCCCGGCTGGCGAGCGAGGGGCGCTTCGCGGTCGCGACGGGTCCGCGCCTCCCGCTCGAGCGGGCCGCAGAGGCGCACCGGCTCAGCGAGGACGGCCACGTCCGCGGGAAGATCCTTCTCGTTCCCTGAGCCGGGCCGGCTCCCGGCATCCGTCTCCCCACCGCTTCCCCCGCTCTCACCGTCGAGAAGGAGTCCCCGTGTCCACTGACGACACCACCCCCGTGATCCTGGGGGGCGCCCGCACCCCGTTCGCCCGCTTCTCCGGAGCCTTCGCGCCGCTCTCGGGCGTCGAGCTCGGCGCCGCTGCCATCCGAGGGGCTCTCGAGCGCTCGGGCGCCTCCGCGGCCGACGTCGACGCGGTCGTGCTCGGCCAGGTGATCCAGGCCGGAGCCGGTCAGGGCCCCGCCCGGCAGGCCGCGGTCCTCGCGGGCCTGGGCTGGGACGTCCCGGCGGTCACGATCAACAAGCTCTGCCTGTCGGGTCTCACCGCGGTGATCGACGCGGCGCGGATGATCCGGCTCGGCGAGGCGCAGGTGGTCGTCGCCGGAGGGCAGGAGTCGATGACCAACGCGCCGCACCTCCTGCTCGGATCCCGCTCGGGCCTGGGTGTCGGTCCGCGTCCGCTCGAGGACGCACTCCTCCACGACGGCCTGCTCGATCCGTTCGACCGCCGCCTGATGGGGAGGGTGACCGACGACGGCAACGCCGCACGGGGCATCCGCCGCGAGCGCCAGGACGCCTTCGCCGCGCTCTCGCACCAGCGGGCCGCCGCGGCACGGTCCACCGGCGTGCTCGCCGAGGAGATCGTGCCGGTCGCGGTTCCGCAGCGGCGCGGACCGGACCTCGTCGTGTCCGCCGACGACGGGATCCGGGAGGACAGCACGGTCGAGACGCTCGCCCGGCTGGCCCCCGCGTTCTCGCCCGAGGGCACGATCACGGCGGGCAGCTCGTCCCCGATCACGGACGGCGCCGCCGCGCTGGTCGTCGTGTCCCGCGGCTGGGCCCGCGAGCGCGGACTGCCCTGGCTCGCGACCGTCGCCGAGCACGGGCAGGTCGCCGGACCGGACAACTCCCTGCATTCACAGCCGTCGGCGGCGATCCTCCGGGCGCTCGGCCGCCGCGGTGCAGCGGTGTCCGACCTGGACCTGATCGAGATCAACGAGGCGTTCGCCTCCGTCGTCCTCCAGTCGGCGGACGATCTCGGCGTCGAGCCCGAGGCGGTCAACCCCGACGGCGGGGCGATCGCGCTCGGCCACCCTGTGGGCGCCTCCGGAGCACGGCTGGCCCTGCACCTGGCGCTGGCCCTCCGGCGCCGGGGCGGCGGTCTGGGCGTCGCCGCGCTCTGCGGCGGAGGCGGCCAGGGCGAGGCGCTGATCCTCGAGGGCTGACCGGCGGTCCGCCCCCAGGAGCGCGTCGGCGCCTCCGGCTACGCTCGCGGGATGAGCATCCTGAGCGCCGACGGCCTCGCCTTCGTCACCGAGCGCCACCTGGCCACCCTCTCCACCCCCGGCCGCCAGGGCCGCCTGCACGTGGTCGCCGTGGGCTTCACCTACGAGGACGGCGTCGTCCGCGTCATCACCTCCCGCGAGAGCCAGAAGGTGCTCAACGTCCGGCGGGGCGGCACCGCGACGGTCGGGCAGGTCGACGGCATCCGGTGGCTGAGCCTGGGCGGTCCGGCGACGATCGAGGAGGAGCCGGACGCCGTGCAGCACGCCGTCGAGCTCTACTCCCAGCGCTACCGCACCCCGCGCCCGAACCCCCTCCGCGTCGCGATCCGCATCGACGTCGACTTCGCCCTCGCCTCCTCCGGCCTGCGCGCGGAGTAGCCGGGTGGCCCGCGGCGACGCGCTGGGCGGGGGCGGCGCCGTGTCCTCCCTCCGCACCTACCGCTACGTCCGCCTCTCCCTGGTGGCGGCCGTGGCGCTCCTCACGGCCGGCCTCGTCCACCAGCTCGTCGGCGGAGGCCCGCTGCGCTCGATCAGCGCCTCGTACTACACCCCGGTCCGCTCCCTCTTCACCGGGGCGCTCTTCGCGGTCGGCGTCGCGCTGGTCGTCCTCGCCGGCAGGAGCGTGCGGCGCTTCCTCCTGCTGCTGGCGGGCATGACGGCGCCGGTCATCGCGATCGTGCCGGTGCCCCTCGCCTCGGAGGAGCTGCAGCGCCTCCAGGGAGCGGTGTGCCCGGCGGGAGGGGCGTCGTGCCTTCCCGCGACGGCCGCGGGTGAGGTCGCCGCCTCCCTGCCCGCCTACCTGGTCACGGCCGCGGCCGTCCTCGTCGCCTCCGTGATCCTGCTCGCCCTCGACCGGGTCCTCGACCGCTGGGCGCTCGTCCGCACCGCGATCGCCGCCGCCCTCCTGATCGCTCTGGCGGCCTGGAGCACGCTCCCGTCGTTCCTGCGGCTCGGCCACTACGCCGCCGCCGGCGTCTTCTTCCTCCTCATCGCCGTCACCGCCGGTCTGCACGCCGTCGCGGTGCGCGAGGAGGGAGCGAGCGGGCCGGGGACGCCGCGCTTCTACTCCCGCTGCTACGCCGTTCTCGCGGTGCTGATCGCCGCGGTCGATGCGGCGCTGGTGCTCCTGCTTCTCACGGGGCGGGGAGCGGAACTTCTCGGCGAGCAGTGGCTCCTGCTCGGCGAGGCCGTCGCGCTCGCCCTCTTCGGGATCTTCTGGGTGCTGCAGACCGTCGAGAACTGGGATCGTCCCGACGTGCTGCTCGTCGCGCGGGGCTGAGGGGGCCGGTGACGGACGGCCCCCTCAGCCGCTCAGCGCTTGAGGGTGATCGAAGAGCTCCGCCCGAGGTTCCCTGCGGCGTCGTAGGCGTGCGCGACGATCGCGTACCGCCCGGCCGGGTAGGAGGAGGCCGAGACGGTCAGGCGCCACGTGCCGTCCGACGCCCTCGTCGCGTCGCCCAGCCGCGTGGCTCCGCTCCAGAAGCTCAGCTTCGTCGTGCCGACGTCGTCCTTGGCGGTGGCGACCAGGGTGACAGAGCCACGCACCGTCGATCCGCTCGTCGGCGCGGTGATGACGGTCTTCGGAGCCGTCGTGTCGCGCGACGGCGCGGGCGAGCCCGTGGGTGCCGGAGCAGGAGCCGCGGTGGGCGCCGACGTGGGAGTCGGGGTCGGAGCCGGAGCCGGTTCGTCGCCGAGGCCCCAGGCCGTCCACAGCTCGTCCGCGATCATCGCCTGGCCGGCGACGTTCGGGTGGAAGTAGTCGACGTCCGTCGAGAGCTGGTCGAGCGAGATCGGAGCCGCCGTGAGGGCACCGCCGTCCCAGACGCAGTCGTTCGCGGCGGACGCGCAGGCCGATTCCAGTGCCTCGTTGAAGGCGGCCTCCCGGTCCTCCGCCGCCGCGAGCGAGGCGGTGTAGGCCGAGCCGGTCAGCGGGGCTCCGGTCGTCGCGTCGACTCCGCGCTGGGTCCGGCAGACCCCGCCCCAGGCCCAGATCGCGGCGCCCGGCGTCGACTTCACGGCCTCCCACTCCGACTCGATGTCCGGGACCGAGCCGACGAGCACCGTCGCCTCCGGCCACTCCTCGCCGATGGAGCGCAGTATCCGGGTCGCCGACGCCGCGAAGGAGGCCGCGGGCGTCATCGCGTAGCCGTCGCGGGAGTCGGGCGAGAGGCTCAGCGAGCAGAGGTCGTTGCCGCCGATCAGCAGCGTGACCACGTCCGGCTCCTCCCCGGCCGCGACCGCGGCGTCGATCCGCGACTCGACTCCGCTGATGACCGCGCCCGACTTCGCGTAGTTCACCGCGCGGACCGCCGTCCGCGGATCCGCCGCCGCCAAACGGCTCGCGATCGAGTCGACCGCGGGCGCCGATCCCGTCGCCCAGGAGTTCTCGACGCAGTCGCGGTTCACCCCGCAGGTCGTCGCCGCGCGCGTGATCGAGTCGCCGAGCGCGAGCAGCGTCTGCGTCCCGGACGCCTGCGCCGGCGGTGCCGCCAGGAGCCCCGCCAGGAGCGCGATCGCCCCCGCGCCGACCCCTGCTGCTCTCCGCCGTGCCCTGTGTGCTGTGGTCCCCATGTCGTCCCGTCCCCTGGTCGTCCATCGTTCGAGTGCCTCGCGTGCTGCGAGAGCACGAGGGGCGAGCGTACGTCGCCGCGGATCCCCCGACGGACCGGAGGAGGGCGGCTCCCGTCCGGCGCGGCCCGGATGGGGGACACGGAGGACGCACGGACGCGGGCGGCCCACAGCTTGGGGCGCCCGATCGTCAGGACCTGCACGACCGGCCCGCGCGCTCTCCCGCCCGGAGAGCACGTGGACCGACGGCTCCTCCTCGATACTCTGAGGCGATGATCGGCCGTCGCCGTGGAGGGAAGAGGGATCAGCATGGACTACTCGAACGAGGACGATCTCAAGCAGAGGATCGGTATCGACTCCTGGAGGAATCTGTCGAAAGAGAAGTTCATCGCGTTCGCATCCGAGCTGCCGAACATGAGCGAGGAGCTCGCCCTGAAGGTCGTCGAGCAGTTCCCGGATTTCAAGAATCTCGTCCTCGACTCGTTCAGTGAAGTGGGAGATCAGGCGAGTTCAGCCGTTCGAGCCAACTGGAAGAGTCAGAAGAAGGTTCACAGGGCCTTCGCCGAGTACCGCGCCGTCCTGAACCGCGAACTGGATCGTGACACCCTGAGCGCGGCGGACCGCTACTCGGTCCTTCGGCTGTTCAAAGAAGCGATCGACGACGAAGCGCTGAAGGATTCGGAGCACAAGGCGTTCGTGCTCCGGGCACTGGGCATCGTCGCGATGGTCGCAGTCGCCGGAGTCTCGACGGGAGTCGCCGTCCTCGGCGGTCGAGCCAGGATCGGCGGAGACGCCTAGTACCGAGTGCCGATCGAACGGACCACTCCTCCGCCGACGAGCGCGTCGAGGCCGCGAGGCGGTCGACCCGCCGAACAGGCGAGGTTCCCGATCCGGCCGCCGGCACAAACCAGAAGGCCCGCTCTCTCGAGCGGGCCTTCCGTGGTGGTGGATCCGAGGGGATTCGAACCCCTGACCTCTTCATTGCGAACGAAGCGCGCTACCAACTGCGCCACGGACCCGTGCCTTCCGAGCCGTCACCGGCCCGAACAACTCGTCCACACTAGCACGGACGAGCAGGCGCCTCGCACTCGGGTCAGGCCCCGCGGCGGCGCTGCAGCGCCTGGTCGAGGTCGATCGCGTCGACGCCGTCCACGACGCCCATCGCGGCGAAGCGGGAGGAGGGACGCGGAGCCTCGGGAGCGGGAGCGGCGGCACGCGGGACGCGCAGCGGCGCCACCTCGGGAGCGGTCGCGGCGGCGCGCTGGGCGAGCTCCGCCTCCGCCGCGGCGGTGCGCAGGCGCTCCACGGCGTCGATCGACGCCATCGCGGAGGCGGCGACCGTGCCCCGGGAGAGGTACAGCGGCTTGGGGAGCGGCTGCGGCGTCCAGCTCGCACGGTCCTCGGCGAGCTCCTCGGAGGCGTCGTCCCCCGCCTCCTCGGCGAGCTCGGCCTCGAAGACCTCGGCGCGCCGGCGCTCGATCGCGGCGGCCGTCGTCGCTGTTGCGGCCGGAGCGGCGGCGCGGCGGCGACCCGGCGCCAGCAGGATCAGCGTGCCGAGCCCCGCGACGGCGAGGAGCAGGCCGACGAGCGGCACCGCGCCCGTGCCGCCGAAGGGCAGCATCACGAGCCCGACCAGCGCGGCGACCGCGCCGACCAGCACGGCCAGCGCGGCGCCCTGGCGCCAGCGCAGGACCGAGGGCCCTGACCGCGTGCTCCGCCGTGCGCTCGCGGTCGCCCGTCGCAGCGCGTCGCGCGCCGCCTTCTCCGCCTGTGCCAGCTCCATCGCCTGTGCCTTCTCTTCGGCTCGTCGTCGTGTCTCGGTCACCCGGAGCCGGCGCTGCTGCAGCGCCACCTCGCGGGCCGTCGCCTCCGCACGCACGTGCTCGGGCACTTCCGCGGTCTCGGCGAGGATCCGCAGCGTCTGCTGCAGCCTCACCGCGTTGCGCTCGGTCGCGTTGTACGACCGCCTGCGCATCCACGTGGGGATCAGGTAGGCGACCCACAGAACGGCGGCGAGCGCCCAGACGACGCCCCCGCCCAGCCAGTCGCTACTCATGCGGACAACGCTAGGAGCACCGGGCACTCCCGTCCGTCATTACGGGTAGGTGTGTCCGTGCGGATCGCGGATCAGCCGGGGCCCCGTCGGAGGGACACCGGCGCCGTCGGAGGGTCCGGAGAGACCCGAGCGGCGCGAGGCGCGGAGGTCCGCGTCGGTCGGCACGCCGACCTCCGACGGGACCTGCCCGTCGAGGTAGCGGCGGAGCACGCCGCGGGGCACCTCCTCCGCCACGAGGGCGAAGCAGAAGTGGTCCCGCCAGTCGCCGTTGATGTGGATGAAGCGCCGCCGCAGGCCCTCGTAGCGGAAGCCGAGCTTCTCGACCACGCGCAGGCTCGGCCGGTTCTCCGGGCGGATGCAGATCTCGATCCGGTGCAGCCCCAGGTCGAGGAAGGCGTGGTCGGCAGCTAGTGCCACGGCGATCGGAGTGATCCCCCGCCCGGCGTAGCGCTCGGACACCCAGTAGCCGATCGACCCGGAGGAGAGCGAGCCGTACCCGATGTTCGAGATGTTGAGCTGCCCGGCGAGCTCGCCGTCCCAGTCGATGAGGAACGGCACTCCCCCGCCGGCCCGCGCGTTCTGCTGCAGCGAGCGGATGCTGGCGCGCACGTCGAACGCGGCGCCTCCCCGGGGGTCGGACGCCTCCCACTGGCGCAGCCACGACCGGTTCGCGATCAGCTCCCGCTCGAGAGGGCGGGCGTCGCGCACGCGGATGGGGCGGACGGTGACACGACCCTCGGTGAGCGTCGGGATCGGGAGCGGCATGATGCGACCCTACTGCTCCGCCGCACTGCGGGAGGGGGACTGGACTCCGCGGCGTTCCGTGCTCTCGGGGAACGGACGAACGGACGGGATCCCGTGCCGCAGCAGGGGGTCCCGTCCGTTCCGGAGGAGCGCTCGCCGGGGCTCAGAGGCCGGCGACGAAGTCCTTCAGCCAGGGCTTGAGGTCCTTGCCGAGGTCGTCGCGGTCGGAGGCGAGCTGCACGATGGCCTTGATGTAGTCGAGCTTGTCGCCGGTGTCGTAGCGGCGGCCGCGGAACACGACGCCGTAGACGCCGCCGAACTCGGCCGGGTCCTGCGCCATGCGCTCCAGTGCGTCGGTCAGCTGGATCTCGCCGCCCTTGCCCGGAGCGGTGTGCTCGAGCACGCCGAACACGTCGGGCTTCAGCACGTAGCGGCCGATGATCGCGAGGTTCGAGGGGGCGTCCTCCTTGGAGGGCTTCTCGACCAGCCCGGTGATCCGCACCACGTCGTCCTCGTCGGTCGCCTCGACCGCCGCGCAGCCGTAGAGGTGGATCTGGTCGGGGTCGACCTCGAGCAGGGCGACCACCGTGGTGTCGCGCTGCTCGGCGACGTCGATCATGCGCGAGAGCAGCGGGTCGCGGGCGTCGATCAGGTCGTCGCCGAGGAGCACGGCGAAGGGCTCGTCGCCGACGTGGCGCTGCGCACGGGAGACCGCGTGGCCGAGGCCCTTCGGCTCGCCCTGACGGACGAAGTGCACGTCGGCGAGGTCGCTGGCGTACTTGACGTGCTCGAGCTTCTTGTCGTCCTTCTTCTGGGACAGGTTCTGCTCGAGCTCGGGCACCGAGTCGAAGTGGTTGGCGAGCGCGTTCTTGTTGCGCCCGATGATCACGAGCACGTCCTGGAGGCCGGCGTCCGCCGCCTCCTCGACCACGTACTGGATCGCCGGCTTGTCGACGACCGGCAGCATCTCCTTGGGGATGGCCTTCGTCGCCGGCAGGAAGCGGGTGCCGAGACCTGCGGCGGGGATGACTGCTTTGCGGATTCGAGTGCCCATGGGGCGCCATCCTAGCGGCGGGGGAAGTCGCGGGAGTTTCGCGCCAGGAGCGGCGACGGAAGGCGCCGGACCCCGTTCCGGGGCGGTCCGGGACGAGCGTCCCTCAGGGTCGTCCGCGCGGAGGCCGGCGCGGGGCCCGGTTCTAGACTGAGCGCATGCCAGCCGACATCACGCACGAGAAGCGGGCGCTGCGCGCCGAGCTGCGCGAGCGCCGCCGCACGCAGACCTCGACCGCTCGCGACCAGGCCGCGGAGCAGATCACCGCCCACCTGATCGAGCTCGCCACCCGCGTGGGGGCCCGCTCCCTCGCGTGCTACCTCTCCGCTCCGGAGGAGCCGAGCACCCGGCCGTTCCTGGGCTGGGCCGAGAGCCACGGCATCCGCGTCCTCTTCCCCGTCTCGCGCCAGGACGGCCTGCTCGACTGGGCGGTCGGCGACGGCCACACCGAGACCCAGGGCCTGTTCGGCATGCCCGAGCCCGTCGGGCAGCTGCTCGGCCCCATCGCGATCAACGACGTCGACCTCATCGTCGTCCCGGCCGCCACCGTCGACCGGCAGGGGATGCGGATGGGCTGGGGGCGCGGCTACTTCGACAAGACCCTCGGCTCGATGGAGAAGTGCCCGCCGGTCTACGCCGTCGTCTTCGACAGCGAGCTCGTCGACCGGGTGCCCAGCGAGGTCCACGACCAGGCCGTCGACGGAGTCGTCACTCCCTCCGGCATCGTCGACCTGCGCCACTGACCCCGTCCTCCTTCTCCCCCACCCGCCTCCGAGGAGCCCCCTGTGCCCACCTACTCCTACCGCTGCACGCAGTGCGGCAACGCCTTCGACATCCAGCAGAAGTTCACCGACGACACGCTCACCGAGTGCCCGAGCTGCCAGGGGGCGCTGCGCAAGGTGTTCAGCGCGGTCGGCGTGACCTTCAACGGCTCGGGCTTCTACCGCACCGACTCCCGCTCCGGCGGGAAGTCGAGCGAGGGCGGCTCCTCCTCCTCGGGTGCCGGCTCGTCCGGCTCGGGCGCATCCGGCTCCGGCTCATCCGACTCGTCGTCGGGCTCCTCGGGATCGGGCGGCTCCTCCTCCGGATCCTCGGGTTCATCGGGCTCGGGCGGCTCCTCGTCCGGCTCGGGGTCCTCGGGCTCCGGATCGTCCTCCTCCTCGTCGTCCTCGGGCTCCTCCGGGTCCTCCTCCTCGGGCTCCTCCTCCGGGAGCTGACCCGCCACCCACCGCTCACGGCAGAAACGGAACGATCATGATCAACGGCTTCAAGGAGTTCATCCTCCGCGGCAACGTCATCGACCTGGCTGTCGCCGTGGTCATCGGCGCCGCCTTCACGACCATCGTCAACGCGATCGTGACGGGGATCTTCAACCCGCTCATCGGCGTGATCTTCGACGCCTCCTCCCTCGAGGCCCTGGTCTGGCCCATCCGACCGGGAGAGAACGGCGAGGACCCGACCGTCATCGCCTACGGCTCGGTCGTCTCGGCCCTGATCCAGTTCGTGATCGTCGCCTTCGTCCTCTACTTCGCGTTCGTCCTGCCGATCAACCACCTCAAGAACGCTGCCTTCGCCAAGAAGGCCGCCGACGCCCCCGCCGCGGAGGACAAGGCCCCCACCGAGCTCGAGCTCCTCGCCGACATCCGCGACCTGCTCGCCAACAACGGCACCGCAACCACCGCGAACTCCGGCAAGCACGTCGACTGAGTTGTCCTGTCTTCTTCCGCCGGAGGCGGAAGAAGACCGCGGTCGGCTTCCCGATGGAGAGCGTTCCGTGGAGCGGTGTGCGAACAGTGCGTTCGAAACGCTGGCACGCGTTTCGGACGACACCTGCACCCTCGGCAGGTCGCCTATCGGGGCCTTCAGCGTCTCCGGCGGGGACTGATCGTTCCTGTGTCCACGCCTTCATCGGACATCGCTGGGCATGAGGCGGAAAGCGGTCGATCAGCTAGGCACCGGACGGACGCGATCGTCCGCAGGCACCGGACGGGAAGCAGCCGGTCACCGTCGCCGGGTCCGACGTGAGCGGTCGCCGGACAGCGGCGTGACGCGTTCGCTCGTCGAGGCGGGGCGCGGCGGGGTGAGGTCCGAGGTCGTCGACGGGTCGAGCGCCGACTCGCGGATCACCGACCGGTCCGGCTGACCTCAGTAGTGCGGGGGGACGTCCTGGCGCAGGCGCGCGTCGTTCGGGCCGGTGTCGGGGCGCGCGGGCGGCGCGGAGGGGTCGGCGATCGGAGCGTCGTGCGGGGACGGATCGGTGCCGGGCTTCGCGGGGAGCGTCGCCCGCCGACCGCCGCGGGTGCGCCGCAACGGGCGGTCGGCACCCGCGGGGGCGTCGGGATCCGGCGCCACGATCAGTCGCGCGGCAGCGGCTCGACGGGCTGCGTCTCCCCCGACGCCGGAGCGGCGGCGGCGGCAGGAGCGGCAGGAGCAGCAGGAGCCTCGCCGGCGGCGGGAGCAGCGGTCTGCTCCTCCCCCGCGGTCGCACCGATCAGCCCGGCCACCCGCGCGGCCACGGCCTCGGGGTCGGCGAACAGCTCGAAGTTGTGCACCCGCAGGTAGTGCCAGCCCAGCCGGCGCAGCAGCTCCGGACGCAGGCGCAGCGACACGCGCAGGCTCTGCGTGCTCACGTCGCGGTCGGTCTCGACCACCACGGCACGGGTCCCGTGCGCGGCGACGAGGGCCAGCTTGCCCTTGTGCCCGATGTTGACCCGGAGTCCGCGGCGCTCGAGGCGCGCGGCGAGATCCACCAGCATCGGCTCCGAGTAGTCGTCGCGGTCGCTCGGCTGGACGCGGTCCTCCGCCTCCTGCAGCACCTGCGCGAGCGCGACCATGCCGTAGCGCATGCGCGACTCGTCGATGTCGCCCGGGCGGAAGCACGAGACGATGTCCATCGAGCGGCGGGCACGGGTCATCCCGACCGCCAGCAGGCGCTCTCCGCCCGGCTCCGCGAGAGCGCCGAAGTTCGACAGCAGGCGGCCGTGGGGCGTCCGGCCGTAGCCGATCGAGAAGATGACGCGGTCGCGGCTCTGCGCGACCGACTGCTCCAGCGTCACGACGGCGAAGGGCTCGGGACGGTCGCCGAGGATGAAGTCGCTCAGATCGGTGCGCTTGGCGAAGGCCGTCAGCACCGCCTGCTGCACCCGCACGGCGTGGCGAGGACTCGCGGTGATGACCATCAGCGACTCGCGCGGACGGATAACCGCGTGCTCGAGCACCAGCTCGACCACCTTCGCGACCTCGGCGTCGACGGACTCGACGGCTCCGGAGTCGTTCTCGGGCATGCCGTGCCCGCTCGCGATGTAGTGGAAGCGGAGCGAGTCGTGTCCGAGGAACGAGCCGGCCCAGGGCAGCGAGTCGATGCGGCCGCCGTAGAAGCGGCGGTTGACCAGCTCGGCCAGGTCCTCGCCGCCCGCGCGGTAGCTGCGGGTGAGCGTGACGGTGTTGAGCAGCTCGCCGAGTCGGGCGAGCGCCGACTGGGCGTGCAGCGCCTCGACGTCGGTCCGCGAGGCGGTGGAGCCGAACTCCGGCGTCTCGTCGACGCGCAGGCCGAAGGGAGTGGGGGTCTGCGTGACCGGGTCGCCGAACGCGACGACCTGCTTGGCCCGGCGGATCGCTCCGACGTTCTCGGCCAGCGTGGTCGCCCCGGCGTCGACGAGGAACACCGCGTCGAAGGTCGTCTCGGTGCCGATGCGGTGCACCTCGTACGGCGAGGCGAGCCAGGCCGGAGCGAGCACGCGCGAGAGGTGCGGAGCGGCCTTCTGCAGCTCCTGAGGGGTCGTCGCCGCCTCGGTCCGCAGCAGCGCGCGCAGCGCGTCGCGCTCCTGCGGCCAGTCGACGAGCCCGATCTTCCAGGTCTCGGAGAGCTTCCAGGCCAGCAGCTCGGCGCTCGAGGCGGCGTGCGCCTCGTCGACGAGCTTGAAGTCGGCCTCGAGCCGGTCGAGCACGCTCGTGTTGCCGCCGAGCAGCGCACGCTCGTCGGTCAGCATGATCTCGAGCGCCGAGCGCCACCAGGCCAGGTCCAGCTCGCCCGCGACCAGCTCGGCCGGCACGTGGCGGCGCGAGAGATCGGTGAGCAGCGGGTCCAGGCCCCAGTCGCGGAGGGTGGCGAGGAGGGTCGTCCGCTCCTGGAGGTTGGCGAGCACCTCGCTGTCCTCGGCGAGGCCGGACACCATCGAGGCCAGCTCCGCGAGAGGGAGCGAGGCGAGCTGCAGGTTCGTCCCGCGGCGGCCGAGCGGCTCGTCGAGACGGCTCAGCTGGTCGGTCACCTGCTGGTAGGCAACCTGCACGTCGGCGACGCCGACCGGGACCTCGGGGATCGTGCCGGCGACCGCGTAGCGCTGCCACAGCGTCCGCTGCTGCTGCACCCGGCGGAGCGCCGCGTTCAAGTCGGTGACGTGCGCGCCGGGACGCAGGTACTCGCGGGCGAGCTTCTTCAGGCGCCGGCGGTTGGTGGACGACATCTCGGCGGCCTCGCGGCGCGGCGAGGTGGCGACGATGAGGTCCTGGATCGAGCGGTCGAAGACGGCCGGCTGGAACTTGTCCAGCGTCTCGCGGACGTCCTGCAGCAGACGCAGGTAGATGCCGAGCTCGGCGACCGACTCGAACGGGCGCATCCGCGTCTGGCCGATGACGTCCTGGGCGCGGTCGAGCAGGCGCGGCAGGTCGCGCAGGTGCAGGCGCTTGGCCAGCTCGTGGGCGATCTCGGCGTCGGCGGTGGAGTCGAACTGGGCCCCGTACCAGGGCGAGTCGCCCGGGCCGTAGCGGAATTCGCCCAGGCGCGCCGACTCGATCAGCATCCGGGTCGCCTCGGGGCGGCTGTGCGCGAGAGCGGTGACGGAGCGGCGGTCGAGGCGGGCGGCGGTCGACGGGGGCGTCCGCAGCTGCGAGAGGCGGGCGAGCTCCTCGAGCGCCTGCAGCGCCGAGACGCCGAAGCTCTCGTCGCGCCGGGAGAGCGCGCCGCGGTAGTCGAGCAGCACCTTCCGCAGCCGGAGCAGGGCGTCGTCGATCTCGCTGACGGAGGGGCGCGCGGCCTTCTCGTTGCGGCCGATCGACTGGATGAGGTCGCGGCGGAGCGTGCGGGGCCCGACCGCGATGCCGCCCAGGCCCGCCGAGAGCAGGCGCTGGTGGATGCTGTCGAGGCTCGACCGGCGAGCGCTGACGACCAGCACGCGCTTGTGCTGGGCGGCCAGGGCGCCGATCGCGTTGACGATGGTCTGGGTGCCGCCCGTGCCGGGGAGGGTCTTCACGACGAGCGAGTTGCCGGCCGCGATGTTCGCGATCACCTGCTCCTGCTCGGCGTCCGCGTCGAGGAGGAGGTTGTCGGTCGCCGGAGGACGCTCGTCCTGCGGGATGATCGACGCCACCTTCTGCGACTGCTGCAGCGCCCGCTTGGCGGCCGGGTTCCCGGCGACGGCGTCGAGGACCGGGTGCTCGAGCATCCGGGCGTCGCGGAGCATGTCGCCCGCCACGTCGGCGAAGCTCGAGACCACGAGGCGCGGGTGCACGGCGAACCACGGCAGGTGCGAGGTCAGGCCGCGCAGCTGGTCGATGACCGGCTGCGGCTTGAAGACGCCGTTCTGCACGGCCAGCTCGACGAACTGCTCGGGGTCGATCGTGATGCCGAACTGCTGCTTGAGGGCGCGCGCGAGCTGCGGGTTGAAGTAGGGCTGGCCCTTGAGCTTGAGCTCGAAGTCGCGGCCGTAGCGGCGGATGGCGAGCGGGCGCAGGAGCACGGGAGCGGTGAACTCCGTGTCGCCGGCGCGCCACTGGGCGAGGCCGATGGCGAGGTGGACGCCCTCGATGCCGCGGACCGAGCGCAGCTCGATCCCCTTGTCGGTGATCGCGCCCGCGGCGTTCTTCGCGGTGCGCAGGGCGAGCTCGTCGCGGATGAGCGAGGAGAGGAGCGTCGTCTTGCCCGAGATGAACGGGGGCAGCCCGCCGGGGTGCGTGGTCGAGAGCTCGATGCGCGTCCGGGGCGAGTCCACGAAGTGGAGCAGGGGCGACGGACCGCCGACCTTGGCGAGCTCGTCGCGCCACGACTGCCACACCGGATCGGCCACGTTGCCGCCCTGGTAGCCGGCCTCGCCGCTCGTCACCTGCACGGGAGAGGTCGCCGTCGGGGAGAGCCGATGCGCGGACGCCTCCCCCTGGTCACCGGATTCGGGTGAGGTCGCCACCGGTCCGGCTCCTGGGAAATCGTCGACTCGTTGCACACGGACACCCTAAACCGGGCACCTCCGAAAGGCCGTAGCGACGCGGGTCGGCGGCACGGCACCTCCGAACGGCTCACCGGGCCGGAGCATCGGAGGCACGCGGAGCGCCGGGTCGGATCGGCGAGCGCGCCCGCCCGATCGGGGCGGGCGGGGCTCAGGAGGGCCAGACGGCCAGGGGCGGCGCCGTCTCGACCCGGCGCTCGTCACCGACCACGCGGATCCGGCTGCTCACGCGGTCGTGCCCGGCGGCCGCGGCGACCGCGGTCATGACGAGCCGGGCGTGGTCGCGCGTGAGATGCCCGAAGGCGCTCCGCAGATCGACGGGGCGGCCGGTGGCGAGCGACACGGCGATGCGCGCGACCGCCTCCTCCGAGAGGTCGAGGAGGCACGCCTGCTCGGCGAGGACGGCGAAGTCGATCCGCGGCGCGGCCTCCGTGGCGGCACCGGCCGCCCACGAGTGCTCGGGGCGGAGGCATCCGGCGCGGACGAGGAGCTGCTCCGCGGCCTCGAGGCCGGGCCCGGCGAGGACGGGGATCATGCCGCGGTCCGCTCGGCGCGGCGCCCGGAGGCGCGGACCCCGACGGACACGACGGCCGACAGCAGGCAGGCGACGCCGGCGATCAGCGGCGCGAGCCAGCCGAGGACGCTCACCTCGTCGACGTCCGCGCCGAAGTACTGCCAGTGCGCGATGGCGTAGACGAAGAGGGAGAAGAAGCAGAGCGCGACGCCCGTGAGCGCCGACACCAGGTCCGCCGGACGGACGAGGGGCTCGTGCTCCGCCGAGGCGGCCTGCTCAATAGCGGGCTCGGTGAGGGCGGCGGGCGGGACCTGCGGGAGGGTCGCGGTGGCGGGGTGCTGCGTCATGTCTCCGAGGCAACCAGCCGCGCAGTGTCACGGTCGTCACTCGCTGGCATGACGTCCTGAGCCGAGCGGATGGTGGCGCGGTCGGCCGGTCAGGGAGCGACGGGGACGTCCGCTCGGGCCGGTCGGCGTCCGAGCGACGACTGGAACCGCAGCAGGTACCCGTCGGGATCGGCCACCACCAGCTGACGGACGCCCGCCTCCTCCGCTCCGACCCGGTACCAGCGGGTCTCGAGCGGCGAGAACAGCGGCGTCCCGGCCTCGGCGAGCGCCGCTGCCGTCCGGTCGGCGTCGTCGACGTGCAGCTGCAGGTTCATCCCCCGGCCGAACGGGCGCTCCAGCGGTGCCGCGATCCAGTTGCGGCCCCGCCCCGCCTCTTCGAGCATCACGTGCGCGGAGCCGAGGACCGGGTACGCGAAGCCCTCCTCGGGCCGGGCGTAGTGGATCCGGAACCCGCAGGGACCGCACCAGAACCCCAGGCTCCGGTCGAGGTCGGCGACGAGCAGCTCGGGGACGAGATCGGGATCGGCCATCCGCGCGGTCTACGCCTCGGCGCCCTCGGGGCGCTTCGTGCGGCCCGGGAGCAGGAGCAGGCCCGAGACGCCCACGACGATCAGCAGGATGGCCGCGACCGTGACGAAGGAGGCCAGCGCCAGCACGGGCATGATGATCGTCAGGACGCCCGCGATGACCGAGGCGATCCCTGCCGCGATCGGCAGCCACGCGGGGCCGGCGACGGTGCGGCCGCTGGTGATGCTCGAGACGCCGTCGAGGATCCAGCCCGCGCCGATCACGAGGCCCAGGACGCTCAGCGACTCGAACGGGTTCGACAGGCACAGGATGCCTGCGACCAGGATCAGGGCGCCGAGCAGGCCCGCGAGCCAGCGCACCCGGGCATCGAGCCGCGAGGCGGTGAAGGCCAGCAGAAGGCGGAAGACGCCCGCGGCGATCAGGTGGATGCCGAAGACGATGGCGACGGTCAGCAGCGTCGGACCGGGGATCAGGACGGCGATGACGCCGAGCACGATCGCGATCAGCGAGACGGCGATGATCCACCAGCGCTCGACGGAGGTGCGGGACATCGTGGGCGCGGCGGTCTCGGACATGGCGTTCCTTCGCGTCGGGGAGTGCGGACCCCTCGAACGTTAGGGCACCGGGGCGGGGTGGCGCGGGGCCTTGCGCCCGCCCGCCCGTGGACGCAGGTCAGTGGCGCGATCCGGTGCGCGCCGCGGCACGGTGCCGCCGCACGCGGCGCACCACGAGCGCGAGCAGCAGCACGCCGAACGCGCTGTAGATGATCGCGTCGAGCACGCCCGCATACTGGTCGACGAGCTCGTACTGCGTACCCAGGGCTGCGCCGAGGCCGATCAGCAGGCCGTTCCAGACGCCGGAGCCGAGGATCGTCAGTCCCGAGAACAGCAGCAGGTTCATCCGCTCGGCCCCCGCGGGGAGCGAGATGAGGCTGCGCACGCCCGGGATGAGGCGACCGAAGAGGACCGCCCAGGTGCCGTGCCGGCGGAACCAGCCGACCGCCTTCTCGAAGTCCTCGCGGTCGACCAGCGGGAGCTTGGAGAGCAGGCGGATCGAGCGCTCCGTGCCGATGCGGTGGCCGAGCGCGTAGAGGATCAGGCCGCCGAGGTAGGCGCCGAGGGTCGCCGTGATCACGACCAGCACCAGGTTCATCCGGCCCTGCTGGGCGAGGAAGCCGGCCAGCGGCAGCACGAGCTCGCTCGGGATCGGCGGGAACACCGTCTCGATCAGCGTCAGCAGGCCGACGCCCGCCTCTCCGAGCGCGGCGATCACCCGCGCGGCGACGCCGACGAGTCCGGAGAGCTCGTCGATGCTGTCGGAGGAGGAGGCGGTCGCCACGGAGGCGGGGGCGAGGGCGAGGGTCGCGATCGTCATGACTGAGAAGCTACTCAGTCCGCGGAGCGCGCACCTGGGAATCCGGCGGCCCGCTCAGGGGCGGCCGGTGAGCACGACGGTGTCCGATCCCTGCAGCCGCACCTCGACCGAGGCGATCTCGGAGAGCGGGAGCCCGGTGGCGAGGCTGGGCTCCATCGTCGTCCCCGGCGCGCTCGTCCACGATCCGACGGCCTCGGTGCCGCCCGAGGTGTCCGTGACGTAGAGGACGTATCCGGCCGAGCCCGCGTACTGCTCGGCCGTGTCGGCCCAGCTGCAGTCCATGTCGATCCGCGTGCCCCACTGCTGCGGCACGAATCGCACGGAGGCCTCGACGGGGACGCCCGGAGCCGCGGCGAGCGAGACGGTCGAGCCGACGGTCTCGACAGGGGCGAGGGACGGACCGATCGCGAGCGGCAGGGCGACGGCGGCGGCGGCCGAGACGCCCGCGGCGGCGAGCACCAGGCCCGCGATGCGCAGCCGGGTGCGGCGGCGGACGGAGTCGGTGGCCGCGGCGAGGCGGGTCAGCAGTGCCGCCGGAGCCGGATCGCCGGCCGCCTCCGGCTCCTCGACCAGGCGCATCGCCTCGTCCTGGGGCAGGTGGGCCAGCAGGCCCGGCAGCGGGACGAACTCGGCGAGGGACTCGCGGCAGCCGGGGCAGGCGCGCAGGTGCAGCTCGTACTCGCGGCGGTCGGCAGCGGTCAGGGATCCGAGGAGGTACGCGGCGTCCCAGTCGCGGAAGGGGTCGTCATGCCGGTCGTCGGAGGAGGGGTCGCGGCTCACAGCTCCGTCACCCCCCGCTCCTGCAGTGCGAGCTTGAGGGCCCGCATCCCGTAGTGCATCCGCGACTTGACGGTGCCCGGGGCGATCCCCAGCAGCGCGGCGATCTCGGTGACCGTGCGGCCGCCGTAGTAGGCGTGCACGATGACCGCGCGGTGGTCGTGGCTCAGTCCGCTGAGCGCGTCCGAGAGCAGCCAGGCGTCGAGCACCTGGTCGGTGCGGTCGGCGGTCGGGCGCTCGGGGACCTCGTCCGTGCCCAGCTCCCGGGCGTAGCGGGCGCTGCGGCGGTCGTCGATGACGAGGTTCCGGGCCACGGTGTAGAGCCAGGAGCGGGCGGCGGCCTCGCCCTGGGCGAGGATCTCGGGGTGCTTCCAGGCGCGCAGCAGCGCCTCCTGCACGACGTCCTCCGCCATCTGGCGGTCGCCGGTCAGGCGCAGCACGAACCGCCAGAGCGCGCTGGCGTGCTCGTCGTGCAGCGCACGCAGCATCTGGGCCTGATCCTCGGACATCTCCACCTCTTCCTGCACCAACGTAACGGGGGCCCGAACGGTTCAGCCGGTTCGCGCGAGCGGCCGCACTCTGGTACTCCGGAGTCGATGACCTTCCCCGATGCCGACGACGCCGCCCGCGTGCGCTCCTTCCTCCGCGACAACCGCTCGCGGATGCTCGACGACGTCCGGCACCTCGTGATGATCGAGAGCCCCAGCGACTCCCTCGAGGCGCTCGGCGAGCTGCACGCCTTCCTGGTGCACTGGGTGGGAGAGCGGCTCGGGCACGACGCCGACGTGCAGCACCAGCGTGCGCAGGACGCGCCGACCGCGACCAGCTGGACCGTCCCGGCGAGCGGCGGCGCGAGACCGCACCGCGGCACGCGTCCGTTCGTGGCGCTGCTCGGCCACTACGACACGGTGTGGCCCCTGGGCACGACCCGCTCCTGGCCCTTCGCCGTCGACGGCGACCGCCTGAGCGGACCGGGCAGCTACGACATGAAGGCCGGGCTGGTGCAGATGGTGTGGCTGGTGGCCGCGCTCCGCCACGCCGGCGTCCCGCATCCGGCCGTCCGCCTGGTGATGAGCGGGGACGAGGAGATCGGCAGCGCCGCCTCCCGCCCGTTCCTGGAGCGGCAGTGCGCGGGCGCCGACGCGGTCCTGGTGTTCGAGGGCGCGATCGGCGACGCGGTCAAGACGGCGCGCAAGGGCATCGGGCGCTTCGTGATCGACGTGGTCGGGGTCGAGGCGCACGCCGGGGTCGAGCCGGAGAAGGGGGCGAGCGCGATCCACGAGCTCGGCTCGCTGATCCCGCGGGTGCTGGCGATCGCGCGGGAGGAGGAGGGCACCTCGGTCAACATCGGAGTGGTCTCCGGCGGCTCGCGGGTCAACGTGACGACGGCCCGCGTGCGCCTGGAGCTGGAGGCGCGGATCCGCGGATCCGCCGAGGCCGCGCGCGTCGAGGCCGAGCTCGACGCGCTCGCCGCCGCCGACCCGCGCATCCGGCTGGAGGTGCGCGGCTCCTGGGAGCGGCCCGTCTTCGAGCGGACCGCCTCCGTCGCCGCGCTCTACCGCAGGGCCGAGCGGGTCGCGAAGCGGATCGACGTCCCCCTCCGCGAGATCGCGGTCGGCGGGGCGAGCGACGGCAACCTCGTCGCCGCGCTGGGCCTGCCGGTCCTCGACGGGCTCGGCGCCCCGGGCGAGGGGGCGCACGCGCGCAGCGAGGCGATCGGCATCGAGGGCATGCTGGAGCGGACGGCGCTCGCCGCGCTGCTGGTCGCCAGCTTCGGCGACGAGCACTGACCGGCTGCAGAGGAAGGACGAGCGGATGACCCTGTACGAATCGCGCCCCGTGGGCGTCGTGATCGAGGCTCCGGCCGCGGAGGTGTACGCCTTCGTCTCCGACCCGGCGAACCTCCCGCGGTGGGCCGCGGGCCTCGCCTCCTCCGCGCTCGAGCAGGTCGACGGACGCTGGTTCGCCGACTCGCCGATGGGCCGGGTCGAGGTGCGCTTCGCCCCGCAGAACCCGTTCGGCGTCGCGGACCACGAGGTCACGCTCCCCGACGGGACGGTGGTGGACAATCCGCTCCGGGTGCTCGTGAACGGGAACGGCGCCGAGGTGGCCTTCACCGTGCGGCGGCGCCCCGGGATGAGCCTCGACGACTGGGACGAGGACTGCGCGCGGGTCGCGGACGACCTCGAATCGCTCCGGCTGCTGTTCGAGCGCGGGGCGCTGTAGGTTCGTCACAGCTCCGGCGCAGGGCCGGCACCCGTGAGAACGAGGACGCGATGACCTCCCCCGATCGTCCGAGCACCCGCCCCGCAAGCGGCATCGAGCTCAACGGCCTCGACACGATCCAGGAGTCGGAGCGGCACGGCCGCCCTCGCGACCTGTTCTGGCCGTGGTTCGCCGCGAACGTGTCCGTGCTCGGGCTGAGCTACGGCTCCTTCCTCCTCGGCTTCGGCCTCTCCTTCGGGCAGGCGACGCTCGTCAGCGTGATCGGGATCGTCGTCTCGTTCCTCTTCTGCGGTCTGGTCGCCGTCGCCGGCAAGCGCGGCTCCGCCCCGACGATGGTGCTCAGCCGGGCGGCCTTCGGGGTCGACGGCAACCGCCTCGTCTCGGTGATCTCCTGGCTGCTCACGGTGGGCTGGGAGACGGTGCTGGCCTCCCTCGCGGTGCTCGCGACGGCGACGGTGTTCGAGGAGTTCGGCTGGGACGGGGGCGTGCTCACCAAGGTGGTCGCGCTGATCGTGGTCGCCGCGCTCATCGTGATCGCCGGGATCGCGGGCTTCCGCCTGATCATGCGGCTCCAGCTCGCGATCACCGTCGCGACCGCCGTGCTGACCGTGGTCTACGTCGTGCTCGTCCTCGACCGGATCGACCTCGCCGCCGTCGGCGCCCTGCCCGCGGGCTCGGCCGCCGCGGTCATCGGCGGGCTCGTGTTCATGATGACCGGCTTCGGGCTGGGCTGGGTGAACGCCGCGGCCGACTACTCCCGCTACCTCCCCCGCGGTGCCCGCACGAGCGGAGTGATCGCGTGGACGACGATCGGCGGAGCGGTCGCGCCCGTCGTGCTGGTGGTCGTCGGCCTGCTGCTGGCCGGCTCCTCGCAGGAGCTCTCGGACGCGATCGCCGCGGACCCGATCGGAGCGCTCGCCGGGATCCTGCCGACCTGGTTCCTGCTCCCCTTCATCGTCGTCGCGCTGCTCGGCCTGATCGGCGGGGCCGTGATGGACATCTACTCCTCGGGCCTGGCGCTGCTCAGCACGGGGCTCAAGGTCTCGCGGCCGGTGGCCGCCGGGATCGACGGCGTGCTGATGGTCCTCGGAGCGGTCTACGTCGTGTTCGTCGCGGGCGACTTCCTCGGCCCGTTCCAGGGCTTCCTGATCACCCTCGGCGTGCCGATCGCGGCCTGGCTCGGCGTCTTCCTCGCGGACCTCCTCCTCCGTCGGCGCGACTACGACCAGGAGGCTCTGTACGACTCCCGCGGCCGCTACGGCAGCGTCTCGGCGGTCCCCGTGGCCCTCGTGCTGATCGGCGCGGTCGTCGGCTGGGGCCTGGTGGTCAACTACTCCCCCGGGTTCGAGTGGGAGGGCTACCTCCTCGGCCCGCTCGGCGGCCGAGGAGGCGACTGGGCCGGCGCCAATCTCGGCGTCCTCGTGGCGCTCGTGATCGGCTTCGCAGGGACGCTCGCGCTCTCGCGCGGGGCCGTCCGCCGCCAGGAGGCCTCGGCGTGAGCCTGCTCGTCGCGATCGACCTGCAGCACGTCTTCGCCGACGCCGAGTCGCCGTGGGGATCCGGCGGATTCGAGCGCGCGGCCGAGGGGACCCGCCGGCTCCTCCCGGCGTTCGGCGAGCGGGTCGTGACCACCCGCTTCGTCGCCCCGGAGCGGCCCGCCGGCGCGTGGATCCCCTACTACCGCGAATGGCCGTTCGCGCTCGTCCCCGAGAGCGACCGGCTCTACGAGCTCGTGGCCGGGTTCGAGGGCCATCGCACGATCACCGCCACGACCTTCGGCAAGTGGGGGCCCGAGCTCGAGGCCGAGCTCGACGACTCCCGCGAGCTCGTGCTCACCGGCGTCTCGACCGACTGCTGCGTGCTCTCGACGGCGCTGGCGGCCGCGGACGCCGGAGTGCGGGTCAGGGTCGCCGCGGACGCCTGCGCGGGCGCCTCCGAGGCCGACCACCAGCGCGCGCTCGACGCCATGTCCCTGTACGCGCCGCTGATCGAGATCACGACCGTGGACGCGGTGCTGGCGGACCTGCGCGACCGGGGCTGAGACCGCGGGCGGGACGCGAGCCGCTTCCGCCGGTCGGCCCCGCGCGTCGCGGGGAGACCCCGTCACCCGGCATGATGTCGGCATGTCCTCCACCGACGAGCGCGTCAGCCCGGCTTCCCGCACCCTGGTCATCGGCGAGGCGCTGATCGACATCGTCGAGCGCGACGGCAGCGCCACGGAGCACGTCGGCGGCTCCCCGGCCAACGTCGCCCTCACGCTCGCCCGACTCGGGCGACCCGCGACCCTCGTCACCGACATCGCCGACGACGAGCGCGGCCGCCGCATCAGCGCCCACCTCGAGGCCTCCGGAGTGGAGGTCCGGCACGGCGACTCGGAGCGCACCAGCACCGCTCGGGCGGTCCTCGCCGCGGACGGGTCGGCCCGCTACGTCTTCGACCTCTCCTGGAACCCGCCGGCGGCGGACCCGGAGGGCGCCTCCCACGTCCACACCGGCTCCATCGCGATCTTCCTCGAGCCGGGCGGATCCGCCGTGCTCGGGCTCCTCGAGGCTCTGCCCGCCGGAGTGACGGCGAGCGTCGACGCGAACATCCGTCCGGCTCTGGTCGGCGCGCACGCCGAGGCGCTCGCGCGCTTCGAGCGGATCGCCGCCGCGTGCGAGGTCGTGAAGCTCAGCGACGAGGACGCGGAGTGGCTCTACCCGACGATGCAGCTCGACGAGGTCCTCAGCAGGCTGCTCTCCCTCGGGTCGCAGCTCGCGGTCGTCACCCGCGGCGCGGAGGGACTGCTGCTGGCCTCGGCCGTCACGCGGGTGACCGTGCCCGCCGCCCGGATCGTGGTGGCGGACACGATCGGCGCCGGCGACTCCGCGATGGGCGCGATCCTCGACGAGGCGTTCCGCCAGGGCCTCGGCGCCGCGAACGGGATGCTGCTCGACGGCCCCGCCCTGCACGCGATCGGCCGCCACGCCGCGCACGTCGCCGGCATCACGACCTCCCGCTCCGGCGCGAACCCGCCCACCCGCGACGAGCTCTGAGGACCGGGGGCGGACCTTCTGCAGGACGCCCCTGGTGCTCGCGTCGGGACGCGGAGATACTGGGCGCACCTCGACGGAAAGGCGTGCCGTGCCCACTTCACTGAGCCCCTACATCGGCTTCGACGGCTCCGCGCAGGAGGCGATGGAGTTCTACCGGGACGTCCTCGGCGGCGAGCTCAGCTCCAGCCGTTTCGGCGACTTCGGGATGAGCGCGGATCCGGCCGACCAGGACCGGATCATGCACGCCCAGCTCGTCACGCCGAGCGGGATGATCCTGATGGGCTCCGACTCCCCCTCCTCGAGCCCGGCCGAGAGCGGCGCCCGCATCACGATCGCGCTCTTCGGCGACGACGACGCCGAGCTGAGCGGCTACTGGGACGGCCTGGCCGAGGGCGGCACGGTCGTCGAGCCGCTGGTCGCCTCGCCCTGGGGCGACCGCTTCGGGATGCTGGTCGACCGCTACGGCGTCGGCTGGATGGTGAACATCGCCGCTCCGCCGGCCTGACGCTCCTCCCCAGCGCGGGATCGGGGCACGCCTCCCCCGGGTGCGTCCACCCGTCCCGCCGGGCGCCGCGGCAGGCGCAGAATGGAGGGGCCGCTCCCGCTCCGGGAGCCGTCCCACCTCTCACGAAGGCTGCAGATGACGATCACGCTCGGGTACAAGGCATCGGCGGAGCAGTTCGGCGCCCGGGAGCTCGTCGAGCTCGCGGTCGGCGCCGAGCGGCACGGCTTCGAGACCGCGGTCGTCTCGGACCACTTCCAGCCGTGGCGGCACACGGGCGGGCACGCGCCGTTCTCCCTCGCCTGGCTCGCCGCGGCCGGTGAGCGCACCGCCACCATCACCCTCGGCACCTCCGTGATGACCCCGCACTACCGCTACAACCCCGCCGTCATCGCCCAGGCGTTCGGCACGCTCGGCGTGCTCTACCCCGAGCGGATCATGCTCGGCGTCGGCACCGGCGAGGCGCTGAACGAGGTCGCCACCGGCTATCAGGGCGCGGGCGAGCAGACCTGGCCCGACTTCAAGGAGCGCTTCGCCCGCCTGCGCGAGGCCGTGCGGCTGATGCGCGCGCTGTGGGCGGGCGACCGCGTCACCTTCGACGGCGAGTACTACTCCACGCACGAGGCGTCGATCTACGACAAGCCCGAGAGCGGCGTGCCGGTCTACATCGCGGCGGGCGGCCCCGTCGTCGCCAAGTACGCCGGCCGGGCGGGCGACGGCTTCATCTGCACGTCGGGCAAGGGCATGGAGCTCTACACCGAGAAGCTGCTCCCCGCCGTCGAGGAGGGCGCCGCGGCGGCCGATCGCGACTCCTCGACCATCGACCGCATGATCGAGATCAAGCTCTCCTACGATCCCGATCCGGCGCTCGCGCTCGAGAACACGCGCTTCTGGGCGCCGCTCTCGCTGTCGCCGGAGCAGAAGCACTCGCTGACCGATCCGGTCGACATGGAGCGCGCCGCCGACGAGCTGCCGATCGAGCAGGTCGCGAAGCGCTGGATCGTCGGCTCCGACCCCGAGGAGACGGTCGCGCAGATCAAGCCCTACGTCGACGCGGGCTTCACCCACCTGGTCTTCCACGCCCCGGGCGACGACCAGCAGCGCTTCTTCGACGCCTTCGAGCGCGACCTCGCGCCGCGGCTGCGCGCGCTCTGACCTCCCGCCTCCGCCACGACCCCCTTCGGAAGGGCCGCTCCCGCATGACCACGGCCACCCTGCTCGCCCGGCTCGACCGCGGCGAGGCGCTGACGCGCGAGACCGCCGAGGAGCTCCTCGGCGCGCGCGGCGACGACCTCGACCTGCTGCTGGAGGCCGCCGGCCGCCTGCGCGACGACGGACTCGCCCGCCGCGGACGGCCCGGCGTCGTCACCTACTCGCGGAAGGTCTTCGTCCCGCTGACCAAGCTCTGCCGCGACCGGTGCCACTACTGCGTCTTCGTGGAGACACCGGGCGGGCTCGCGGCCAAGCGCGAGTCGACCTTCATGGAGCCGGAGGAGATCCTCGAGGTCGCCCGCGCCGGTGCCGCGCTCGGCTGCAAGGAGGCCCTGTTCACGCTCGGCGACCGCCCGGAGGACCGGTGGCCGATCGCCCGCGCCTGGCTCGCCGAGCACGGCTACGCCTCGACGCTCGAGTACGTGCGCGCGATGGCCGTCCTGGTGATGAGCGAGACGGGCATTGTCACGCACCTGAACCCCGGCGTGATGTCGTGGGCCGAGCTGCAGCGGCTCCGCCCGGTCGCGCCCTCGATGGGCATGATGCTCGAGACGACCGCCGAGCGCCTCTGGTCCGAGAAGGGCGGTGTGCACTACGGCTCCCCGGACAAGGACCCGGCGCTGCGCCTGCGCGTGCTCGAGGACGCGGGACGCAGCCGCATCCCCTTCACCACCGGCGTGCTGCTGGGCATCGGCGAGAACGCGGCGGAGCGGGCGGACGCCCTCTTCGCGATCCGCGAGTCCCACGAGCGGTGGGGCCACGTGCAGGAGTGCATCGTTCAGAACTTCCGCGCGAAGCCGCGGACGGCCATGCAGAACGAGGTCGACCTCGAGCTGCAGGAGTACGTGGCCAACGTCGCGGTCGCGCGCCTCGTGCTGGGCGCCGAGGCGACGATCCAAGCGCCGCCGAACCTCACCGACGAGCAGGAGCTCGGGCTGCTGCTGCGCGCCGGGGTCGACGACTGGGGCGGTGTCAGCCCGCTCACGGCGGATCACGTGAATCCGGAGCGCCCCTGGCCGAACATCGACGACCTCGCGCGGCTCACCGCGGCGGCCGGCTACCGGCTGCACGAGCGGCTGACCGCCCACCCGCAGTACCTCCGCGACTCGGCCACCTGGATCGATCCGCGTGTCGCTCCCTACGTCGAGGCGCTCGCCGACCGCGGGACCTGGCTCGCCGACGAGGCGGCAGCGGTCCTCCCCCGGCCCTACCGCGACTCGCTCGACGCCCTGCCCCGACCGGTCGCGCCCGCCCTCGGCGCCGTGCTCGCCCGGGCGGAGACCGACCCCGCCGGTCTCGAGGACGCCGACTACCTCGCCCTGCTCGCAGCCGACGGCGACGACCTCGACGCCCTCTCCGCTCTGGCGGACGACCTGCGGCACGACGCCGCCGGCGACGAGGTCTCGGTTGTCGTCAACCGCAACATCGACACCTCCCTCTGGGGAGCCGGCGGGCTGACCGTCGAGCGGCTGGAGGAGCTCGCCGACGAGGCGGTCGCGCTCGGCGCCACCGAGCTCTGCCTCCAGGGCGCGATCGGACCGGAGCACCCGGGCGACGATCTGCTGCTGATCGTCCGCACGCTGAAGCAGCGGCAGCCCTCGCTGCACCTGCACGCCTACCGGCCCGGCGAGATCCTCGAGGTCGCCCGGCGCACGGCCCGAACCCTGCCCGAGATGCTCGACGCTCTGCGCGAGGCCGGCGTGGACTCCGTCCCGGGGACCGCCGCCCGCATCCTCGACGACGACGTCCGCGCCGTCCTGAGCGAGGGGACGGACCCGACCGTGGCCGAGTGGCGGGAGGCGATCACGGCCGCGCACCGCAGCGGCCTCCGCTCCACCTCGACCATGGTCTACGGACACGTCGAGACCCCCGAGCAGCAGCTCGCGCACCTGCGCACGCTCGCGGCGATCCAGGACGAGACGGGCGGCTTCACCGAGTTCATCGCGATGCCCTTCGTCCCGGCGGAGGCGCCTCCCGCCGTGGTGCGCGCGAGCCGGGGCGGGCCGACCCTCCGCGAGACCCGCGCCGTGCACGCCGTCGCACGGCTCGTCCTCCACGGCCGGATCGCCCACGTGCAGACCGCCTGGACCAAGCTCGGACTGCACGCGGCGCAGGTCCTCCTCCGCGGCGGGGCGGACGACCTCGGCGGCCTGCTGCTCGACGGCGCCCTGCGGCCCGAGGCCGGAGCGGAGGCCTACCGCTCGCTCGACATCGCGACCGTCGCCCGGCTGAGCGGCGAGATCGGCCGCGGCTGGCGCCAGCGCACCACGACGTACGGCGTGGTCGCGCCGGAGAGGGCGCTGCGGGCGGAGCCCGTCGCAGCGGCGGGTCCGCAGCGGATGCGCCTCCCGGTCCACGGGACCCGCCGGGCGTCATGACCCGCTCCGAGTACCTGCGGCGCCAGGCCGATCTGGTCCGGGAGGAGCGGATCGAGTCGGACAGCGCCACCGTGCGGCTCCTGACCGCGGGCGCCGAGAGCCCGCGCGCGGTCCTGCTGCTGACCGGCGTCGGCCGGGGCGCGCGGAGCGACACCGGGCTGCTGCTGCCGATGCTGGCGCGGCGCCACCGCGTCGCCGCGCTCGAGCTCGCCGATCTCGGCGACCCCTGGCGCGACGGACCCGCCGCGGTCCGCGCCTCCCTGGACGCGCTCGGCGCCGAGGAGGCCGTCCTGATCGGCCACTCGCTCGGAGCCGCCGTGGCCCTCGCCGCGGGCGATCGGCGGGTGCGCGCCCTCGCCCTCGTGGCCGGATGGCTGCGCCCGACGGAGCGCCTCCTCCGCACGGCGCGCCTCTGGCCGATGCTGCCGCCCGACGCGCAGGAGGAGGCCGCTCGGCTCCTCGCCGTCCGCTCGGCCACCGCCTCCTCCCCGTGGGGCGCCGACGCCGCCAGGATGCTCGCCGCCTCCGCACGGGCCGACGTCGCTGCGGCCGCTATGGACTGCCGGGTTCCCGCCCTCGTGGTCGGCTGCTCCGCCGATGCCGTCGCAGGAGTCGAGGGCGCCGAGGCCCTGCTCGGCGCGATCGACGACGCCCGCTACGCCGTCCTCGACTCCGGTCACGCGGTGCTCGCCGAGCGGCCCGCCGAGCTCCTCGCCGTCCTCGAGCACTTCCTCGCCGATCCGCACCGCGACCCGGCGGGCAGCGTCCTGGCGAGGACGACGGTCTGATGGACGTCGACGTCGTCGTGATCGGCGCCGGGTTCGCCGGCCTCGGAGCCGCGGTCCGCCTGGAGCGCCGCGGCGGGACCTCGTTCGTCGTGCTGGAGCGCGCCGAGCGGATCGGCGGGACCTGGCGGGACAACGTCTACCCCGGGGTCTCCTGCGACATCCCCTCGCACCTCTACTCCTACTCCTTCGCCCCGGAGGCCGACTGGTCGGCGTTCTACGCCCCCGGGGCCGAGATCCAGGCCTACCTCGAGCGCGTCGTCGAGAAGGAGGGCCTGGCGCCGCGGCTCCGGCTGGGGACCGAGGTGCTCGAGGCGGTCTTCGACGAGGAGGCGCACCGCTGGCGGGTGCGCACCTCCCGGGGCGACTACTCCGCCGCGGTCCTCCTCGTCTGCGCGGGGCGCCTCTCCGAGCCCCGCCTCCCGGCCGTCCCGGGCCTGGATTCGTTCGCGGGTCCCGCCTTCCACTCCGCACGCTGGCGGGACGACGTCGATCTCGACGGGAAGCGCATCGGCATCGTCGGCTCGGGAGCCTCCGCCGTGCAGATCGTGCCGCACCTCGCCGAGCGCGCCGCCGAGGTGGTGCTCTTCCAGCGCTCGGCCCCGTACGTCGTCCCCCGCCGGAACCGCCCGTACCCGCCGGAGGAGCGCCGAGCCCTCTCCCGCGCGCCCGGGGCCCTAGCGAGGCTCCGCGAGGAGCTGTTCTGGCGCGCCGAGCTCGGCTTCGCCGGCCGCGTCGCCGTGCCCGAGGCCATCGACCGGCTGCGGGCGGAGGCGCTCGGCCACCTCGAGGCGCAGATCATCGATCCCGCGCTCCGCGCCGTGCTGACTCCGGACTACGAGATCGGCTGCAAGCGCGTGCTCCTCTCGGACGACTACTACCCCGCTCTCGCGCAGCCGCACGTCCGCGTCGTCCCCGGTCCGCTCCGGCGCCTCGAGGAGGGCGCCGCGCTCGGCGACGACGGCGTCCCGCACAGGGTCGACGTGCTCGTCTTCGCGACCGGCTTCCACTCCACGCGGCCGCCCTTCGCCCGGCGCATCCGCGGCCGCGGCGGCGTCCTCCTCGCCGACCGCTGGGCCGACGGCATGGTCGCGTACGAGTCGACCGCGGTCCACGGCTTCCCGAGCCTCTTCGTCGTCAACGGCCCCAACGCGAGCCTCGGCCACAACTCCGCGGTGCACATGATCGAGACGCAGATCGCCTACGTGCTCGCCGCGCTCGACCACCTCGCGGTCTCCGGCGCCGACCGGCTCGAGGTCACCGCCGAGGCCGAGGCCGCCTCCGTCGCCCGCCTCGACGCCCTCAGCGCCGACACCGTCTGGACCAACGGCGGCTGCGAGAGCTGGTACCTGGACGACAACCGGCGACTCACGCTGCTCTGGCCCGACTTCGCCTTCGCCTTCCGCGAGGAGCTCGGCCGGTTCGACCCCTCGGCCTACACGACCTGACCGCGGCTCGCTATCGTGACCGCATGACCGACCGCGTGCTCGCTCCCGAACCGCCCGCCGACGGCGCGAAGCCGAAGGGACCGGCCTCGTACTTCCCGAGCATCGAGAAGACCTACGGCCGTCCCGTCCAGGACTGGCTCGACCTCGCCGACGAGCGTCTGCGCTCCGAGCCGCACATGCAGGTCGTCACCTGGCTGAAGACCGAGCACGGCCTGGGCCACGGCCACGCCAACGCGATCGTCGCCTACGTCCGGGCCGCCCGCGCCTGACCGGCTCGCCCGTCGTCCGCACAGGCTAGGCCCGCCCGCCTCCCCGGACCACCCGTCGTCGGCGCCCGCGCCGTGCGGGGATAATCGGGGCATGCGCGAAGACGACGATGTCGATCTGGTGATCGACGCGTGGGCCGGGGCACTGCCCGACCTCGATTTCGCGCCTCTGGACGTCGTCTCCCGCCTCCGCCGGCTCAGCCCGCGCGTGCAGGAGGTGCGGCGGCAGTCCTTCGCCGTCAGCGATCTCGCCCCGTGGGAGTTCGAGCTCCTCTCGCTGCTGCGGCAGCGCGGGGAGGGCGGGATGACGCCCTCTGCCCTGGCCACGCACCTCGCGTTGTCCAGCGGCAACCTCGCCAGCCGCGTCGACCGCCTCGGGGCCCGCGGGCTCGTGGTCCGCGAGCAGAACGCCGCCGACTCGCGCAGCAAGATCGTCTCGCTCACCCCCCGGGGCACGAAGCGGGTCGACGAGGCGATGCGGAATCTCGTCGCCGCTGAGGGCGAGGTGCTCGCCGACCTGGACTCCGCGCAGGTGTCGGTCCTCATCGAGTGCCTGCGGCGGATCAGCGACACCCTCGACCGACTGCAGTGACCCGCTACGCCCGACGAGCCTGAGAGGTCAAGCCCGTTCGGAGAGACGGGCACCGGACGTAGCGTGAAGCGTGCACGGTCGAGGCGTCAGCCACCCGTGCGGATGATCGCGAAAGCGGAGAGCACCATGACACAGATTTCTTCTATCCAACCCGCGCGATGGAGCCGGAACGGAGTCAGGATCGTCGTCGTTCCCGGGGCGGAGCTGCCCCGGTTCCGACTCGAGATCGACGCCCGACTGACCACCGCGCCCTCCCTCGTCCCCACCGGACCCTTCTCGACCGTCGAGGAGGCCGAGCGGGCCGCCGAGGTCGCCGCCGGCCTGCTGGGGGCCAAGATCCCGGCCTGAGCGAACACCCGTCGGAACGGTTCGGATCAGCCCGCGAGCTCCGCGAGCGATCCGGTCGGGACCGCGATCCACCCCTCGGCCTCCGCCGCTTCCTGCAGTTCGGGAGGCACCGGCAGGGTCGCGCCCAGGGCGTGGGCGCGGGCGTTGAGAGCGGCGACGACGGCGTCGAACGCGTCGTCGGAGCGGCTCATCAGCGCGAGCGCGGGCGCCGGCACATCGAGCCAGGGTGCGGCCCGTCGCAACGACTCCGCGGCGAGCGCCACGGCCTCCGGTCGCGTCTTGTACCCCGTGGTGTCCACTCCCCAGAGCCGCAGCGCCGCCGCCGGGTACGCCTCGACGAGCCGTCCGCGCCCGGAGCGGTCGACGTCCTCCCCGCTCGCGGCGAAGGCGTCGAGCAGCTCCGCGCAGCGCATCGCGGTCATCCCGAGCCGGTCGGTCGAGACGCTGAGCGGCCAGCGGCCGGTGACCTCGCGCGCCACCCGGTCCGTCTCGCGGTACGCGAGGCGGCGGCGCCAGTCGCGTCCCGCGAGCGTCCGCGGCGAGACCTCCCGTCGCGTGTGCGCGGAGACGAACGCCGCGAACTCCACCGGCCAGCCGAACGCGCAGTCGATCCCGATGACCGCCGCGTCCCGTGACGCCTCGACGATCGTCGCGTCCTCGGCGCCGAGTACGAGCGAGCGGACGACGGCCCGGCCGCCGGAGAACTCGAGGGCGGCGAGAGCGGTGCGCACCGGCTCCGCAGCGAGGTCGACACCGATCGTGAGCACGGGGACAGGGTAGGCGCTCCGGCGCTACGCTCGAGCGATGACGCCGCCCGCTCCCTCCTCCCGGGCGGAGTCGGCCCGCGTGCCGGTCGCGCTCCTCCGCCTCCTCGTGGCCGCCGCCGTTCTGGTGGCCGTGATCGCGACGGCCGTCGACACCGCCTCTCGGACGCCGCTGAACCCGTTCAACTTCTTCGGCTTCTTCACCATCCAGAGCAACATCGTGCTGGCCGTCGTGCTCGGAGCCACCGCCGTGCTCGCGCTCCGCCGCCGTCCCGCGCCCGGCGGGCTCCTACTGGTGCGGGGTGCCTTCACCGGGTACATCATCGTCGTCGGCCTCGTCTACAACACCCTCCTCACCGATGTGGCGGGCGGAGTGGCGCTGCCGTGGGCCAACACCGTCATGCATGTGCTGTTCCCCGTCTACGGACTGCTCGACTGGCTGCTGCTCGCGGATCGCCCTCCGCTGCCGTGGCGCAGGCTCTGGCTGGTCGTGGTCTACCCGATCGTCTGGCTCGTCGTGGTGCTGATCCGCGGAGCGACGGACGGCTGGGTGCCCTATCCGTTCCTGGATCCCGCGACCGGGTACGGGCAGGTGTCGGTGTTCGTCGTCGTGATCGCGGTCGCGTTCCTCGCGTCGGGGGCGCTGGTCTGGGCGATGAGCCGGCTGCGGATCGTGCCGGTGGCAGGCGGCTGAGAGGACGCTCGCCTTCCAGACGGTTCCGCCCGCCGGACGACCGGATCCGCTGCCGTCGCGCACATCCGGCCCGTTCTGGGGTCACCCGTTCGGGGTCATCCGGGGCGCCGCTCCCCTAGCGTCAGCACCGACGGTTCCCCCACCGTCCTCCCCCTCGAGAACGGTCCCCCATGAGCCTCTCCCTCTCCCGCCCGCCGACCCCGAGCCGCCGCGTCCGCGCCCTCGCCGTCGGAGCCGCGCTCGCCCTCGCCGCCGCGCTGCTCCCGGCGCAGGCCGCCGCCGCCGCCACTCCCGCCACCCTCTCGGTGCTGAGCCTCGGCGACTCCATCACCCAGGCCTACGGGACCTGCGGCTCCTTCGCGGACTGCCCCCGCAACAACTGGTCCACCGGCACCAGCTCCTCGGTGAACTCCTTCGCCTCCCGCTTGCGGACCGCGCTCCCCGGCACCACCGTCACGACCGCGAACTTCGCCACCACCGGCGACGTCGTCGCGCAGGTCCCCTCGCGGATCGACGCCGCGGTCGCCGCCGGCGTGCGGCCGGACGTCGTCACCCTGCTCATCGGCGGCAACGACCTCTGCTCGCCCGACAACCGCGTCGCCTCCGACGGCTACACGATGACCCCGGCGAGCACGTTCCGCACCGGAGCCTCCGCCGCGATCACGAAGATCCGCACCACGTGGCCCTCCGCCCGCATCGTCCTCTCGTCGATGCCGAACGTGGCCTCCGAGTGGTCGGTCGTGAAGACCGGAGTCGGCGCGCTCGTCTGGGCGGGCGGCGACCTCTGCCGGACCACGCGCGGCGTCAGCTCCACCGGCCGCAGGCTCAGCAGCACCGCCGCGGCGGCCTCCGCCGCTGCCGCGAAGACGCGGACGACGCAGTACAACACCGCGCTGCAGACGGCGTGCAGCGCCGCCGGTCAGCTCTGCGACTGGGACGGAGGAGCGCTCACCGCGACCCCCGTCACCAAGGGCCTGATCGGGACCACCGACTACTTCCACCCGAGCGTCGCGGGCCAGGCGAAGATCGCCTCGATCCAGTGGACGGCGTCGACCTTCTCGAAGTAGCGGCCTCCGGAGCGGCCGCTCACGCGTCGAGCGGCCGCTCCCCCTCGCGGCGGCGACGCTGCTCCTCCGCGAGCCGCGCGTAGTGCGCCTCCTCGCGCTCGAGGTCGGCGAGCTGCTCCTCGGTGCTCTTCGGAGCGGGCCGCACCACCACCGTCGGCGGCGCCTGCTTCCGGCGGCGGGGCACTCGGCCGCCCGGCACGAAGGATCCGCCGTCGCCGCGCTTCCAGTCGTGCCCGAGCAGGAACCACAGCGAGACGCCGATGAGCGGGAGGAAGAAGATCAGCAGGATCCACACGATCTTGGGCAGGTTCTTGATGACGTTGTCCGGCTGCCGTACGACGTCGACCAGCGCGAGCACGGTCAGGACGATGATCACCAGCGAGAAGACGAACCCCATGCAGTCGAGGGTACGACGCCGAGGGCTCCCCGTCGCCGCTGTGTCGGCCGACGTCCGTGGCGCCTGCGGTCGAGGAGCGGCTCCGACGCATCCGCCCCGTGCCTCCGCGCTGTTCGGCGCCGATCCCGGGCACACGCCTGCTCCCCACGAACGCGTGCCACCATCGGACGATGACCGAGACGCCGCCCGCCCCCGCCTCGACGCCGGCGAGGAAGCGCCTGACCGCCGCGCGTCTCGCCCTGCTCGCCGGCCTCGTCCTCGCCGTCGCCGGACTCGCGGCCCTCGCGCTCGTGCCGCTGCAGTACGCGAACATCGACCGTCAGGGCTTCGACTACGTGTGCAGCGTCAGCCTGGGTGGCGTCCCGCCCGAGGCAGGCGACCTGGTCCGCGGCTTCTGGTCGTGGTGGCCGCTGGGCGCGGCCTGCGAATGGACGCTGCTCGACGGCACGACGGTGGTCGACCTCCCCGACTGGTCGACGACCGCCGTCGCGATCGTGGGGGCCGTGCTGCTCGTCGTCGGCGCGGCACTCGCGATCGCGTCGCCGCTCCTCCGCAGGCGCGCTCCGGTCCCGTCCGTCTAGCGGTCGAAGAGGTTCCCGAGGTCGCCGAGCCCCGGCAGCTGGAAGTCGGAGCCGAACTCCGACACCTGCTCCCCCAGCCCGGACACGTGCTCACCCGCACCGGAGACGAACTCTCCCGCGCCGCCCGTGATGTCGCCGAAGTCGCCCAGATCGCCGAACCCGCCGGCCAGGTTCTCGAAGTCCACGCCGAGGCCGGACGCCTGCGCGAGCAGCGGACCGGCGACGCTGCTGATCACGGCGCCGCCCGCGACCGCCGCGAGCAATCCGCCCGCCGCGCCGAGCCCGATGCCCGCCGCCGCTCCGACGCCAGCACCCGCGAGGGCGCCGCGGGTCCCCGGCTTCGAGAACATCTTCTTGAGGAACCCCGGGTCGTTCGCCTCGCCGCGCGTCGCCGCGCGCGCCAGGTCGTCCGGTGCGGAGGACCGAGGCTGCTCGTTCGCGGGCAGCTCGTCGCGGAGCCGCGCCTCGACCTGGGCGCGCTGCGCCGGCGACAGCTTCGCGAACGCGTCGCGGTGCACCTGCTCGAGCTGCTCCGGGTCGGCGGTGCGGAGGAGGTAGTCGTAGCGCGCGATCGCTGCGCGGTCCTCCTGCGTGACCACCGGCTGCTGCCCGGGCCGGGCGTCCTGGGGTCGCGCGGAGGGTCGCTGCGGCGACCCGTACTGCTGGGGCGGCTGGGCCTGCCCGCTCCGCGAGTCGCCCGTCACCTTGTCGGCGGCGGAGCGCACCATGTCGCGCCAATCGGTCGTCCCGCTCGAGGACGACCCCGAGCCGCTCTTCGAATCGAGCGCCTTCGACGCCATGCCGAGAACGCGCTTGAACATGCTCACAGAGAACCTTCCGTCGAGTACCAGCCTCGATCATGGCGGCGCCGCCTGAGCGAAGGCCCGCGAGACGCCCTCAGAAGGCCGTGAGCGGTCGGGCGGTGGGCGTCGCTCCAAGATGTTCTCTCCGCCCTCGCCTGATCGAGGAGCTCGCGCACGCACCGCGGGCGGAGGACGGCCCGCCACATCCAGCCGAGGAAGGGGTTCTCGAATTCCGACAGCGACCGCCTGCGGACGGCCGCCATGCGACCGGCTATCGCGAGCAGCGCGCTGAATCCCGCGAGTCGGCTTTTCGCGAACGCGTTCCGCTGAACGGAGAGACTCAGGACGAGGACGGCCGCGAACCCGCGAAGGAGCTCCTCGGTCGTGCCTCCCTGCCGCCGAGGAGTCCCCACCCGGGCAGGACCATCGAGGACTCGAACCGTCGGCGCCTCGACCAGCACAGCTCGGAGTGCTGAGCGGGCGGCAGACCGTGGCGTCAGACGGAGCGAAAGCGGCGGTCGTCCGATGGACTGATCCCGATTGCGGATCGTGGTGCCCCTGGAGGGACTCGAACCCCCAACCTGCTCCTTAGGACGGAGTCGCTCTTCCATTGAGCTACAGAGGCTGGCCGAGCCAGTGTACCCGCCGGGCCCCGCCGCCCGCGAAGCGCCGACCGGCCCCCATCACAGCGCCCGCGAAGCGCGCCTCGGCCCTCCCCGCGCCGACCGAGCGGCACCCGCCTCTTGACACAGCCTCGTCGAGGCTCCATGGTTAGTTACAACACCAACTAACCACCCAACCCAGCACCGAAGGAGCCCGCGTGGACGACTCCCGCCCGCTCTTCCTGCAGATCGCCGAGCAGATCGAGAACGACATCATCGACGGCGCACTGCCGGAGGAGTCGCAGGTCCCGTCGACCAACGAGTTCGCCGCGTTCCACCGCATCAACCCGGCCACCGCCGGCAAGGGCGTGAACCTGCTCGTCGACGACGGGGTGCTCTACAAGAAGAGGGGGATCGGCATGTTCGTCGCCGAGGGGGCGCGCGACCGGCTGGTCGAGAAGCGCCGCACGCAGTTCCGCGACCAGTTCGTCGCTCCGCTGCTCGCCGAGGCCGCCAAGCTCGGCCTCAGCACCGAGCAGCTCGCCGACATGATCACAGAAGGGGGATCGCGATGAGCGCGGTCATCGAGGTCCACGACCTCACCAAGAACTACGGACGCATGCGCGCCGTCGACGCCATCGGCTTCGCGCTGGAGGAGAACCGCATCCACGGCCTCCTCGGCCGCAACGGCGCGGGCAAGACGACGCTGATGTCGCTGCTCACCGGCCAGGAGTTCGCCAGCTCGGGCGAGATCCGCGTCTTCGGGCAGTCGCCGGTGGAGAACGCCGCCGTCCTCTCCCGCACCTGCTTCATCAAGGAGAGCCAGAAGTACCCCGACGACTTCAAGGTGAAGCACGTCCTGCGCAGCGCTCCCTGGTTCTTCGACGGCTGGGACGAGGCGTTCGCCCGCGAGCTCGTCGAGGACTTCCGCCTCCCGGTCGACCGCAAGATCAAGAAGCTCTCCCGCGGACAGCTCTCGGCGATCGGAGTGATCGTCGGTCTCGCCTCCCGCGCCCCGCTCACGTTCTTCGACGAGCCGTACCTGGGGCTGGACGCCGTCGCCCGGCAGCTGTTCTACGACCGCCTCCTCCAGGACTTCGCCGAGCACCCGCGCACGGTCGTCCTCTCCACCCACCTCATCGACGAGGTCAGCAGCCTGCTCGAGCACGTCCTCGTCATCGACCAGGGCCGCCTCGTCGTGGACAGCGACGCGGAGGAGCTGCGGGGTGCCGCGGCGACGGTCATCGGACCCCGGCAGGCCGTCGAGTCGTTCACCGCCGGCCGCGAGGTCATCGCCCGCTCCGCTCTCGGCAGCCGCGCCTCGGCCACGCTCCCCCGGCTCGACGACGCCGGCCGCGCCTCCGCCGCCCGCCACGGGCTCGAACTCGAGTCCGTCCCCCTCCAGCAGCTCGTCGTCCAGCTCACCACCGGGAAGGCCTCGGAATGACCGCCCTCACCGGCGCCCCCGCGCGCCACGACACCGCCGCCGGCCGCCTCGGCAGCATCGTCCGCCTGCACTTCGCGAACCCCGCCACCATCCTCTACACGCCGCTGATCATCACGGCCGTCATCCTGTCGGGCAACCTGGTCGTCTGGTGGCTGATCCTCCGCGGGCTCGACTCCGGCGAGCGCCTCGAGGCGCAGGAGGGGATGACCTACTCCGGCGCGTCCTTCTTCCTCTTCGTCTACATGATGGTCGTGGCCGTCCAGTCGGTGAACGTCACCTTCGGCCTCGCCCTCGGCTACGGCGCCACCCGCCGCGACTTCTCCCTCGGCACGGCCCTCACCTTCGTCGCCCTCTCGGTCTTCTACACCGGCGTCTTCGTGGTCCTGGGGATCGTGGAGCGGGCGACCGACGGCTGGGGCTTCGGCGGCAGCTTCTTCCGCTCGATCTACTTCGGCGGGGACTCCGTGGGCGAGCAGGCCGTCGCGGTGCTCTGCGCCCTGCTCTTCTTCTTCTTCATCGGAGCGGCGACGGCGGCGGTCTACGTGCGCTGGCGCCAGCGCGGGATGCTGCTCTTCTTCGGGATCCTCGGCGCCCTCCTGCTGGCCGTGATCACCCTCCTCACGCTCACCGAGAACTGGCCCGCCGTCGGCTCCTTCTTCGGCAGCGTCGGATACGCGGGCGGCTACTCCCTCTCGCTCATCCCGACCGCGATCGCCGGAGTCGCGGGCTGGGCGATCCTCCGCCGCGCCACCCCGCGCAGCAGCTGACACCACCGCCCCCGATCCGGAAGGACCGACCATGACCGCCGCCGCCCGCCGCTTTGCCTCCCCGCGGAGGATCCTCTCCGTTCTGAGGCTCCACCTCGCCCACCCCGGGACGGTCCTCGGCTGGCCGCTGCTCGTCCTGCTCGCCGTCCTCGCCGGCAACCTCGTGATCTGGTGGCTCGTCCTCCGCGGGATCGGGGCCGAGCGGGGCGGCGGCGACTCGGGCATCCTCCTCGTGGGGCCGGGGATGCTGATCGTCGTCTTCCTCTTCATCGGCTCCATCCAGGCCACGACAGCCACCTTCGGGCTGGCGCTGAGCTACGGAGCGACCCGACGCGACCACGTCCTCGGCAGCGCCCTCGCCTTCGCGGCACTGTCCGTGCTCTGGTCGGCGATCGTCGTGGTCCTCGGGGCGATCGAGGAGGCCACCGGGGGCTGGTGGCTGGGCGGCGCTCTCTTCCTCGCCTCCCCCCTCGACGGTCCGTGGCACGAGCGCTTCGTCGTCCTGCTCTGCTCGCTCCTCGCCGCCTTCGCCCTCGGGGGAGCAGCGGGAGCGGTCTTCCTCCGCTGGCGGGAGCGCGGAGTGACGGCCTTCCTCCTCGCCCTCGGAGCGGTGGCACTCGCGGTGGTCGTCGTCGTCGCTCTCGCCGGGGGCCGGCCGGTCGTGGCGGACGTCCTCGAGAGCGCGGGCACCGCCGGAGCCGCCGCTCTGCTCCTCGTCCCCGCCGCGCTCCTGACGGCGGTCGGGTCGCTGGTCCTCCGCCGGGCGACGCCGCGCGCCTGACCCCCTCCGGAGCCGGGCCTGCAAGGCCCTTCCGCCCCGGGCGTCCGGATGCCAGCGTGGGCACATGGCCGACTCCCCCGCTCCGTCCCTCCTGCCCGTCCCCGAGCACAGCTGGATCGCCCGACCCGCCGACGCCGAGCTGACCCAGGACACTCTCGACACCGTCGACGCCTGGTGGCGCGCCGCGAACTACCTCGCGGTCGGGCAGATCTACCTGCTCGCGAACCCGCTCCTGAAGACCCCGCTGAGCCGCGAGGACATCAAGCCCCGCCTGCTCGGCCACTGGGGCACCACCCCCGGCCTCAACCTGATCTACGCGCACCTGAACCGCGCGATCCGCGAGCGCCGCCAGCCGACCCTCTACATCACCGGCCCCGGCCACGGCGGACCGGGCATGGTCGCCAACGCCTACCTCGACGGCACCTACAGCGAGATCTACTCGCACATCGACGAGTCGGAGGAGGGGCTGCGCCGCCTCTTCCGCCAGTTCAGCTTCCCCGGGGGCATCCCCAGCCACGCCGCCCCCGAGACCCCGGGCAGCATCCACGAGGGCGGAGAGCTCGGGTACGCGCTGAGCCACGCGTACGGAGCGGCCTTCGACAACCCGGACCTCCTGGTCGCGGCGGTCGTCGGCGACGGCGAGGCCGAGACCGGCCCGCTCGCCACCAGCTGGCACTCCAACAAGTTCGTGAACCCGCTCACCGACGGCGTCGTCCTGCCGATCCTGCACCTCAACGGCTGGAAGATCGCGAACCCGACCGTCCTCGCCCGCATCCCGCAGGAGGAGCTCGACAGCCTCCTCCGCGGGTACGGCCACGAGCCGTTCCTCGTCGAGGGCGGCTTCGACGGCGAGGACCCGATGCGCGTGCACGAGCGGTTCGCCGACGTCCTGGACACGGTGCTCGACCGCATCGCGGCGATCAAGGAGCGCGCCGCAGCCGGCGACCTCTCACGCCCGGCCTGGCCGATGATCGTGCTGAAGACCCCGAAGGGCTGGACCTGCCCGACCGAGATCGACGGCGTCCAGGTGGAGGGCACCTACCGCTCGCACCAGGTCCCGCTGCCCAACGCCCGCGACACCGAGGCGCACACTCGGCTCCTCGAGGACTGGCTCCGCTCCTACCGGCCCGAGGAGCTCTTCACCGAGGAGGGCGGCGTGGTCGACCGAGTCCGCTCGCTGGCCCCCGAGGGCGAGCTGCGGATGAGCGCGACCCCGCACGCGAACGGCGGGCTGCTGCGGCAGACCCTCGACCTGCCCGACTTCCGCCGCTACGAGGTCGTCGTCGAGCAGCCGGGTGGCACCGTCGCGGAGGCGACGAAGGTGCTCGGCGAATGGCTCGCCGACGTCATCCGCGCCAACCCGACCAACTTCCGCCTCTTCGGGCCGGACGAGGTCGCGAGCAACCGGCTGCAGTCCGTCTACGCCGCCACCGACAAGCAGTGGGACGCCGAGCTCAGCCCCCTCGACGACCACCTGGCCCGCGCCGGGCGGGTCATGGAGGTGCTCTCGGAGCACCAGTGCCAGGGCTGGCTGGAGGGCTACCTGCTCACCGGCCGCCACGGGCTCTTCACCTGCTACGAGGCGTTCATCCACATCATCGACTCGATGTTCAACCAGCACGCGAAGTGGCTGGACGGCACCCGCGACATCGAGTGGCGCCGCCCGATCGCGAGCCTCAACTACCTGCTCTCGAGCCACGTCTGGCGCCAGGACCACAACGGCTTCAGCCACCAGGACCCGGGCTTCATCGACCACGTCGTCAACAAGAAGCCCGAGGTCGTGCGCGTCTACCTGCCCTTCGACGCGAACACGCTCCTCTCGACCTACGACCACTGCCTCCGCAGCGTCGACTACGTCAACGTGGTCGTCGCCGGAAAGCAGCCCTCGCCCCAGTGGCTCACGATGGCGGAGGCGGTCGCCCACTGCACGCGCGGACTCGGCATCCTGGAGTGGGCGAGCAGCGAGCGGCAGGGCGAGTCCCCGGACGTCGTGCTCGCCTGCGCGGGCGACGTGCCGACCCTCGAGACCCTCGCGGCGGTGAGCATCCTCCGCGAGACGCTGCCGGACCTCGCGATCCGCACGGTCAACGTGGTCGATCTGATGCGCCTGATGTCGGAGTCGGAGCACCCGCACGGCCTCTCCGACCGCGAGTTCGATGCGGTCTTCACCCCCGACCGCCCGATCGTGTTCGCCTACCACGGCTATCCGTGGCTCATCCACCGCCTGACCTACAAGCGGACCGGCCACGGCAACCTGCACGTGCGCGGGTACAAGGAGAACGGCACCACCACCACTCCGTTCGACATGGTGATGCTCAACGACCTCGACCGCTACTCGCTGGTGATCGACGTCATCGACCGGACCCCCGGCCTCGGCGCCCGCGCCGCCGGTCTCCGCCAGGAGATGCAGGACGCCCGCATCCGCGCCCGCGCCTACACCCGCGAGCACGGCGAGGACATCCCCGAGGTCGCGAACTGGACCTGGGCCGGCGAGCGCTCCGGCAACGCCAGCCAGAGCACCGGCAACGACAACGAATAGCGCCGGGTCGCGCACCACGCCCTCCACTGACGGGTCGCGGTCGTGTCGCTGGCAAGGCGGAGGAGGAAGCGATACCGGCGGTATCGCGCCCGACGACAACGCCGCCAGCGGCGCGACCGCGGCCCGTCAGGCGGCGGGAGCCAGGTAGTCGTCCCAGTCGGGCTGCGTCCGCTCCGCGCCGCGCACGAGCCAGGAGCCGGCGCGCGGCATCCGGGGGACGGTGCGCAGACGCCATCCCATCTCGTGCGGGGTGCGGTCGCTCTTGACGTTGTTGCAGCGCTGGCAGCAGGCGACGAGGTTCTCCCACGTGTCCCGGCCCCCGCGCGACTTGGGCTGGATGTGGTCGATCGTCGCCGCGTGCTGACCGCAGTAGCCGCAGCGGTGGTTGTCCCGGCGGAGCACGCCCCGGCGCGACACCGGCACGCTCCGGCCGCTCGGGATGCGCACGTAGCGGGTCAGCACGATCACCGAGGGCCGCACGTGGTCGCCGTGCGCGCTGTGCACCGGATTGCCCTCGTCCGCGGCGATCACGGTCGCCTTCTCCGTCATCAGCAGGACCAGGGCCCGCTTGAACGACACCACCGCGAGCGGCTCGTAGCCGGCGTTGAGAACCAGAGTGCGCATCAGTGACCTCCGTGCTGTCGCACGCCGTCGCGCGGAGGCGCCGTGACCACGAGCAAGGGCGCCGTCGTGATGACGGCGCCCTGCGAGGCCGCGGCGGGGTGCCGCGCGATGACGTGGAGTCGTATCCGCGTGTCGGAGGAGTGCACCGCCGCGGTGAGGACCCGCGCGCGTATCGAATCGGCCGGCCGCACGCGCGAGCGCAGCCCCACGCTGTGGCGCCCGCTCCGCTCGGCCATCCCGGCACTCCGTCCCTCGACGAATCGATCCGCTCGCCACGCGAGCGGACTGGGGTTCAGGTTAACCCTTCACGCCCGGAACACCAGGGGTCGGTCCGGATTCGTCACGCGGCGTTCACACGGCGGGACGACGAGAGCCCGCCCCCTCCAGGAGGGGACGGGCTCTCGAGCGGATCGACCGGGTCAGCCGTTGATGCGCACGATCCGGTAGTCGGAGGTCCACAGCGGCTGCACGCGGACGCTCGCGCCCTCGTACGGCGCGTGCAGGATGTTGCCGTTGCCCGCGTAGAAGCCGTCGTGGCCGTCCATGATGACGAGGTCGCCGGGCTGCGCGTCGGCGAGCGAGACGGGGGTGCCCATGGCGCCCTGGCCCGCGGCCGAGTGGGGCATCGAGATGCCGTACTGGGCGAAGACGTACATCACGAAGCCGGAGCAGTCGAAGCCGCTCGGGTCGGCTCCGCCGAAGACGTAGGGCACGCCCTGGTACTGCATCGCCGTGTCGAACACCGCCGAGAGGCTGTAGCTGGTGGTCGGGGCGGCGGCCGCGATCTCGCTGGCCGAGGCGCCGGAGTAGGAGTTGAACTCCTCGGCGGTCTCGGCGCGCGCCTCGGCGACGTCGCTCGTGTCGACGACGGGCTCGGCCACCACGACGGGCTCGGGCTCCGGTGCGGGCGGCGGGGGCGCCGCCTCGGCCGAGAAGCCGTCGCGGGCGATCGCGGCCTGCACCACTCCGCCGTCGACGGCGACGGTCTGCGCGGAGCCCTGGCGGAGGAGGTCGGCTCGCGACGCCGCGAACAGGCCGTCGTCCTGGCTGCCCGGAGTGAAGGCGTAGGCGGGGAGCGCCATCGTCGCGACCAGCGCGCCGGCGAAGCCGACCATCGCGACCTTGCCGACGACACGGCCCCGGCGCTTGCGCGGGGTCCCGGCCGGCGACGGCACGAAGTCGGTGATGTCCGCGCGGCGGGCAGGAGCTGCGGGAACGGCGCGACGGGAGACGGGTGCGTCCCCGTGGATCCGGGCGCGGATGACCGGGGGCCGGTTCTCGAAGGTCGCGTCGCCGGAGCGGTCGGGGTGGTTGGAGCGGAACCGGTCGGGTGAGCCGGCGTCCTCGTTCGGGGTGAGGGGGTTCTGGGGCAAGGGGGAGATCCTCCGACGTCCCCTCAGCCCAGGCAGCTGTCCCGTCTCATGCACGAAGCATCGGTGTGCACAGGATCCGAGACGGGTGTGGGGGCGTCGGATCCCGCGCCCTGGGACCGAGGCTCGGCCGCAGGGCTCCACAGAGCGTAAGCGACCGTTACCGATTTGTCACCTTCTCGGCGGGAAGAGACCGCTCTCCCGATCGCCTCCGGTCACCGGATGCGGTAGGGGCCCGTACGGGCCGCTCCCAGGGAGACGCGGGTCAGACGACGAGGAAGATGTGCGCCGCGACCTCGTTCGGCAGCTCGATGCCCGCCTCGGCGCCGTCTATGCGAGCGAGCACGTAGCCGTTGAGGGCCGAGAACTCGCCCTCGGCACCGGCGACGACCCCGGCCTGCTTGAGCTGGAGGAGGAGCTCCGGATCGACCTGCGCCGGCTCGCCGAGGCGCCGGACGACGCCGCGGCGGGGCTCGCTCGACCCTGCGACGAAGCGCGGCAGGCTGATGACGCCGTCGGCGAAGCGGGAGGCGGGGGTGTCGCCGAGCTCGTCCAGGCCCGGGATCGGGTTGCCGTAGGGCGACTCGGTCGGGTGGTCGAGCATCTCGAGGAGGCGGCGCTCGACCTGCTCGCTCATCACGTGCTCCCAGCGGCAGGCCTCCTCGTGCACGAACTCCCAGTCGAGCTTGATGACGTCGTGGAGGAGCCGCTCGGCGAGGCGGTGCTTGCGCATGACGTGGATCGCCTTGCGGCGGCCGTCGGAGGTGAGCTCGAGGTGGCGGTCGCCCGAGACCACGACGAGGCCGTCGCGCTCCATGCGACCGACGGTCTGCGACACGGTCGGCCCGGAGTGGCTGAGCCGCTCCGAGATGCGCGCGCGCAGCGGGATGATGTTCTCCTCCTCGAGCTCGAGGATGGTGCGCAGGTACATCTCGGTGGTGTCGATCAGATCCGTCATCTCAGCCTTCCCGTCTCGGCGCGCTCCACCCTAGTGGTCGCCACGACGCAGCATCGGCGCTGCGGCGCGACGCAGGCCTCCGTCGCTCGGAGGAGGGGTGCGGGCCGGGAACCCTAGTATTAACGCATGCCGGACCTCACCATTCCTCGCGAGCTGCTCCCCCACGACGGACGGTTCGGCTGCGGCCCGTCCAAGGTGCGGCACGACCAGCTCGCCCACCTCGCGACGCAGGGCGCGCACCTCCTCGGGACCTCGCACCGCCAGGCGCCCGTCAAGGACCTCGTCGGGCGCGTGCGCGAGCACCTCGCCACGCTGTTCCGCATCCCCGACGGCTACGAGGTCCTGCTGGGCAACGGCGGCTCGACCGCCTTCTGGGACGCCGCCGCCTTCTCCCTCATCGAGCGCCGCGCCGAGAACCTCACGTTCGGCGAGTTCGGCCAGAAGTTCGCGGCCGCCGCCTCCGCGCCGTTCCTCGAGCCGGCCCACGTCGTCTCCGCCCCCGCGGGGTCCCGGAGCGAGGTCGAGATCGTCGAGGGGATCGACGTGTACGCGTGGCCCCACAACGAGACGAGCACCGGAGTGATGGCCCCGGTCCGCCGGGTCCGCGGCGACGAGGGCGCGCTCACCGTCATCGACGCCACCAGCGCGGCGGGCGGCATCGACGTCGACATCGCCGAGGCCGACGTCTACTACTTCGCCCCGCAGAAGAACTTCGCCTCCGACGGCGGACTCTGGTTCGGCCTCTTCTCCCCCGCCGCGATCGAGCGGATCGAGCGCATCGCGGCGAGCGGCCGCTACATCCCCGAGTTCCTCAGCCTCAAGAACGCCGTCGACAACTCGCGCCTGAACCAGACGCTGAACACTCCGGCGCTCTCGACCCTCCTGCTGATGGAGTCGCAGCTCGAGTGGATGAACGCCTCGGGCGGCCTGGCCTGGGCGTCGGCGCGCACGGCCGAGTCCTCCTCCGCGATCTACGACTGGGCCGAGGCCTCGAGCCTCGCCACCCCGTTCGTCGAGGTGCCCGAGCACCGCTCCCAGGTCGTCGCGACCGTCGACTTCGACGCCTCCGTCGATGCCGCTCTCGTCGCGAAGATCCTCCGCGCGAACGGGATCGTCGACACGGAGCCGTACCGCAAGCTCGGCCGCAACCAGCTGCGCGTGGCGACGTTCGTCGCGATCGAGCCGGACGACGTCCGCTCGCTGCTCGGCTGCATCGACCACGTCCTCGAGCGCCTGGCGGTCTGAGGCACGCCATGCGGCTGTGGCTGCGCGAGGAGGAGCGGCGGCCCGCGCCGCCGCCCTACGCGAGCGACGACGCGACGGCTCTGCTGGTCGGGTGCGTCGTCTGGGCGGTCGCGCTCGTGGCCGTGCTCGTGGCGACGGCCGTCGGAGCCGTCATCGAGCCGGTCGTCCTGTCGACCGTCGTGATCGGACTGGTCCTCGGCACGATCGGGCTGTTCTACAGCCGCAACCGCCGCTAGACCGCGTCGGTCTCCATCCGGAGTCCGGTGCCGTCGGCCTCGGGCTCGAGACGGACGCGCAGGCCGGTGAACTCGCCGAGGCGCTCGACGTGGGTGCCGCCGCACGCGATCGCGGCGTCCCCCGCGGGGAGGGTGCAGCGCCAGGTCCGCCGCGTGCTGAGGAGGTCGTCGTCGCGCTCGATGCGCACCTCCGCGTCCGAGGCGATCCACTCGGCGAGGAGGGCGTTCACCCGCTCCTGCACCTCGAGGATCTCCGCCAGCAGGCGGGCGGTGTCCATCCCGCTGCGTCGGAGGGACTTGCCGAGGCGGTAGACGTCGGTGGAGCCGGACTCGCGGATCCGCGAGGTCTGGATCGCCGCCTGGTCGAAGTCCGGGTTCCCGAGAGCGTCGGTGCGCGCCGGCTTCGACCAGAACGAGGCCAGAGCGGCGTTCAGGGCGAGGGAGGCGAGGTGGCAGGCGGTGTGCCCACGGGAGAGCTCGTGCCGGTGCTCCGCGTCGACCTCGACGTCGACCTCGTCGTCCACGTGGAGTGAGGAGGCGTCGTCGACGATGTGGACGACGACGAAGCTCCACTCCGGAGTGCCGAGCCGCGCCGGGAGCCGCTCGCCGACGTGCAGCTCGCCGCCCTGCCACGCCCCGATGCGGCAGTCGATGAGGGGATGCCGCTCCCCCGCCACGACCAGCGCGCCGCGGTCGGGCCCCTGGTCGGGCCAGGTCGGGTCGACGGGGTGAGCGGAGGTCGCATCGAGGACGACCGCCCAGCGGCCGTCCTCCAGCCGGCCCACGTGCTGCACGCGCCCGGAGGAGCGCATGGCGCCGTCGGGATAAGCGACGCGGGTGTCGGAGTCGATGCTCATCGGGCGGCGCCGGACCGGATCAGCGGCGACGTCGACGGCGACGGGTCGTCGGGGCGGGGGCGGGCTCGGGCTCGACGTCGTCGGAGTCCTCGTCGTCGGAGTCGTCGTCCGGGTCGTCGTCGTCGTCGGAGTCGTCCTCGTCCGAGTCCTCGTCGTCCGAGTCTTCGTCGTCATCCGAGTCGTCGCCCGCGTCCTCGTCCTCGTCGGAGTCGTCGTCCGACTCGTCGTCGAGGTCGTCTTCCTCGGCGTCCTCGAGCTCGTCGTCGTCCGCGTCCTCGACCTCCTCGCCGAGCGCGTCCTGCGCGGTCTGGTAGTCGGCGAGACGCACGGACCACGGCACCCAGTCCGGAGCGAGGACCGCGCCCTCACCCGGCAGCAGCTCGACCTCCAGGACGTTCACGTCCTCGGTCTCGTCGATCCGGGACAGCGTCGCCGTCCACAGCCAACCCGGGTACCCGCGCATGAGGTTCGCGAACTGCAGCGACACGACGTGCTCGCCCTGCGCCAGAGTCGTGACCAGCTCGCCGATCGTCCCCTCGGGGGCGATCTCGGCGAGCGCGGCGCGCGCGACATCGAGAGACCCGGCAAGCACGGCGTCCGCCTCGTAGACGGGCTCGGGAGCCTCGTCCGCGGCGGCCTCGTCCGCCTCCCCCGGGGAAAAGTCGTCGTCGGCCTCGGAAGGTTCGTCGATGCCGGGACCGGAATCCTCTGCAGAAGTCGCATCCTCAGCAGAAGTCGCATCCTCAGCAGGAGCCGAGTCGTCAGCAGGAGCCATGTCCTGAGCAGGAGCCGAGTCCTCAGGTGTTCCCGCGTCGTCAGCAGGAACCGCATCGTCAGCAAGGGCCGCGTCCTCAGCAGGAGCCGGCACTGCAGCAGAAGCCGTGTCCGCGCCGGGAGCCCCCGCCTCAGCGGCGACATCGTCGGCCGGAGGAGTCTCCTCCGCAGAGGCGGAGTCCTCGCCAGGAGCCTCGGTCACCGGGAGGGCGGCGTCGCTCTCACCCTCGCCGGAGGGAGCCTCGTCGACAGGAGCCGCCTCGTCAGCGGCGATCTCCTCGTCGGCTCCGCTCGCGTCCTCGGCGGAGGAGTCCTCCTCGGCAGGAGCCGTGTCCGGCTCGCCGGAGTCGCCCTCTCCCGAGGACTGCTCCACGCGAGCGTCCTCCGGGGTCGGAGCGGCGACGGTCTCCTCGACCGGGCCCTGCTCGTCGGTCGTGCCGTCGGCGTCAGGCATCCAGCTCGTCCGCAACCCGGCGCAGGAGCGCCGCGATCGTGCGCCCGTGCGCCTTGTCGGGGTAGCGGCCGCGCTTGAGCCCGGCGCCGATCCCGTCGAGCAGCTTGACCGTGTCCTCCACGATCACGGACATGTCGTCCGCGGACTTCCGGTTGAGCTTCACCAGGCTCGGCGGAGCGTCGAGGACGCGCGCCGAGAGCGCCTGCGCCCCGCGCTTGCCGTCGGCGATGCCGAACTCGAGGCGGGTGCCGGCCTTGACCGCGGTCCCGGAGGGCAGCGCGGAAGCGTGCAGGAAGACCTCCTGGCCGTCATCAGTGCTGATGAAGCCGAAGCCCTTCTCCTCGTCGTAGAACTTGACCTTGCCGGTAGGCATGCAGACCCCTCCTGGAAATGAAGCAGCCATCAGTTTAGTCGACCGGGGCCGCCCTATCCTTGACGGGTGAAGCCACAGGAGCCGGCGGGCGTCGGACGCGCGGAGCGCACGCTCGCCTACATGTTCATCGCGATCATCGTCGTGACGGTCCTCGCGTTCCTCGCGATCCTGGTCGCCCCCGCGCTCGGGATCCGCGAGTACGCCGGCCCGTTCTGGCAGTTCGTCTTCGCTGTGCCGCTGGTGGGCCTGCCCATCGCGTTCCTCATGATGATCGCGATGCTCATCGTGGGTGTCCGGCGCCGCCGCGCGCAGCCCTGATCGGACGCGCTCTCCTCCTGCCGCACCGCCTCCGATCCGGCGTTCCCCGCCGCCGAGCCTGCACCGAGCGCCCGGACAACCGACTCCCAGACTCCGTACAGCCGACGGCCAGATACTGTCCTGCATGGACGGACCCCGCATTCTCATCGTCGACGACGAGCCCAACATCAGAGACCTGCTCACCACGAGCCTCCGCTTCGCCGGCTTCGCCGTGCGTGCGGTCGGCAACGGGGCCCAGGCGATCTCGGCGGTCCTCGAGGAGGAGCCGGACCTGATCATCCTCGACGTGATGCTCCCGGACATGAACGGATTCGGCGTGACCAAGCGCCTCCGCTCGGCCGGATACACCTCCCCCATCCTCTTCCTCACGGCGAAGGACGACACCGAGGACAAGATCACGGGCCTCACCGTCGGCGGTGACGACTACGTCACGAAGCCGTTCAGCCTCGACGAGATCGTCGCGCGCATCAAGGCGATCCTCCGCCGCACCATGCACGCCGAGGAGGACGCGGTCATCCGGGCCGGCGAGCTGACCATGGACCAGGACACGCACGAGGTCCTCGTCGGCGACGAGCCGGTGGAGCTCAGCCCCACCGAGTTCAAGCTGCTCCGCTACCTGATGCTCAACCCGAACCGGGTGCTCAGCAAGGCGCAGATCCTCGACCACGTCTGGGAGTACGACTTCAACGGCGATGCGGGCATCGTCGAGTCCTACATCTCGTACCTGCGACGTAAGCTCGACACGCATTCGGAGGAATCGCTCATCCAGACCAAGCGAGGATTCGGATACATGCTGAAGGTCGCGAAGGCCTAGCCTCCGCCACCTCGGCGCCACCTCCCGCCGGAGGCGCGGCGCCCGCCGATCCCGAGGGAGTTCCACCGCCATGCACCAGGGTCTGGCCGAGCGGTGGAACTCCATCTCGTTGCGCACCAAGATCACCGCGGTCACGGTCCTCCTGCTCACGCTGGGACTCCTCGTCTCCGGGATCGGGACGATGACGATGCTGAAGCCGCAGCTCGTCGCCCAGCTCGACGCGCAGCTGGCCGACCAGGTCCAGCGGACGGCGAGCGACCTCTCCGTCAACGACCTCGCCGCGATCGACGAGTCCAAGGCCGACTTCGGCGCCGTCTACGACCAGTACGGCACGCTCGACAACACCAACGCGTCCGGCGCCGCCGACCCCGCCTTCCCGCAGACCTTCACCCTCGAGCAGGCGCTGCAGGGCGGCGACAAGCCGATGGAGATCTGGAGCTCCAACGGCAAGGTCGAGTACCACGTCATGTCGACGGTGTTCACGAGGGGCACCGAGTACCAGACGCTCCTGCTCGCGGTGTCGACCCGCAGCGTCGACGTCATCATGACGACGTACCTCACGATCTTCCTCGGCTTCGGAGTCGCGATCGTCGTGATCGGCGCACTCCTCACCCGCCTGCTGGTCACCACCACCTTCGCCCCGCTGCGCGAGGTCGAGCAGACCGCCGCCGCCATCGCCGACGGCGACTTCAGCCAGCGCCTGGACGGTACGACGCCCAATACCGAGGTCGGACGCCTCAACCGCTCCCTGAACGCGATGCTCGGGCGGATCGACTCCGCCTTCCGCGACCGCGCCCGCACGATCGACCAGATGCGCCGCTTCGTCGGCGACGCCAGCCACGAGCTGCGCACGCCGCTGGTCTCGGTCCGCGGCTACGCCGAGCTGTACCGGATGGGCGCTCTGCAGACGCCCGAGGCCGTCGGCCAGGCGATGGAGCGCATCGAGAAGGAGGCGATCCGGATGGGCGGCCTGGTCGAGGACCTCCTCGAGCTCGCCCGCCTCGACGAGACGAAGCCTCTCGCACTCGCGCCCGTCGATCTGATGCCGCTCGCCCGCGACGCCGCGATGGACGCGATGGCCTCCTGGCCCGACCGCGACTTCGGCGTCGAGACCCGCGACGACACCCCCGTGGAGACGCCCGCGCTCGAGCCCGACGAGGCCGGCGCCTCCGCCACTCAGACCATGGAGCTGACGAACCCCGGGCTCACCGGCCCGATCGCCGCGGCAGGAGCGAGGCTCGCCCGATTCCGCCGGCGTCCGCGCCGGGTCAACGCCGAGGAGATCGCCGCCGGCACCGCCACCGCCCCCGAGGAGCCGGGCGTGCCCGCGATGGTGATGGCGGAGGAGAACAAGATCCGCCAGGTCCTGACGAACCTGATCGGCAACGCCGTCCGCTACACGCCCGAGGACACTCCGATCGAGATCGGCGTCGCCGTCGACCGCTCCCGCCGCCTCGCCCTGCTGGAGGTCATCGACCACGGCGAGGGCATCCCGCCGCAGATCCGCGAGAAGATCTTCCAGCGCTTCTGGCGCGCGGACACGTCGCGGACCCGCGAGACCGGCGGCAGCGGCCTCGGACTGGCGATCGTGTCCTCGATCGTCGCCGCGCACAAGGGCCGCGTGGACGTCGTCGAGACGCCGGGCGGAGGCGCGACCTTCCGCGTCGCGCTGCCGCTGCTCACGGTCGGCCAGAACGGCGAGACCTCCCCCGCCTCGGTCTGATCCGCACCGCGGTCCGTCCCTCCTCGGGGGCCCCTTCGGTCCGGGCTCTCCCGTCGACGTCCGCGAGCGGCACGGATCGATCCGCCCGGGGCGACCGTGACCTGGCGCACCCGGCGCTCACGGCCGCGCGCGGCTCACTCTCTCCTCTTGGGGACCACCGGGCGGCGACCCCGCCCGGACCGCTGGAGATGAGACCCGACGCTCGACGGATGCCGCGTCACCGGATCCTGCGGGATCGCCGTCCGCATCCGTTCGGCCGAAGACATCTCCGCCCTGACCCGGACGTCGCGACCCGCACCGGCGCCTTCCACGCGCTTCCGGTGCCGGTGTCCGCTGAGGAGACCGAGGCGGCGCGGAGGGCGGTGCCACCGCAGGAGGACCGCCGTTGTGGTCGCGGAGCGGATTCAGAACCACCTGCCGGTTCGGTCGCCTGCTGCTCGCTCAGATGCCTCCGGAAACGCCGAAGGCGGCTCCCCCCGGAGGGGAACCGCCTTCTGCGTGGTGGGGGGACGGACTAGAAGTCCATGCCTCCGGTGGGGTCGCCGCCCGCGGCGACCGGGTTCTTCTCGGGCTTGTCGGCGACGACGGCCTCCGTGGTGAGGAAGAGACCGGCGATCGACGCCGCGTTCTGCAGAGCGGAGCGCGTGACCTTGACCGGGTCGATGATGCCCGCGGCGATGAGGTCGACGTACTCGCCGGTCGCGGCGTTGAGGCCGTGTCCGGTGGGCAGCTCGCGGACCTTCGCAGCGACGACGCCGGGCTCCATGCCCGCGTTGAGGGCGATCTGCTTGAGCGGGGCGTCGATGGCGACCTTGACGATGTTCGCGCCGGTCGCCTCGTCTCCGACGAGCTCGAGCTTCTCGAAGGCGAGCTTGCCGGCCTGGATGAGGGCGACGCCACCACCGGCGACGATGCCCTCCTCGACGGCGGCCTTCGCGTTGCGGACGGCGTCCTCGATGCGATGCTTGCGCTCCTTGAGCTCGACCTCGGTCGCCGCTCCGGCCTTGATGACCGCGACGCCGCCGGCGAGCTTCGCGAGGCGCTCCTGGAGCTTCTCGCGGTCGTAGTCGCTGTCGGTGTTCTCGATCTCGCCGCGGATCTGCGCGACGCGACCGGCGATGGCCTCGGCGTCGCCGGCACCCTCGACGATCGTGGTCTCGTCCTTGGTGATGACGACCTTGCGGGCCGAGCCGAGCAGGTCGAGGGTGACGTTCTCGAGCTTGAGGCCGACCTCCTCGGAGATGACCTGGCCGCCGGTGAGGATCGCGATGTCCTGGAGCTGCGCCTTGCGACGGTCGCCGAAGCCGGGGGCCTTGACGGCGACCGACTTGAAGATGCCGCGGATCTTGTTGACGACCAGGGTCGCCAGCGCCTCGCCGTCGACGTCCTCGGCGATGATCAGCAGCTGCTTGCCCGCCTGGATCACCTTGTCGACGACCGGGAGCAGGTCCTTGATGTTCGAGACCTTGGAGTTGACGATGAGGATGTAGGGGTCCTCGAACACCGCCTCCTGGCGGTCGGGGTCGGTCACGAAGTACTGCGACAGGTAGCCCTTGTCGAAGCGCATGCCCTCGGTGAGCTCGAGCTCGGTGCCGAAGGTGTTCGACTCCTCGACGGTGACGACGCCCTCCTTGCCGACCTTGTCGATCGCCTCGGCGATGATCGCGCCGATCTCGGGGTCCGCGGCGGAGATGGAGGCGGTCGCCGCGATCTCCTCCTTGGTCTCGATCGCCTTCGCGCCGGCGATGAGCTCGGCGGTGACGGCCTTGACGGCCTTCTCGATGCCCTTCTTGAGGCTGATCGGGTCGGCGCCGGCCGCGACGTTGCGCAGGCCCTCGCGGACGAGCGCCTGAGCGAGGACGGTCGCTGTGGTGGTTCCGTCGCCGGCGACGTCGTCGGTCTTCTTGGCGACCTCCTTGACGAGCTCGGCGCCGATCTTCTCGTACGGCTCGTCGAGCTCGATCTCCTTGGCGATGGAGACGCCGTCGTTCGTGATGGTGGGAGCGCCCCACTTCTTCTCGAGGACGACGTTGCGGCCGCGCGGGCCGAGGGTCACCTTGACCGCGTCGGCCAGAGTGTTGAGTCCACGCTCGAGGCCGCGGCGGGCTTCTTCGTCAAAAGCAATGATCTTGGCCATGTGTGTTTCTCGTCCCTCCCGGACGTCGTGAAATGTCTGTGCTGGCACTCGACCGGAGCGAGTGCCAAGGTCGATTCTGGCACTCGCGGTGGACGAGTGCAAGCGATCGGCACGCGCTCCGACACGAAGGAGCCGCCGCCCGCACGAGGCGGACGACGGCTCCCGGGAGGCTCGGCGGTCAGGCCGGGCGGACCGATTCGGCCTGGGGGCCCTTCGACCCCGTGCCGACCTCGAACGCGACCTGCTGCCCCTCCTCGAGGACCTTGTACCCCGACATGTCGATCGCGGAGTAGTGGACGAAGACGTCCTGTCCGCCGCCGTCGACCGTGATGAAGCCGTAGCCCTTCTCAGCGTTGAACCACTTGACGGTTCCGTTCGCCATCTCTGTACTCCCCAGTGCTGTGATGCCCGCGGCACGAGCGATATGCTGGTGCCTGGTCAGGAATACTAATCCGGCTATCGGCCCCGGGAGGGGCTGGAAAGGGCGTCGCGGGGAAGAGTTGCCCGGGATTCAACACGGAGGAAACGTGCCCGTAACAGAGGGCCCCGATCAGCCCTGCTCGGAGGCGTAATCGGCCCCCAGGACCACGACGACGGAGCCCGTCTCGACGAAGTCCTGCGAGAGCAGGACGGTCCCCGTTCCGATCGAGTCGACGAGACCGAGGGCTGCTCCCTCGAGCGCCGGGTCGGTGTAGTAGACGGTCGTGGCGGCGATGTCCTCGGTGTTCGCGTTCGCGACGGTCGGGACGCTCCATCCGGCCGTCGTCAGGGCGTCGCCGGCGCTGGCGGCGAGTCCGACGGTGGCGGTGCCGTTGAGGACGGCGACGGCGAGATCGGGATCGAGCGTCGCGGCGGCGATCGGGGTCGCCTCCGCGGTCGCGGTGGGCGGAGTGAACACGTCCGTGAACTGCACCCGGTCGTCGATGACCAGCAGCCCGATGAAGCCGAGCAGGACGATGACTCCGGTGGCGAGCGCGGCCCAGGCGAGGGCGACCGCGCGGGCGTGAGGGGCCGGCGGCCGGCGGTGGGCGCCGACGCGCGCCTCCGTCGCCGGGACCTCGTCGAAGCGGTCTCTCGGGTGCGTGTTCGACATCGGGGGTACGGCCGGCCTTCCGTTGGTGGACTCGAGCAGCTCGTCTACTCGAGGCGCCCGAGGCGTCGCGAGGCGCGGGCGCCGGCGCGCTGGTCGCGGATGCGCTGCAGCCGCGTGACGAGCATCGGGTCGTGCGCGAGGGCGGCCGGAGAGGCGAGCACCGCGCTGAGCACCTGATAGTAGCGGGCGGCCGACAGTCCGAACTGGGAGCGGATCGCGTCGTCCTTGTCCCCGGAGCGGGCCGTCCACTCGCGCTCGAAGGCGAGCACCCGCAGCTCGCGCTCGGACAGACCGGTGCCCGGTCTCGGGTCCGTCGTCCTGCTCATCCCCCCAGGGTAGGCAGGCGCGACGCCACCGCAGGGGAGGCGCTCCGAACGGCTCGTGACCGCGTCGCGGCGTGCCGGCGGGGAGTCTCCTCCAGAGCCCGCGGAGGCGGAATGGAGCCGTCGTCCCGGGGGTTGGACCAGGTGGAGGGGCGCGACCGCCCCCGTACACTGACGAGGATTCCGAGGGAGACCCATGTCGTCGTATTCCGTGAACAAGTCCGACGCCGAGTGGCGCGAGGAGCTCGACCGCGACCAGTACGCGGTCCTGCGCGAAGCGGCCACCGAGCGCCCGTGGACCGGCGAGCTGCTCGACGAGCACCGCTCCGGCCTCTACACCTGTGCCGCCTGCAACGCTGAGCTCTTCAAGAGCGGCACCAAGTTCGACTCCGGCTGCGGCTGGCCGAGCTTCTACGAGTCCGTGAACCCGGACGCGGTCCAGCTGATCGAGGACAGCACCCTCGGCGTGGTCCGCACCGAGGTCCGCTGCGCGAACTGCGGATCCCACCTGGGACACGTCTTCCCCGACGGCTTCGGCACGCCCACCGGCGACCGCTACTGCATGAACTCGATCGCCCTGAACTTCCAGGCCGAGGGCGAGTGACCGTGTCCTCCTCCCCCGTGCTCGAGGCCGTCCTCGCGCGCCGATCGCGCTCGAAGGTGACGCCGGAGGCTCCGGGGCACGACGAGATCGCGGCGTTCGTCTCGGCGGCGTCGCGTCTCGCCGATCACAGCTCGCTGCGCCCGTGGCGGGTCATCGAGATCCGCGGCGCCGCCCGCGACCGGGTCGGCCGCAGCTTCGCGGTCGCCTCGGGGGCGAAGAAGGACCCGCGGAAGTACATCGAGAAGACGCACCGCGCCTCCCTGCTGCTGGCCGTCGTGGTCAGCGTCAAGAAGTCGAAGGTGCCGGCCTGGGAGCAGGAGGCCGTCGCCTCGGGCGTCGCCCACCTCCTGAGCCTGCTGCTCGACGAGGCGGGCTGGGGCGTCTTCTGGCGCACCGGCTCCTACACGCGCGACAAGGCCGTGCGGAAGGCGCATCGCCTCGAGAAGGGCGAGGAGCTGCTCGGCTGGCTCTACGTCGGCCGTCCCGACGGGAAGATCGGCGGCCCCAAGCGGCCCGCTCCCGCCGAGCGGCACCTCAGCATCCTCGAGCCGTGAGACGCGGCGGGCCCGGATCCGGCCGGATCCGGGCCCGCGATAGGGTGGCCGGGCGCGCGAGCGCACCTGCCGACGTGGCGCAATTGGTAGCGCACCCGACTTGTAATCGGGCGGTTACGGGTTCAAGTCCCGTCGTCGGCTCAGGAGAGAAGAAGGCCCCGACCGCTGCGTGCGGTCGGGGCCTTCTGCATGAGCGGGGCTCCTGCGCGTCCGCGGCTCAGCCCGCGGCGGCCGGAGTCGGCTCGGAGGAGGCCGGAGCCTCGGTGGAGACCGGGGAGTCGCCGGGAGCGGGGGTCTCGGTCGACGCGGGCGTCTCGGTCGAGGCGGGCGTGTCACTCGGCGCCGGGGTCTCGGAGGAGGTGGGCGCGGGAGTCGCCGACGAGTAGGAGTCGGCGGCGGCCGAGAGCACGAAGGAGCTGAAGGCGTCCGGGTCGGTCAGCGAGCCCGAGTACGCCTCGCCGTTGACCAGGACGGTCGGGGTGCCCGTGACAGCGGGCACGTCCGTGCCGGGCAGCGGACCCGAGGTGGCGCGCTCGGTCGCGGCGCGGACCCAGCTCACGAAGCTCTGGTCGTCGATGCAGGTGTTCACGGCCGCCGTGTCCTCGACGCCGGCCTGCGAGGCGTAGTCCTTCAACTGGTCGTCCGAGAGTCCGTCGGTCCCCTCCGCCGGCTGGTTGGCGAACAGCAGGGAGTTGAAGTCGAAGAACGAGTCGGGCGAGCGGTCCGCGACGCACGCGGCGGCGTTGGCCGAGCGCTCCGAGTACTTGGTTCCGTTGGAGCGGGTCGTGAGGATGGCGATCGGGTGGATCTCGACCGTCGCGGCACCGCTGGTCACCCACTCCTTGATCTGGTCGCCGTTGGTCTTCTCGAACTGGCCGCAGTAGGGGCAGAGGTAGTCGAGGTAGACCCGGATGTCGACCGTGCCGGCCGAGGTGTCGAGCGCGCTGGGGGTGGGCGTCCCGTCGGCGGCGACGGCGCCGCTCGTCTGCGCGACCATGTTCTCGCCGATGACGACACCGTCGCTCGCCATGTTCGCCGGGCCCGGGCCCGCGGGGCGGATGCTCGAGGTGACGGCGAAGACCACGATCACGACGACCGCGATCACGACGGCGGCGAGCCCGCCCTGCAGGGCGAAGCGGCTCACGCGGTCGCGGCGCTTCTGCTGCTCGCGCAGGCGGCGCGCCTTCTCTCGGGCGGCCTCTCGTCGCTGGTTCTTCGAGAGACGGTCGTTGGCTCCGCCGGTGGTCATGACAAGAACGCTCCGAATGAGAGAGGGGGAAGAAGGGGTCGCCGGGCGCGACTCGCCGGTATCCTACGCGCGAGCCCTGGGAAACCTCCAAACGGCGGATACGCGGTGCCCGACCGACGACTGTCGGCCCCGTGGCATACTGTGACGGTTGGTCGGAGTCGCCCACGCGATGATGACCATCACTTCCATTCACTCGGATCGTCCGGCACGTACCTGCCGGTGAAGGAGCAAGAACAATGGCGTCCGTAACTTTCGACCACGCGTCCCGCGTCTACCCCGGGGCCACTCGCGCCTCCGTCGACAAGCTCAACCTCGAGGTGGGCGACGGCGAGTTCCTCGTCCTCGTCGGCCCCTCCGGCTGCGGCAAGTCCACCTCCCTGCGCATGCTCGCCGGCCTCGAAGAGGTCAACGAGGGCCGCATCCTCATCGGCGACCGCAACGTCACGGACGTTCCGCCGAAGGACCGCGACATCGCGATGGTCTTCCAGAACTACGCGCTGTACCCGCACATGTCGGTCGCCGAGAACATGGGCTTCGCGCTCAAGATCGCCGGCGTCAACAAGGACGAGCGCGCCGCGCGGGTCCTCGAGGCCGCGAAGATGCTCGACCTCGAGCCCTACCTGAACCGCAAGCCGAAGGCGCTCTCCGGTGGCCAGCGCCAGCGCGTCGCGATGGGCCGCGCCATCGTCCGCAAGCCCCAGGTCTTCCTCATGGACGAGCCGCTGTCGAACCTCGACGCCAAGCTCCGCGTGTCCACCCGCACCCAGATCGGCACGCTGCAGCGCCGCCTGGGCATCACCACGGTCTACGTCACCCACGACCAGACCGAGGCGCTCACCATGGGCGACCGCATCGCGGTCCTCAAGGACGGCCTCCTCCAGCAGGTCGGCTCGCCCCGCGACCTGTACGAGAACCCGAACAACGTCTTCGTGGCCGGCTTCATCGGCTCGCCCGCGATGAACCTGTTCCACGCGGACGTCACCGACGGCGGCGTCAAGTTCGGCGACACCGTCCTCCCGATCGCCCGCGAGGCGCTCGCGAAGACGAGCCAGAAGGTCGTCACGCTCGGCGTGCGCCCCGAGGACGTCACCGTCTCGACCCAGCCCGGCGGACTGCCGATCGAGGTCGACCTCATCGAGGAGCTCGGCTCGGACGGCTACCTCTACGGCCACACCGAGGTCGAGGGCCGCCGCACCGACATCGTCGCGCGCGTCGACGGCCGCGTGCACCCGACCGCGGGCGACCGCGTGTACGTGACCGCGAACCACCGCGTGCACATCTTCGACGCGGAGTCGGGCGAGCGCCTCTCCTGAGCCTCCTCCTGCACCGCACGCTGCCGCCGTCCCCTCCAGGGCGGCGGCAGCGTCGTCTGCGGCTCCCCCACCGTCCGACACGCGACACGAACGGCGCACCATGTCCGGCTCCCTGAACATCACCTCGGCCACCGTCGACCCGGCCCTGCTCGACCTGCCGTGGAACCTGCGGCTCGACGACTGGCCCGACGAGTACATCGCCGCCCTGCCGAAGGGCATCTCGCGGCACACGGTCCGCTTCGCCCACCTCTCCGGACACGTCGTCGCCGTCAAGGAGACGACCGCCGAGATGTCGCGGCGCGAGTACGAGATGCTGAAGACGCTGCAGCGCCTCGACGTGCCGTGCGTGGTTCCGGGCGCGGTGATCACGAACCGCACCGACGACGAGGGCGAGGCCCTGCCCGCCGTGCTGGTCACCCGTCACCTCAAGTTCTCGCTCCCCTACCGGGCGCTCTTCTCGCAGACGCTGCGGCCGGACACGGCGACCCGCCTGGTCGACGCGCTGGCGCTCCTCCTGGTCCGCCTGCACGTGATCGGCTTCTTCTGGGGCGACGTCTCGCTCTCGAACACTCTCTTCCGGCGCGATGCCGGCGCCTTCGCCGCCTACCTGGTCGATGCGGAGACCGGGCAGCTCTACTCGGGCGGCCTCTCGAACGGCCAGCGCGAGAACGATCTGGAGATCGCCCGCGTCAACATCGCCGGCGAGCTGCTCGACCTCGAGGCCGGCGGTCGCGTCGACGACGACCTCGATCCGATCACGGTCTCCGACGGCATCGTCGCGGCGTACCGCAGCCTCTGGAAGGAGCTGACCGGTGCCGAGTCGTTCGCGACCTCGGAGCGCTGGCGGATCAACGACCGCGTGAACCGGCTGAACGAGCTGGGCTTCGACATCGAGGAGCTCGCGATCAAGACCGACGAGGCCGGGTCCACGGTGCGGATCCAGCCGAAGGTGGTCGACGCCGGCCACCACCAGCGGCGGCTGCTCCGTCTCACCGGGCTCGACGCGCAGGAGAACCAGGCGCGGCGCCTGCTCAACGACCTCGACTCGTACACGGCGACCTACGACAAGCAGGGCCTGGACGAGGAGATGGTGGCGCACGAGTGGCTGGCGCAGGTGTTCGAGCCGGTCATCCGCTCGATCCCCCGTGATCTCAAGGGCCGCCTGGAGCCGGCCGAGATGTTCCACCAGCTGCTCGAGCACCGCTGGTTCATGTCGCAGCAGCAGGCGCGCGACGTCCCCCTGGCGGAGGCGGTCACCGCCTACGTGAACGACATCCTGCGTCACCGCCGCGACGAGGCGACGGTCATCGCTCCTCCCACCGAGGCGCTGACCCTCCCGAACCTCGTCCTCGACGAGTCCGGCGACGCCGAGCTCACCGACGAGGACGCCGACGTCGACTGGACGAAGAACGTCTGACCCCACCACCGCAAGAGGGCCCGTGCTGTCAGCACGGGCCCTCTTCGCACCCCCCCGGCTCGCTCGCCGCAGGCGGCGCACTCGGTCCGCTCGCCGCAGGCGGCGCCCCTGTCCGCTCGCCGAAGGCGGCGCCCCTGACATCCAGACCTGGAGCGCGGGTGCCGGCGCGGTGAGCTGCAAGGCGGAGGAGGAAGCGATACCGGCGGTATCGCGCCCGACGACAACGCCGCAGATCGCCGTGCCGGCGCCCGCGCTACTCGGAGGCGGAGCGGAGTTTGGAGATCTCGTAGAGCGCGACCGACGCCGCGATCCCGGCGTTGAGGGATTCGGTGGCGGAGCTGATCGGGATGGAGACGACGGCGTCGCACTGCTCGGTGACGAGGCGGGAGAGGCCCTTGCCCTCGCTGCCGACGACGACGAGGAGCGGCCGGTCGGCGAGTTCGAGGCCGGGCAGCATCACGTCGCCGTCGCCGTCGAGTCCGATGACGAAGACGCCGGCGCGCTTGAAGTCCTTGATCATGGCGGTGAGGTTGGACGCCATCGCGACGGGGATGCGTGCGGCGGCTCCGGCGGAGGTCTTCCAGGCGGCGGAGTTGAGGCCCACGGAGCGGCGCTGCGGGACGATGACGCCCTGGCCGCCGAACGCGGCGACGGAGCGGATGATCGCTCCGAGGTTGCGCGGGTCGGTGATGCCGTCGAGGGCGACGAGGAGGGGGACCGCTCCGCGGGAGACGCTGCGCTCGAGCAGGTCGCTCGGGTGGGCGTACTCGTAGGGCGGCACCTTCAGCACGAGGCCCTGGTGCACGGAGTCGGGGCCGGCGAGGCGGTCGAGCTCCGGGCGCATGACCTCGAGCACGGGAAGGCCGCGGGCGGTGGCGATCTTGAGCGCCTCCTTGACCCGGTCGTCCATCTCGATGCGGGTCGCGAGGTAGAGGGTGGTGGCCGGGATGCTGGCGCGCAGCGCCTCGAGGACCGAGTTCCGGCCCGTCACCATCTCGAAGTCGTCGCCGCTCTTGGGCTTGCGCGACGGAGCGGGGCGCCCCTGTCCGCGGGCGGCCGCGGAGAGGGCTCCGCCGGGACGGCCCTTGCCGCCTGCGGCGACGAAGCGCTCGCGCGCGAGCTTCGCCTTGCCTGCGGGGTGGTAGGGCCGGTCCTCGGCCTTGGGCGTGGGCTTCTTGCCCTCGAGGGCCTGACGGCCCTGACCGCCGGAACCGACGGCCTTGCCCTTGCTCTTCTTTCGGACCGCTCCGGGGCGGCCGGGCTTATTCGCCATCGAGACTCCAATGCGCACCCGTCTGGGTGTCTTCGATCGTGATTCCCGCCGCGGCGAGATCGGTTCGGATGCGGTCGGCGCTCGCCCAGTCGCGCTGCTCGCGCGCGGTCTGGCGTTCGGCGACCAGGCGGTCGACCAGCACGCTGAGCGCGCGGTACGAGGGTTCGTCGTCGGAGCGCGCCCACTCGGGCGCCTCCGGGTCGATGCCGAGCACGGCCGCCATCGCGAGCACCTGGGTGCGCAGGGCCGAGACGGAGCCGAGGTCCTCGGCGTCGAGGGCGGCGTTGCCGGCGCGCACGGTCTCGTGCAGGACGCCGATGGCCTGCGGGACGGACAGGTCGTCGTCCATCGCCTCGGCGAACTCCTCCGGGACCACCGGCTCGCCGAGCGCGGCGAACCGCGTGCCGTCGAGGCGGCGGCGGGAGCGCTCGAGGAAGCCCTCGATCCGCTCCAGCGCCGCTTCGGCCTCCTCGAGGGCCCCGTCGTGGAACTCGAGGGTGGAGCGGTAGTGGGCCGAGCCGAGGTAGTAGCGGACGACGAGCGGGCGGGCCGCCTCGAGCAGCTCGGAGGCGAACACCGAGTTGCCGAGCGACTTGCTCATCTTCTGGCCGATGACGGACACGAGGCCGTTGTGCAGCCAGTAGCTGGCGAAGGCGTGGCCGGCGGCGCTGGACTGGGCGAGCTCGTTCTCGTGGTGGGGGAAGCGCAGGTCGAGCCCGCCGCCGTGGATGTCGAACTGGGTGCCGAGGTACTTCGTCGACATCGCGGAGCACTCGATGTGCCAGCCGGGGCGCCCGGCGCCCCACGGCGAGGCCCAGGCGGCCGACTCCGGCTCCTCCGGCTTGGCGCCCTTCCAGAGAGCGAAGTCGTGCGGGTCGCGCTTGCCGCGCGGGTCGGCGTCGGTCGCCGCCTCCATGCTCTCGAGGCGCTGGTGGGTGAGCGAGCCGTAGTCCGGCCAGGACCGCGTGTCGAAGTAGACGTCGCCGGAGTCGTCGGGCGCCGGGTAGGCGTGACCGCGCTCGATCAGGGTCCGGATGAGGGTGATCATCTCGGCGATGCTCGCGGTCGCGCGCGGCTCGTAGGTCGGCGGGAGGATGCCGAGGGCCGTGTACGCGGCGGTGAACTCGAGCTCGACGCGGTAGGCGAGCGCCCACCACTGCTCGACCGGCGCGCCCTCGGGCACCCGACGCCGCGCGTCCTCGGCGATGGCGAGGATCTTGTCGTCGATGTCGGTGACGTTGCGCACCAGGGTGACCTGGAAGCCGCGGTACGCCAGCCAGCGGCGCAGCTGGTCGTAGGCGAGGGCGGAGCGCAGGTGCCCGATGTGGGGGGAGGACTGAACGGTGGGTCCGCAGACGTACATCCCGACCTCGTTCTCGCGGAGGGGGACGAAATCGACGAGGGCCTGGGCCTTCGAGTCATGCAGTCGCAGAGTCACGCGGGCGAGTTTACCGGGCGGACCGCTCCCGGCCGGGTCGGCGGCTCCGCCCGGGGACTACCGGGCGACAGCGGGGGTGGGGAGGACGAGTGCCGTCGCGGTCGCGGCGACCCCTTCGCCCCGGCCGGTGAAGCCCAGCGCGTCCGAGGTGGTGGCGGCGACGCTGACCGGTGCGCCGAGCAGGTCCGAGAGCAGCCTCTGCGCCTCCTCGCGCCGCGGCGAGAACTTCGGGCGGTTGCCGATGAGCTGCACCGAGACGTTGCCGATGGCGAAGCCGGCGGCCTCCACCAGCTCGCGGGTCGCGCGGAGGAAGACCTCGCCGTGGGCGTCCGCGAAGCGCGGGTCGGCCGTGCCGAAGCGGGAGCCGATGTCGCCGAGACCCGCCGCCGCCAGGAGCGCGTCGCAGATCGCGTGGGCGACCGGATCGCCGTCGCTGTGCCCGGACAGGCCCCGCTCCCCCGGCCAGTGCAGCCCGGCGAGCCAGAGCGGCGACGCGTCGTCGAAGGCGTGCACGTCCGTGCCGATGCCGACGCGCGGCACGACGACGACGGGCGGCGGTGCGAGCACCTGCTCGGCGCGGGCCAGGTCCCAGGGGGTGGTGATCTTGAAGGCGAGCGGATCGCCGGCGACGACGATCGAGGGGCCGCCGCGCGAGGCGAGCAGCGCCGCGTCGTCGGTGAAGTCCTCCTCCGCCGAGGCGTAGGCCTCGTCGAGGAGCGCGCGCGGGAAGCCCTGCGGCGTCTGCACCGCGGCGAGCTCGGAGCGGTCCACCGTGCCGAGGATCCCGCCGTCGGCGCGGATGCGCTTGATCGTGTCGGTGACCGGCAGACCCGGGATCACTCCACCGCGCGTCTCCCGGACCGCCGCGATCACCCGCTCGAACTGGTCGACGGGCGTGAGGGCGCGGGCGGCGTCGTGCACGAGCACCGTCTCCACAGCCGGGCCGAGCGCCCGGAGCCCCCGAGCGACCGACTCCTGGCGGCTGGCGCCTCCGGCGACGACGCTGACGGAGCCGTCCGGGGCGCCGGCGGCGTGCGCGAGAGCGGCCGTCTCCTCGAGGAGGGCGGCGGGAGCCACGACGACGATCTGGACCGGCTCCGCGAGCAGCAGCACCGTGCGCAGGCTGCGCTCGAGGATCGTCCGCCCCGCGCAGTCGACGTAGGCCTTGGGGCGCTCGCGGCCGAGCCTCGTGCCGCTGCCGGCGGCGACGACGACGACGGCCGCGGTCGGCACGCCGGCCGGACCGTTCAGGATGCGAGGACCTCGTCGAGGAGCACGGAGGCGGCGTCCTCGTCGGTCTTCTCGGCCAGGGCGAGCTCGGAGACGAGGATCTGGCGGGCCTTGGCGAGCATGCTCTTCTCCCCCGCTGAGAGGCCGCGGTCGCGGTCGCGGCGGGTGAGGTCGCGGACGACCTCGGAGACCTTGACGACGTCGCCGGACCCGAGCTTCTCGAGGTTGGCCTTGTAGCGGCGCGACCAGTTGGTCGGCTCCTCGACGACCTCGGCGCGCAGAACCTCGAACACGCGCTCGACGCCCTCGCGGCCGATGACGTCGCGGACGCCGACCAGGTCGACGTTGTCGGCCGGCACCTCGATGACGAGGTCGCCCTGCGCGACGCGGAGCTTCAGGTACGTCTTCTCCTGGCCCTTGATCGTCCGGGTCTTCACCTCGGCGATCGTGGCGGCTCCGTGATGGGGGTAGACGACCGTCTCTCCGACCTCGAACTGCATGCGACGTCCTTTCAGCGGCGGACAGATTACCATGCGCGCCGAGCGGGACGGGAGTCCGGACGGGCGGAGCCGCGGTGCTCGCTACGCTAGCCTGGTGTCGGCTCGTGCACAGTGAAGTCGCCCTGTCCGGGGCGAGCGGGGCCGACGATCTGGAGGTTCCTGTGAAGGCGCGTATCGCTGCATCCGTCGTTCTCGCGGTCGGCGTCGCCCTCGCTACCGCCGGCTGCAACCTCGTCGCCCCGCAGGCGACGCGCAAGATCTACGACCCGAGCGACGGAGTCGGCGCGACGATCGGCGATCTCGCCATCCGCAACGCGATGATCGTCTCGGACGACGGCGAGGCCGGCACCCTGATCGTGACGCTCGTGAACTCCACCGATGAGGCGCTGAGCGTCGAGGTGCAGTACGAGGGCTCCGCGGGCCGCACCAGCGACACCGTCGACGCCGTCCCCGGCCGCACCGAGGTCCGCCCCGACAGCACCGAGGCCGTCCAGATGGACGACATCGACACCATTCCCGGCGGCCTGCTCCCCGTCTACTTCCAGTACGGCTCCGAGCAGGGCAAGGAGCTCCTCGTCCCCGTCCTGACGAACGCCCTCGAGGCCTACTCGACGCTGACCCCCGCGCCCTCCGCGACGCCGACCGTCACCCCGACGGCCGACCCCGCCCGGACCGCGCTCCCCACTCCGACCGCCGAGCCCGGCGTCGACGCTCCCACCGCGGAGTAGCCCCCTCCGCCCTCGAGGGCCGTCCACCCCGGTGGGCGGCCCTTCGTCGTCCCCGCAGTTCTCGACGCACCCGCTCCGCCGGCCACTCGACCACCATTCGCGCGACGTCCGGCGGCGCGCGTCTCGATACACCGACTCCGCCGACCACTCGAGCACCACGCCCTGAGCGACGCCCCCGCCCGGCTCGTCGCGCAGCGACGCCCCCACCCTCAACGGCTCGTCGCGCAGCGACGGCCCCACCCTCGACGGCTCGTCGCGCAGCGACGGCCCCGCACCTCACCCCTCCAGCACAGGGTTGATCGCGGGACCTGGCGGGGTGAGCTGCAAGGCGGAGGAGGGCGCGATACCAGCGGTATCGCAACCGACGACAACGCCGCAGATCGCCCCGCCAGGGCCCGCGATCAAGCGTCGAAGCGGTAGCCGAGGCCGCGGACAGTAACCAGGAGCACCGGCTCCTTCGGCGTCTTCTCGATCTTGGAGCGGATGCGCTTGACGTGGACGTCGAGGGTCTTCGTGTCGCCGAAGTAGTCGCTGCCCCAGACGCGGTCGATGAGCTGGCCGCGGGTGAGGACGCGGCCCGCGTTGCGGAGGAGCATCTCGAGGAGCTCGAACTCCTTGAGGGGCATCGGGGTCTCGACGCCGTCGACCTCGACCGTGTGGCGTTCGATGTCCATGCGGACGGGGCCGGCGACGACGATCCGCTCCTCGCCGGGCTCCTCGGTGCGTCGTCGGAGGACGGCGCGGATGCGGGCGAGAAGTTCGCGGGTGGAGTAGGGCTTGGTGACGTAGTCGTCGGCGCCGAGCTCCAGGCCGACGACGATGTCCACTTCGGAGTCCTTGGCGGTGACCATGATGATCGGGACGGAGGAGCGGGTGCGGATCTCGCGGCAGACCTCGGTGCCGGGCATGCCGGGCAGCATGAGGTCGAGGAGGATCAGGTCGTAGTCGCCCTCGTCGAAGGCGGCGACGGCGCGGTTGCCGTCCTCGGCGACGGTGACGTCGTAGCCCTCGCGTTCGAGCAGGTAGCTGAGGGGCTCGCTGAGGGCGCTCTCGTCCTCGACGAGCAGGATGCTGGTCACGCGTGTTCTCCTATCGGGGCGGTCGCCGCGAAGGGCGTCCGGGCGGGGTCGGCTTCGGGGAGCCGGATGGTGAAGGTGGAGCCGCGGCCGGGCTTGGACCAGACGCGGACGTCGCCGCCGTGGTTCTGCACGGCGTGCTTGACGATGCTGAGGCCGAGGCCGGTGCCGCCGGTGTGGCGGGAGCGGGCCTGGTCGACGCGGTAGAAGCGCTCGAACACCCGGTCGAGGTCCTCCTCCGGGATGCCGATGCCCTGGTCGGTGACGGCGATCTCGACGACTCCGCCGGTGGAGCGGACGCCGATGCCCACGCGGGAGCCTGCGGGCGAGTACTGGATGGCGTTGGCGAGGAGGTTGTGCAGCGCCGAGACGAGCATCTTCTCCTGCCCCACGACGTAGGCCTTCTTCATCCCGCCCTTGACCAGGGTGACGTCGTGCGACTCCGCCATGACGTGGGTGGTCTCGAGCGCCGCCGTGACGACGTCGTCGACGCGGATGATCTCGGCGGAGCCGGCGACGTCGGCGGCCTGGAGCCGGGAGAGCTCGATGATTTCGCGGGTGATCTTCGCGAGGCGGTGCGACTCCTGGGTCAGCCGGTGCGCGAAGCGGCGCACCTGCTGGGGGTCGTCGGCGGCGGAGTCGAGGGCCTCGGCGAGCAGGCCGACGGCGCCGATCGGGGTCTTCAGCTCGTGGGAGATGTTGGCGACGAAGTCCCGGCGGACGGCCTCGAGCCGGCGCGCCTCGGTGTGGTCCTCGGCGATGACGAGGACGTAGCGGGAGCCGAGGCGGGTCGCGTGGACGACGAGCGTCACGGCGGCGTCGGAGAGCGGGCTGGTCGCGAGCTCGAGGTCCTGGACGATGTCGTCGCCGAAGCGGCGGACGCGGTCGACGATGGCGGCGAGGTCGGGGTGGAGCAGCGTGTCCTGCGAGACCAGGCCGAGCGCGACGGCGCGGGTGGACGCCTTCAGCACGTTGTGCGACGGGTCGGTCACGAAGGCGGGCGAGCCGACGGCGTCGATGATCGCCTCGATCCCCTCGGGGAGCCCGACCGAGATCACGTCCTGCGCGATGCGGCCCTGGCGGGCGGCGAGCGTGAGCACGGTCGTCAGAAGGATCCCGATCGCGACACCGAGAACGAGCGACAGAACCACGATCAAGCCCGAATCCACGGACCCAGGCTAACCATCCACCGGGCGTCCCCCTACCGGACGCCCGTCGATCCTCCGGGGGTCGAGTACTGTTCAAACGCCCGGCACCGTCCGTTAACCTGCCGTGGTCATCATGACTGCGCCTGCGCCCACGGAGTGCAGTCGCAGCGGCGTGCGAGGTGCTCGCCGCAGATCCGGCGCCGTCGTCCGCGCGCGCCGTAGAGAGGGTCGAACACAGATGCGCGAAGTTTTCCAGCAGGAGCTGGCCGAGGTCCAGGAACGACTCGTCGAGATCTCCGGACTCGTCGAGATCGCCATCGAGAAGGCGACCCAGGCGTTCAACCACTCCGACGTCACCCTCGCGGAGGAGGTCATCGCGAGCGACGCGCGCATCGACGAGCTGGCCATCAGCCTCGACGAGCTCGCGATCGACATCCTCGCCCGCCAGAACCCGGTCGCCCGCGACCTGCGGATCGTCGTCTCGGCGCTGCGCATCAGCGCGTCGCTCGAGCGGATGGGCGACATCGCCGAGCACATCGCTCAGCTCTCGCGCTACCGCTTCCCCGACAAGGTGGTCCCCAAGAGCCTGCGTCCGACGTTCGTCGAGATGGGCCGCCTCGACGTGGTCGTCGCGCACAAGCTTACCGACCTGCTCCGCTCGCAGGACCCGCGCATCGCCGAGGAGATCCGCGACGAGGACGACAAGATCGACGAGCTGCACGTCAGCGTCTTCGACAAGGTGCTCAGCGAGGCGTGGAAGGGCCAGGCCGCCGACACCGTCGACGCGACCCTCGCCAGCCGCTACCACGAGCGCTTCGCCGACCACGCCGTGTCGATCGCCAAGAAGGTCCAGTACCTGATCTCGGGCGACTACTCCTAGTCGACACCTCGGGCTCCGGCCCGTCTCACCGTCCGGCCCGCAGGAACGATCGTCTCCTGCGGGCCGGACGTGTCCGTGCCGTCCCCGTCGGAGCTGCGGACGGGAACGGCCCGCCGGAGTCGAGGACTCGGGCGGGCCGTTCGCGTGTGCGGGGCGGTGCTACTTCTTGGCGCCCTGGGCGGCGACGGCGGCGGCACCGGCGGCCGCGGCCTCCGGGTCGAGGTAGCGCGCCTCCCCGATGGGCTCGAAGTCCTCGTTCAGCTCGTAGACGAGCGGGATCCCGGTCGGGATGTTGAGCTCCGCGATGTCCGAGTCCGAGATGCCGTCGAGCGTCTTCACCAGCGCGCGGAGGGAGTTGCCGTGCGCGGTGATCATGACGGTCTTGCCCGAGGCGAGGTCCGGCTTGATGTCGGACTCCCAGTACGGGAGCATCCGCTCGATCACGAGCTTCAGCGACTCGGTGCGGGGCAGGGCGTCGCCGAGGTCGGCGTAGCGCTCGTCGTGCGCCTGCGAGTACTGGTCGTCGTCGTCGAGCGGGGGCGGCGGCACGTCGAAGGAGCGGCGCCAGGTCTGGAACTGCTCGGGGCCGTACTCGGCGAGGGTCTGCGCCTTGTCCTTGCCCTGCAGGGCGCCGTAGTGGCGCTCGTTGAGGCGCCAGGAGCGCTTGACGTCGATCCACAGGCGGTCGGCGACCTCGAGGGCGATGTTGGCGGTCTGGATCGCCCGGGTCTGGCGCGACGTGTAGACGATGTCGGGGTGCAGGCCCGCCTCGGTCAGCAGCTCGCCGGCCCGAGTGGCCTCCGCGACTCCCTGCTCGGTCAGGCGCACGTCGACCCAGCCGGTGAACAGGTTCTTCTGGTTCCACTCGCTGTTGCCGTGGCGCACGAGGATGAGGGTGTAGGTCTCGGACATGCGTCCAGCTTAGAGGCGGCCCCCTCGCCCGCGGATACGCTGGAGAGCATGCCCATCGGAGCCGTCACCCGCGGAACGACGGGCACGAACCGCCTCCGCCGGGTCGACCGCCGGCTCGCCGAGCTGCCCGTCCTGTGCAGCACCGACTCCCCGCTCGTCGTCGATCTCGGCTTCGGGGCGAGCGCGGTCACCACGCTCGAGCTGCACCGCCGGCTCGTCCGGGCCGCGCCCGACGTCGAGGTGCTCGGCCTCGAGATCGAGCCCGCACGGGTCGACACCGCTCGGCGCCAGCTCGCCCGGGTGAGGGAGGGCGGCACGCCGTTCCCCGCGGACGCGCGCGTGCGCTTCGAGCGCGGCGGCTTCGAGGTTCCCCTGCCCGCGGGGCGGCGGGCGGGCGTCATCCGCGCCTTCAACGTGCTCCGCCAGTACGACGAGGACGCGGTGCAGGGAGCCTGGGCGACGATGACGGACCGCCTGCAGCCCGACGGCGTCCTGGTCGAGGGCACCTGCGACGAGATCGGCCGCATCTGCACCTGGATCGAGGTCGGCCGGGAGGGCCCGCGCTCGCTGACCCTCTCGCTCCGGCTCGCGGCGATCCCCTCGCCGATGACGGCGGCCGAGCGCCTGCCGAAGGCCCTCATCCACCGCAACGTGCCCGGCGAGGGCGTGCACGCCTTCCTCGCCGCCCTCGAGCGGGCGTGGACGCTGAACGCCCCTCTCGCCGTCTACAGTCCGGGTCAGCGCTGGATCGCGGCGGTCCGGGACCTCCGGCCGGAGTGGCCGGTCCTCGGCGGGCCGCGGCGCTGGCGCCTGGGCGAGGTGACGGTCGCGTGGGAGGCGGTCGCCCCCTCCTCCTGAGCGCCGGGCCTGAGCGCCGGGCCTGAGCACCGGACCTCCTGAGCCCTAGGCGAGCGGGGGCAGGGCGGCCCGAGCCTCGGCGGGAGCGGCGCCGGTCGCCGTGAGCAGGTCGACGACGAGCGGGCGGAGCAGGACGAGCACCGTCTTCTCGGCGAGGCGCGCCTCCGGGATCAGCCGCTGGGGGTCGAGCGTGGTCGCGAGCAGCACGAGGTCCTGACGCGCCAGGGCGAGCACCGACGGATCGGCGACCGCGCGGCCGAGCAGCGCGATGCCCGGGCCGAGGGCGGCGACCGCTCCGGCGAGCGCCGGCCGCGGGGCGCCGTCCCCGACGAGGAAGTCGGTGCGGCGCGCGACGATGCGCAGATTCCGGGTCGCGAGGTCCAGCGCGGACAGCATCACGGCCTGGCGGGAGAGCTCGCCGCGGTGCCGACGGACGAACGGCGAGATCCGGGCGACGCCGGTCGCGGAGTCGAGCGCCGCGGTCCAGCCGTCGATGACCGGCTGCGTCCCGCGGATCCGCTCGAGGGCTGCGGTGGACGCCGAGGAGTCGCCCCGGCGGAGCGCCTCGGCCAGCTCCTCCACGGTCCGGCTGAGCGCGGTGAGGAGCCGGTGCGCCTCGGCCCGCGCTGTGCGCAGCGGCGGGCGGGGCACGATCGCCGTGCAGAGCAGCGCCGCGAGCCCGCCGATCAGGCCGTCGACGCTCCGGGTGAAGACGCCTCCGTCCGGCGCAGGGAGGACCATCACCAGCATCGCCTGGGTCCCGGCGGCCACGGCGAACCCCGGCGAGGGCGAGAGGGCCCGGCCGAGCGTGAAGACGATCGCGAGGACGACGGCGAGCTGCCAGACGCTGCTCCCCCACAGCAGGAGCAGGACCTCGCTGGCCGTGATGCCGATGAGCATCCCCGTCGCTGTCTCGGCCACCTGCTTGGGGCGGGTGTCGCGCGCGATGCCGAGGCTCGAGATCGTGGCCGTCAGCGCCAGCACCGGCGCGGGGTGCCCGAGGAGGAAGTGCGCGACGGAGTAGGCGAGGGTCGCCGCGAGCACGATCTGCAGCACTGCGGGGAGCGACGCCCCCGCGCGGGCGAGGGCGCGCGCGGGACTCAGCTCGGGGGTCCGGACGAGACCGCGCAGCCGCTCGGCCGCCCGGCCCCGCTCGGCGGGACGTGCGGCCACCACGGCGTGGCCTACCTGGTCGTCGCCCCGAGGCGGGGCAGGCGGGGCACTCCCGCCTCCGCTCCGGCTCCGGGCGGGACCACGACCTCCTGGGCCGCGGCCACGCGCGAGTCGCCGGCCAGCACGGTCAGCTCGAGGTCCACCGGGACGCTCCGCTTGACGACCGCGAGAGCGACCGGTCCGTCCTCGTAGTGCCAGGCGCTCGAGGTGACCGTGCCGACCTCGACCGGCTCACCGCCCTTGAGCGCCGTGACGACGTCGCCGTGGGCGGGGAGGACCGAGTCGGAGCCGTCGAGCTGCAGCAGGACCAGGCGCCGCGGCGGGTGGCCGAGATTGTGCACCTTCGCCACCGTCTCCTGGCCCCGGTAGCAGCCCTTGGCGAGGTGCACGCTCGAGCGGAGGAGGTCGAGCTCGTGCGGGATGGACCGCTCGTCGACCTCGGTCGCGTGGCGCGGGCGCCAGGCGGCGATGCGGAGCGCCTCGAGGGCGTCGACCCCGGCGAGGGCCACTCCCCTCCCGACGGCCGTCTCCGCGAGGGCCTCGAGTGCCGCTCGCGGGACCAGGACCTCGCGGAGCTCCCAGGAGCCCCCGGGGTGCTCTGTGGTCAGCGCGTACTGCCAGCCGCCCGGCTGGACCTGCGACCACGGGTCGCTCCAGACGACGGGCTCCTCGGCCAGGGACAGGGCGAGCGTCAGGGCCGGCCCGTCGCCGAGGGCGGCGAGGGTCGCGAAGTCGTCGGTGCGGTCGGCGACCTCGACGCGGAGCATGAAGCGCATCCGGTCGAGCCAGGCGGCCAGGCCGGCCGTCTCGTCGCGGTCGAGCAGGAGCCAGGCGGTCTCGCCGTCGTCGACGAGGCGGATGACGTGCTCGATCCGGCCGGTCGGGTCGAGCAGGAGCGTCTCGGCGGACGCGCCGGGAGCGAGGCGCGAGACGGCCTGGCTGGTGAGCGAGTCGATCCAGGTGAGGCGGTCCGGCCCCGTGACGGTCACGACGCCGCGGCCGGAGAGGTCGACGAGCGCGGTGCCCGCGGCGAGAGCGCGCTGCTCGCGGAAGGGCTCGCCGTAGTGGGCGGCGACGCCGGGCTCGGCGGCGCTCGTCGTCGCGACGGCGCCCGGGGCGGCCAGGAGCGGGGAGGGCGCGTCAGTCGACACGGGCGAGCCGTCCGGAGGAGTGGGTCCGCAGGCCCTGGCCGAGCGCGGCGATGTCCCACGCCCAGAGCAGGTGGTCGTCGACCAGGCCGTAGAGGCGCGTGGCGGCGGCGTAGTCCTTCGCCGCGGCGGTGCGCATCACCGCGTCGGTCGCGAGGTCGATCCGAGGCCCCTTGACCTGACCGAGGTAGAGCTCGCTGACCCCGTCCGGGTGCACGAGCGAGACCTCGATGTCGAACCCGCCGGCGGCGTTGCGCAGCGTCTCGACGGACTCGGCGTCGGGGAAGGCGGGTGCGCCGCGGCCGGGCAGCATTCCCGGGCCGGCGTCGGAGTCGGTCAGCGCGCGGCTGAGGCGCCAGTAGCCCGTCTCGGTGACCAGGGGCCGGGGCGCCTCCTCGGCGCCCTCCTCGATCAGCCACGTGTAGGAGTTGTAGTTGAGGTACGGGAGGCCGTCGTAGCTGAAGCTGATGCGATGGCCGAACTCGGCCTGGACGGAGTCGTCGCCGATCGTGTAGTCGATGACGCCCGAGCCCTCCCAGACGCCGAGCAGCCAGGACAGGGGGACGAGCTCGGGCGGCAGGCCCGACGGAAGCGAGATCACTCGGGCTCCGGCGGCGGCTAGCGCTGGCCGCGGTAGAGCTTGTAGACGACCACGCCGGAGACCCACGCGATGGCGAGGGAGGCGAGCCCGAGCAGACCGAGGTAGAAGAGTTCCAGGGCGAGAAGCATGCGCTCATCCTACCCGCCGCCTCCGACGCCGGGGCGGGGCGGACGCGGCCGCTCAGGCGATGCGGATCCGGGTGCTCGGGACAGGACGGCGCGACCGCTCAGGCGGGGAGGAGGAGGGCGATCCCGCTCGCGACCGCGACCACGGCCATCGCTCCGACGATGCTCGTCATCGCGCGGAGGAGGTACCCCTCGGCGCGGGCCACGGCGAGCTGCACCGCGAAGGTCGCGAGCACGCAGCCGCCGAACGTCAGCGCGAGCCAGAGCTGCCGGGACTCCGGAGCGGCGATCGCCAGAGTCAGCACGGAGCCCGCGAGTGCGAGCGCCCAGACGACTCCGATGCCCACCCGATCCCTGCCCATCCGACAATTGTGCCCCAGGCGGACGCCCCTCCCGGCCCGCCGCTAGTATTGCGGGCAGACCAGTTCTGGAGGATCCGTGGCGCAGTTGTTGATACTGACCTCGGCGGGAGGCGCCGAGGTGCTCCCCGCACTGGGGCTCCTCAGCCACCGGACCCGGCAGATCCCCGCGGAGCCCGCCCAGCTCGTGAACGCCCCGAGCTGCGATCTGATCCTGGTCGACGCGCGGCAGGACCTCGCGAGCGCCAAGTCGCTCTGCAAGATCCTCACGACCACGGGCATCAACGTCCCCCTCATCCTGATCCTCACGGAGGGCGGGCTCACGGCCGTCTCGGCCGACTGGGGCGTCAACGACGTCATCCTCGACTCGGCCGGCCCCGCCGAGGTCGACGCCCGCATCCGACTGGTGATCGGCCGGCTCGCGCAGGAGCAGTCGACCTCGCGCATCCAGGCGTCGGGCGTCGTGATCGACGAGGCCAGCTACTCCGCCAAGGTGCACGGGCGCCCGCTCGACCTCACCTTCAAGGAGTTCGAGCTCCTCCGCTTCTTCGCCACGCACCCCTCGCGCGTCTTCACCCGCGAGCAGCTGCTGAGCGAGGTGTGGGGCTACGACTACTTCGGCGGCACCCGCACGGTCGACGTGCACGTGCGGCGCCTCCGCGCGAAGCTCGGCGACCTGGAGTCGCTGATCGGCACGGTCCGCAACGTCGGATACCGCTTCAACGTGTACGAAGAGGACAATGAGCGAGTCGCTCAACCTGTCCGTTGAGGACCTGGCCGATCCCGCGGTGGCGGCCGGCCTCGAGCACCTGATCGGGCGCGCCGCCTGGTTCGACCACCAGCCCCCCTTCAGCGACCAGACGCTCGTCGACGCCCGGGCCGGCTCGCGCACCCTCCTCGTGGGGCTGCGCGCGGACGTGGTCGTGGCGGCGGCGATCCTCGGGCAGGGCGAGCTGGAGTTCGTCGTCGATCCGGAGTGGCGCGGGGTCGGCTTCGGCACCGCGACCCTCGAGCAGGTCCTCGCGAGCGGCCGGACGGGCCTGCTCGCCTGGGCGCACGGCGACCACCCCGCCGCCCGGGCCCTCGCGGCCTCCCACGGCTTCGCCCCGGTGCGCACCCTCCTGCACCTCGAGCTCGAGCCGCTCGCCGCCCCCGAGGTCCGCGTCCCCGAGGGCGTCGTCCTCTCGGACGCCCGCGACCTCGCTCCGGCCGAGTGGATCGCCCTGAATGCGCGGATCTTCGCCGCGCACCCCGAGCAGGGGCGGATGACGGAGGAGGACCTGGCGGCCCGCCGCGCCGAGCCGTGGTTCGACGAGGGCGACTTCCTCCTGCTCCGCGACGCCGACGGCACGCTCCTCGGCTACGACTGGCTCAAGATCGAGCCCGGATCGACGACCGGCGAGATCTACGTCCTCGGGGTCGCCCCCGAGGCGGCCGGACGGGGACTCGGCCGCACCCTGCTGAACGCCGGGCTCGCGCGGATGCTCGAGCGCGGCTGCACCGCGGCCGACCTCTACGTCGAGGCCGAGAACCGGTCGGCGGTGGCGCTCTACCGCTCGCTCGGGTTCACGGACGCCTCCGTCGACGTGCAGTACCTGCAGCGCGCCGCGCCGCTGCGCTGAGCCGACACTCCTCCACAGGGCCTCCGCCGGCCCCGTTCATCCGGCATTCACGAGCGGCGGCGCGGAGCGGACGGACGCGGTGCCAGGATGGTCGCATGGACGGCGACAACCTGCTTCTCGAAGACGGTCTCAGCGATGACCTCGACGACGACTTCGACGACGAGGAGGAGCACTCGGACCCGCTCCTCCCCGACAACCGCTACCTCGACCGGGAGCTGAGCTGGCTCGCGTTCAACCAGCGCGTGCTCGAGCTCGCGGAGGATCCGCTGGTTCCGGCGCTCGAGCGGGCGAACTTCCTCGCGATCTTCTCGTCCAATCTCGACGAGTTCTTCATGGTCCGGGTCGCCGGCCTCAAGCGCCGCATCCTCACGGGGCTCGCCCTGCCGACGAACATCGGCCGCGTGCCGGTCGACGTGCTGACCGACATCTCGGAGAAGGCGCACCTGCTGCAGCAGCGCCACTCCCGAGCGTTCAAGGAGCTCGTCGAGCCCGCCCTGCGCGACGGCGGCATCGACCTCGTCCGCTGGGACGAGCTGAGCGACGCCGAGCGCACCGTGCTGGACGACTACTTCTCGGCCCAGGTGTTCCCGGTGCTGATGCCGCTCGCGGTCGACCCGGCGCACCCGTTCCCCTACATCTCCGGCCTCTCGCTCAACCTCTCGGTGCGGGTGCGGAACCCGAAGACGCAGAAGGTCGAGTTCGCGCGCCTCAAGGTGCCGCAGATGCTCCCCCGCTTCGTGCGGATCGCCGGCGTCGCGGCGCCGGGCGAGCCGATGCGGTTCATCTCGCTCGAGGACCTGATCGCCAACCAGCTGGACGACCTGTTCCCCGGCATGGAGATCCTCGACCACCACGTGTTCCGGGTGACGCGCAACGAGGACGTCGAAGTCGACGAGGACGAGACCGAGAACCTGATCAAGGCCCTCGAGAAGGAGCTGCTGCGCCGCCGGTTCGGCCCGCCCATCCGCCTCGAGGTCACCGACGACATGGACGACGAGACGCTGGGCCTGCTGGTCCGCGAGCTCGACATCACGACGCAGGAGGTCTACAAGCTCCCGGCCCCGCTCGACCTCAGCGGGCTCTTCAGCCTGCAGAAGATCGACCGCCCGGACCTGAAGTACCCCAACCACGTCCCGACGACGGCGGTGCAGCTCTCGCCCAGCGAGCCCAACCAACGGCAGGACGTCTTCAAGGCGGTCTCCCGTGGCGACGTGCTCCTGCACCACCCCTACGAGTCCTTCGCGACGAGCGTGCAGTCGTTCCTCGAGCAGGCGGCGGCCGATCCGGACGTGCTCGCGATCAAGCAGACGCTCTACCGCACCTCCGGCGACTCCCCCATCGTCGAGGCGCTCATCGACGCGGCCGAGTCGGGGAAGCAGGTGCTCGCCCTGGTCGAGATCAAGGCGCGCTTCGACGAGCAGGCGAACATCTCGTGGGCGCGCAAGCTCGAGAAGGCGGGCGTGCACGTGGTCTACGGGCTCGTCGGGCTGAAGACCCACTGCAAGCTCGCGCTCGTCATCCGTCAGGAGAAGGGCGGAGTGCTCCGCCACTACTCCCACATCGGCACCGGCAACTACAACCCGAAGACCTCGCGCATCTACGAGGACCTCGGACTCCTGACGGCCGACCCCGAGGTCGGCAAGGACCTCACGCGCCTGTTCAACGAGCTCTCGGGCTACGCGATCGAGAAGAAGTTCAAGCGCCTGCTCGTCGCGCCGCGCCACCTGCGGAAAGGCCTGCTCAAGCGGATCGCCGCCGAGACCGAGAACGCCCGCGCGGGGCGCCCCTCGGGCATCCGGATCAAGGTCAACTCGATCGTCGACGAGTCCGTGATCGACGCGCTCTACCGCGCCAGCCAGGCCGGCGTGCCGGTCGACGTGTGGGTGCGCGGCATCTGCGGGCTGAAGCCCGGCCAGGAGGGGCTCTCCGAGACCATCCGCGTGCGCTCGATCCTCGGCCGCTACCTCGAGCACTCCCGCATCTTCAGCTTCGTCAACGGCGGCGAGCCGGACGTCTTCATCGGCAGCGCCGACATGATGCACCGCAACCTCGACCGCCGCGTCGAGGCTCTGGTGCGGATCGTCGAGCCGGCGCACCTCAGCGAGATCGACGACATGTTCGAGCGGGCGATGGACGAGCGGACCGCCTCCTGGTGGCTCGGCCCGGACGGCGACTGGACGCGGCACCACCTCGATGAGGAGGGCGCTCCGCTCGCCGACCTGCAGAACCAGCTGATGCAGCACATCACCCATCGCAAGCGCGCGGCGACACGGTCCGCCAACCGGGCCTCCAGCCGCTGACGCCCGTGACGGGCACCGTCTACGCAGCAGGAGCGGTGTGCTGGCGGATCATCGAGGGCCGCCCGCACATCCTCGTGATCCACCGGCCGCACCGCCGGGACGTCAGCCTGCCCAAGGGCAAGGTCGACGCGGGCGAGTCCCTCCCGGAGACCGCGGTCCGCGAGATCCGCGAGGAGACCGGGCTCTCGGTGGCGCTCGGGGTGCCGCTGGGGTGCACCGAGTACACGCTGCCGAGCGGGCGCCCGAAGGCCGTCTACTACTGGGCGGCGCAGGTGACCGAGAAGGCCGTCCTGGCGTCCGACTTCCTCCCGAACGACGAGGTCGAGGCGCTCGAGTGGGTGACGCTCAAGCGGGCCCGGAGCTACCTGACCTATCCGCACGACGTGACGATCGTCGACGAGTTCGCCCGGATCGCCGCACGCGGTGCGCTCGAGACCTTCGCGATCGTGGTCCTGCGGCACGCGAAGGCGGTGCCCGCCTCCTCCTGGGACGGCCGCGACTCCACCCGCCGCCTCACCGGGCGCGGCCGGGTCGAGGCCGCGGCCGCCGCTCAGGCCGTGGCCGCCTGGCGCCCGCGCCGCCTCGTCTCGAGCACCGCCAAGCGCTGCCGGTCGACCATCGCCCCGCTGTCCGGTCTGGTCAGGAAGCCGGTCAAGCTGCGCGACGACCTCAGCCAGGAGGCGCACGAGCAGGGCACCGCCGACGTCCGCGCCCTCGTCGGCAAGCGGGTCCGCGCCCGCCGCACCGCCGTCCTCTGCAGTCACCGGCCGGTGATCCCCGAGATCCTGCGCGAGATCGCCCTCGCCACGGCGACTCCTCTCGGCGCCTACCTCGACGAGGCGGCAGCGCTCCCGACCGGGGGCTTCGCCGTGGTGCACCTCTCCACAAGCCACCCCGGTTCCGGCATCGTCGCGATCGAGACGCACACGCCGCTGGCCTGACCCGCCCGGGCCGCGCTGAGCGACCGGCTCGACGGGTCCGTCCGCACCGGGCCGGTCGCGCAGCCGGGACGCGCCCGACGCACCGCGCCTTCCCCGCCGCACCGTCGCTCCGCAATCCCCGAGGCGGACCCGTTCACCGCGCGTTCACCGAGCGGTCGGTGCCAGGACACGACCCCTCCGTACTCTCGCTCGCGGGCTGCACCAGGCCCTGTTCTGTTTTCCACGCTTTCCTACCCGAAAGGGATACTTGTGAGATTCTCGCGTCTCGGCCAGGCGGCCGTCGTCGCCGCCGTCGCAGCGATCACGCTGACCTCCTGCGCTGCCAACGAGGCACCGGCCGCAGGCGGCAGCTCCGGCTCCGCCACCACCTCCACGCTCTCCGGCACCATCACCGGGATCGGCTCGTCCGCTCAGGGCACCGCGCAGACCACCTGGGCCGCCGCGTTCCAGACCGCGAACCCCGAGGTCACGGTCAACTACGACCCGCAGGGCTCCGGCGCCGGCCGCACCAACTTCATCGACGGCGCCGCCGACTACGCCGGCTCCGACTCCGCGCTCAAGGACGAGGAGCTCGCGGGCACCTTCGCCGCCTGCGCCCCCGACACCAAGGCGATCGACCTCCCGGTCTACATCTCGCCGATCGCGGTCATCTTCAACGTGGAGGGCGTCGACGAGCTCAAGCTCGACGCGGCCACCATCGCGGGCATCTTCAAGGGCACCATCACCTCCTGGGACGCCCCGGAGATCAAGGCCCTGAACCCCGACGCGACCCTCCCGTCGGCGAACATCACCTCCGTGCACCGCTCGGACGACTCGGGCACCACGCAGAACTTCACCGACTACCTCGCGGCCACCGCGAGCGACGTCTGGGACGCTCCTGCCGCGCAGACCTTCCCGTACCAGAGCGGTGACGGCGCCAAGGGCACCTCGGGTGTCGTCGACGCGGTCAAGAACGGCACCAACACGATCGGCTACGCCGACGAGTCCGGCGCCCAGGGCATGGACATGGCCCAGCTGAAGGTCGGCGACGCGTTCTCGACCATCTCGGCCGACGGAGCCGCGGCGGTCGTCGCCGCCTCGCCCATCGCCGAGGGCCGCGAGGACAACGACCTCGCGATCAAGATCGACCGCACCGGCACCGAGGCGGACGCCTGGCCGATGGTCCTGGTCAGCTACCTCATCGTGTGCCAGGAGTACGCGGACGCCGACAAGGGCGAGGTCGTCAAGTCCTTCGCCTCCTACGTCGCGAGCGAGGAGGGCCAGGAGGCCGCCGCCGCTCAGGCCGGCTCCGCTCCCCTGAGCTCCGAGCTCGCCTCGACCGTCGCCACCGCGATCGAGTCGATCAAGTAGTCCCACCGGCAGGGCCCGTCTCGCAGCACGATCCGCGGGACGGGCCCCGCCTGTGCCGGGCTCGACCCACCGGACGCCCCCTCCGAGCCCTAGCATCTCCCTGTGCGCCCCGCCGAACCCCCTCGTCTGAAGAGAGTCCCCTGGAATGGCAACTGAGACCGTCGTCCGCCCGAAGGCGAAGGTGCGTGTCGGAGATCGGGTCTTCTCGATCTCGACCGTCGCCGCCGGTTCCCTCATCCTCCTCGTCCTCGCCGCCGTCGCGATCTTCCTCATCGCGCAGTCGATCCCCGCGTTCACCGCGCCGGCCGGCAGCCTCCCCGGCGACGCGACGAGCTTCTGGGCCTACGTCGGCCCTCTGGTCTTCGGCACGGTCTGGTCGGCGGTGATCGCCCTGGTGATCGCCCTGCCGCTCTCGATCGCGATCGCCCTCTTCATCTCGCACTACGCGCCGCGCCGCATCGCGATGGCCCTCGGCTACGTGGTCGACCTCCTCGCCGCCGTCCCCTCGGTGGTCTTCGGCCTCTGGGGCGCGACCGTGCTGGCGCCGATGGTGCAGCCCTTCTACCTCTTCCTCAACGTGAACATCGGCTGGTTCCCGCTCTTCGGCGGCCAGGCGTCGGGCACCGGCAAGACGATCCTCACCGCCTCGGTGGTGCTGGCCGTCATGGTCATCCCGATCATCACCGCGGTCTGCCGCGAGATCTTCCTCCAGGCCCCGCGCCTGCACGAGGAGGCGGCGCTCGCGCTCGGCGCGACCCGCTGGGAGATGATCCGCATGGCCGTCCTGCCCTTCGGCGCCCCGGGCATCGTCTCGGCCGCCATGCTCGGCCTCGGCCGGGCCCTCGGCGAGACGCTCGCCGTCGCGATGGTGCTCTCGCCCGCGACGGTCGTCTCCTTCCTCCTGCTCACCTCGCAGAACTCGAACACCATCGCCGCGAACATCGCGCTGCAGTTCCCGGAGGCGAGCGGAGTCGGCGTGAACGTCCTCGTCGCCTCGGGCCTCATCCTCTTCGTCATCACCCTCGTCGTGAACTCGGTCGCGCGGTTCATCGTCAACCGCCGCAAGGCCTTCTCGGGAGCCAACTGATGTCCGCCGCCACCTCGTCGATGCCCTTCTCGCTGCAGGCGGGCAAGCTGCCCAAGGGCACTCCCTGGATGCTGCTCGTCGGCAGCTGGGTCGTGTTCGCCGCCGTCTTCCTGATCCTCCAGGCGGCCGGCATGATGAACGACTTCAGCCTCGTCGGAGCGATCTTCTGGGGCACCGTCCTCTTCGACATCGCCATCTACGTGGTCTCGCGCCTGGTCGAGGGCGGCCGCAAGGCTGTCGACCGCCTCGTGACCTCGCTGGTCGCGACCGCGTTCATCATCGCGCTGCTCCCGCTGATCTCCCTGCTCTACACGGTCGTCTCCAACGGAGTCGCGCGGTTCGATCCGCTCTTCTTCTCCTCGTCGATGCGAAACGTCATCGACGCGGGCGGCGGCGCCCTCCACGCGATCATCGGCACGCTCGAGATCACGGCCATGGCCGCGCTGATCTCGGTGCCGATCGGCCTGCTCACCTCGATCTACCTCGTCGAGTACGGCCGCGGCCACCTCGCCCGGGCGATCACCTTCTTCGTCGACGTGATGACGGGCATCCCCTCCATCGTCGCGGGCCTGTTCGCCTACGCGCTCTTCGCGCTGCTCCTCGGCCCCGGCGTCCGGATGGGCTTCGCCGGCTCGATCGCCCTCGCCGTGCTGATGATCCCCGTGGTCGTCCGCTCGTCGGAGGAGATGCTGAAGCTGGTCCCGAACGAGCTCCGCGAGGCGTCTTACGCCCTCGGCGTGCCGAAGTGGCTGACCATCGTCAAGATCGTGCTGCCGACCTCCATCGCCGGCATCACGACGGGCATCACCCTCGCGATCGCCCGCGTCATCGGCGAGACCGCCCCGCTGCTCATCGTCGCCGGCTTCACCGCGTCGATGAACTACGACCTCTTCAGCGAGCGGATGATGACCCTCCCGGTCTTCGTCTACACGCAGTACGCGAACCAGGGCCCCGACGCCGAGGCGTTCCTCAACCGGGCCTGGACCGGCGCGCTGGCCCTCATCCTGATCGTCATGGCGCTGAACCTGGTCGCCCGCCTGATCGCGAAGATCTTCGCCCCCAAGCTCGGCCGCTGACACCCACCACTCGGCTCCGGCCGGAATCCCCGAAGGAAGCAATGTCCAAGCGCATCGAGGTCAACGACCTCAACGTCTACTACAGCCAGTTCCTCGCGGTGGAGGGCGTCTCGCTCGCCATCGAGCCCCGCACGGTCACCGCCTTCATCGGCCCGTCCGGCTGCGGCAAGTCGACCTTCCTCCGCACGCTCAACCGCATGCACGAGGTCATCCCCGGCGCGCACGTCGAGGGCGAGGTCCTGATCGACGGGAACAACCTGTACGGCCCGGGCGTCGACCCGGTGCAGGTCCGCCGGCAGGTGGGCATGGTCTTCCAGCGCCCCAACCCGTTCCCGACGATGTCCATCCGGGACAACGTGCTGGCCGGCGTGAAGCTCAACAACCGCCGCATCTCGAAGTCGGACGCGGACGCGCTCGTCGAGCGCTCGCTCCAGGGCGCGAACCTCTGGAACGAGGTGAAGGACCGCCTCGACAAGCCGGGCTCCGGTCTCTCCGGCGGCCAGCAGCAGCGTCTGTGCATCGCCCGCGCGATCGCCGTCTCCCCCGACGTCCTCCTGATGGACGAGCCCTGCTCCGCCCTCGACCCGATCTCGACCCTCGCGATCGAGGACCTCATCGAGGAGCTCAAGAACGACTACACGATCGTCATCGTGACCCACAACATGCAGCAGGCCTCGCGCGTCTCGGACCGCACCGCGTTCTTCAACATCGCGGGCACGGGCAAGCCGGGCAAGCTCATCGAGTACGACGACACCGCGACGATGTTCTCGCGCCCGTCCGTCCAGGCGACCGAGGACTACGTCTCGGGCCGCTTCGGCTGATCAGCCGCAGACGAGAGCGAGCCGCGTCCCTCCGGGGTCGCGGCTCGCTCTCGTTCCACCGCGTTCCCTCCGGGAACGAGAAGAGCCGCACTCCGTCATGGGAGTGCGGCTCTTCTCGTGCTCGGGCCGTCAGGCGATGTCGATCGCCAGTATCGGATCGGTGGTCGGAGTCGGCGAGCCGCCGGCGTCCTCGACCGTCACGGCGACGACTCCGCCCTCGGTCAGGCTCCCCTCGAGCGGGGCCACGGTGCTGCCCTCTCCCCCGTCGAACGTCCCTGCGGCGACCGGACCGGATGAGCCGATGTACCAGAGCTCGTAGGTCTTGTCCTCCGGCAGCGGCGCCAGGTCGTCCACCACGAGGGCGGAGCGGCCGAGCGAGCTCGACCAGACCAGCGTCGCCTGCTCGCCGGTGGCGACCGTGCCGGTCGTCTCCTGCGCGTCGGGGGCGCTGCGGATCTGCTCCAGAGCCGTCTGCTGCTGCGTCTGGCCGGGGCCGGACGAGAGCAGCGGCGGAAGGGTCACTCCGCCGACCACGATCACCGCGGCGGCCGCGGCAGCCGAGAGGTAGACCGCGGGGCGGGCGAACCAGCGGCTCCGGGCGCGGTTCGCGGCGCTGCCGCCACCGTCCCGGCGAGCCGTCGGACCGCTCCGCTCGCCCTCGGAGGCGACGGGGACCAGACGGGGCGCGGCGGGCGCCTCGTGGTCCTCGTCGGGCTCCTCCAGCGGCAGCTGCGGAGTGGTGGCGATGAGCGCCATCAGGTCGGCCTTGAAGCCCGGCGAGGGCTCCACGGCGGGTGCGTCGGCGACCAGCGCCTCCGCCACCTCGGCGAACGCGTCGGCCTCGCCGCGCGCCTCCGGGTGCTCGGAGAGGAAGCGCTCGTAGCGCTCCTGCTCCTCGGGCGTCAGGATGCCCAGTGCGTGACCCGCCGCGAGATCGCGCGGGTCGTCCATCCCGTCGGGGAGTCGCACATCGTTCACAGGGCCACCCCCATCTCTTCTCGAAGTCTGATCATTCCGTCACGCAGGCGTGTCTTGACGGTTCCCACGGGGCACTGCAGGATCCCCGCGATCTCGCTGTGCGAGTATCCGCCGTAGTAAGCGAGCTGCAGCGCCTGCCGCTGCAGTTCCGTCAGGCGGCCCATGGCGGCCGCGACCTTCTCGTGCTCGAGGGACACCTCCGCCTGCTCGGAGACCTGGTCGTAGTCGCGTCCGAGGTCTCGGATTCCGATGCGCATGTCCCGATCACGGCCGGCTTGAGCCGCGCGGACCCTGTCGATGGCCCTGCGGTGTGCCATCGTGAGGATCCAGGTCGTCGCGCTTCCTTTATTCGGAGCGAAACGCCCAGCGGTTTGCCAGATCTCGAGGAAGACCTCCTGGGCCACCTCCTCGGACTGGGAGCGGTCGACGAGGACGCGGATGATCAGGCCAAGGACCCGGCCGGCCATCTGGTCGTAGAGCGCGGCGAACGCGGCCTGCTCTCCCCCGGCGATGCGCTCGAGGAGGACAGCCGCCTCCGCAGTGGTGTCGTCCGTCATCAGCCCCGCCTCGCCCGCGCCCGGGCTGAAAGATTCCGCGTCATCCAGAAGGCTGTCACGGCCAGGCCTGCAACGACGACCGACACCTCGATCGGATGCGTCACGAATCGGACATCCAGCGCCAACGTGCCGATCGGCACGAGCGCGGGGTCGCCCAGCCGGGGGGCCAGCCAGAGCGAGATCACGGCCACCGCCGCAGCGGTGATGCCCGGATAGCTGCGCGGGCGGATGAGGACCCAGAGCCCGGCGAGCACGTCGAGGACCGCGAGGACGCGCATCACCGTGCCCTGCGAGAGCGAGACTCCCGCGGCGAACTGGGCGCCCTCCGCGTCGTCGACGCTCGGCGCGGCGAGGAGGTAGAGGGCGGCGACGACCAGCAGCCCCGCCCCCGCCCAGACGCGCGCGCCGATCCGGAGAGCTCTGCTGTTCTTCATTCCGCTGGCGCCTGTCTGTGGGGACTCGGGCGAGGATCGACTCCTCCTGGGCCCTCGCCTCGCGCACCGTGGCGGCGATGCGAGCAGAGAAGGGGCCGGACCGCAGGAACGCCTCTCGGCGCGAGGCCGCTCGAAGCGGCTATAAGTGGAGCCCGGGGTTACTGCGATCCGGCTTCCGCCAGTCTACCAAAGGCCTCCGCGGTGGCGGCGAGCGGCGTTCGCAGTGGGTGAACGCGGGTTGCGCGTCACTCCAGGGAGTCGCTCCGCCACAGCCGCGCGCAGCTCACGAGCTCGGCCGCGGTGGTCGAGAGGCGCAGGGCGCGGGTGGTCAGCTCGCTCGCCCGGGCGGGGTTCACCGGCTCCACGTCGTCGGCGACCGAGACGGCTCCGGAGGCGCTCACGCGGCAGAACGCCGCGGCGCGGTCCAGTGCCACCGCGAAGTCGCCGTCGAAGACACCGCGGAGGATCCGGTCGGCCAGCTCGGTGATCTCGGCCGGCCCCGTGGGAGTGCTGGCTCCGGCGACCACCGGGTCGATCGTGGCGGACAGCTCGACTCCGCGCTGGTAGAGGAAGCTCGTGCTCTCCGGGTCCTGCCGGATGACCAGCCGCAGCAGGTAGATCCGCCAGAGGGCGCCTGGCAGGCTCGCCGCGCTGGAGCGCGCCCAGAGCTCGGCGAGCGCGTCGATGCCGTTGTGGTCGGTGTACTCGACCAGGCGGTCGATGACCACCGGGTCGGGGTCGTTCCGGACACGGCTCAGCAGCGCGATCGCGGTCTCGTGGGCGACGCGGCTGATCTGCGCCGGGTCCTCTCCTCCCTGGAACGCCTCGAAGACGTGAGAGGGGAACTTGGTCGGCTTGTGGAAGCCGTCTGTCATGGGGCCGCCTTCCGCGGTCGTGCGCGCGGACGCTCTCGCGCTCGCGCTCCTTAGGGGGTTCGAGGAGGGTAACGCCCGCGGCTGGGCGGGTATGCCCGCGCCGAGGACGCGGTCCGCTCCGGGCCGCACCTGCTCCGGGCCGCACCTGCTCCGGGGGCGTCGACGGCCCGCTACCCTGGAGCGCGCGGGCCTCTAGCTCAGTTGGCAGAGCAGCGGACTTTTAATCCGCGGGTCGTCGGTTCGAGCCCGACGGGGCCCACCACTCGACCGCCTGGTCGCGCTTTCCGGACAGTGCCAGGGCGCAGCCAGGTCGCCGCACTACCGTGCAGAGGTGCTGACCGTCCTCCGCGTCCTCCTGCGCCGGCCTCGGCTGTGCGAGGCGTGCCGCGTCCGGCCGGCCCGCCGCCGTGACCCGTTCTGCTCGACGGACTGCGCGAAGACGTACTACCTCTACCTCTGACGCCTCGTCCGGGCCGCGGTGCTCCGCTACGGGGTCACTCGTGGCAGAGCGACCACACCTCGTCCGGGTAGTCGCGGACCTTCTCGCCGACGAGCAGGCGCCAGCGGCCGTCCTGGTGCTCGAGCAGGCGGCCGGTGACGACCTCCGAGAGCCAGTCGGAGTCGATCCGGTACCAGCGGACGAGGCGGACGGTCGTCGCGGTGTGCGAGACGCGGGTCGTCATCGCGGGAGTCCCTTCTCGAGGAGGGAGCGGGGTGCTGGAACCAGCGGGGCGTTCGACGCGCGAACGGGGGATGACCCGCGCCGGGACGACTCCGTTGTCGACCGGCCGGGAGACTGCGGCGGGCATCCGGCGGACCGGATGCCAGGAACTCTAGACGACCGCGCGGACGGTGTCTGTCCCGTCGCCGGTCACAGCGGAGCGACTCCGTTCAGCGGGCTCAGGGCTGGACGGTGCAGCCGGCCGGGCGCGTCTGCCGGAACGCGGCCGCCTCGCGGGTGCGGGAGCGGAGCCTCCTCGCGCGGCGGCGGAGGAGCCGCTCGCTCGGGCCGAAGGCTCCGGATTCGAGGAGCTGGCGGAGGGACAGGGTCACCTGCCGGGCCAGACGGGGATCGATGCGGCCGGGGATCCGGATCGCGTCGATGAGGTCGAGGGCGTTGCGCGTGGTGCGGGAGATCGCCATGACGGAACCCTAGGGACGCCGGGGCGCGGTGTGCGCGCCCCGGACGGGGGCGCCGACGGGGACTGATGCTCAGCCCCGGGGCGCCCCGACGGGATCAGTCGTGCCCGTTGCTGCCGTCGCCACGGCCCGTGGAGGACTGCAGGCGGTCGATGTGCTCGGAGGCCTGGGCCTTGGTGAGGTCGGCGGGCAGGGTCTCGCCCGCCTCGCGCGCGAGGGTGTCGAGGTAGCTGCGCTGCGGGCCGGTCATCGGCTCGTCGCCGGTGACCCAGTCGGACGGGTCCTTGCTGGCGCTGGTGTCGCTGCCGTCGTCGGCACGGGCCCCGAGGACGTCGCCCTCGGTCTTGACATCGGGATCGGTGGTGTTGTCATCGCTCATGGTGCGACCGTACGCCCGACCACCGACGTCGACGAGGGCTTGCGGAGCGGGCCCGGGCGCCCCGCTTCACGAGCCGAGCAGCGCGTGCGCGACGGTGAAGATGACCAGCCCGGCCAGGGAGCCCACGACGGTGCCGTTGATCCGGATGAACTGGAGGTCCTTCCCGACCTGCAGCTCGAGCTTCTCGGACGTCTCGCGCGGGTCCCAGCGGTGGATGGTGTCGCCGATGATGCTGGCGATGTCGGTGCGGTAGCGGTCGACCAGGTTGGCCGAGACCGATCCGATCCAGGAGTCGACGGTCGCCGCGAGACCTGCGTCGGTCGAGAGCCGGCGGCCCAGGTCGACCACGATCGACTCGATGCTGCCGCGGAGGGGGCTCGACGGGTCGTCCATCGCGCCGAGGAGGGAGGCCTTCGTCGCCTCCCAGGCGTCCCCGGCGAGCTCGCGGACGCGCGGGCTATCGAAGGCGCGGTTCTTGATCTCCTCGACCCGGGCGATCAGGTCCGGGTCGGTGCCCAGATCCTGCGCCAGCGTGGCGAGGTAGCCGTCGATCGCGATCCGGAACGGGTGAACCTGGTCCTCGCGCACCGCGGCGACGAAGACGAGAGCCTCGCGGTACAACCGCTCGTCCACCGCTCGGCTGACCGCGGAGGGCAGCCAGCTCGGCAGGCGGCCGCTGACCATGCGGGTGAAGCTCTGCGGGTTCGCGGTCAGCCACGCCTCCGCCTGCTCCACCAGCGTGTCCACGAGGCGCCGGTGGTGGCCGGCCTCGACCACGCTTCCCACCAGCGAGCCCAGCGGCGGGCCCCACTGCGGGTCGAGGAGGTGGCGCCGTGCCAGCGCCTCGATCACGCGCTGCACGTCGGAGTCGTCCAGCAGGGCGATCGCCGAGCGGACGGCCGCGGCGCTCTCGCCGCCGACCCGGTGCGCGTTCTCCGGCTCGGCGAGCCACAGCCCCGCCCGCCGGGCGATCCCGAAGGAGTCGAGCTTCTCGCGCACGATGGCGCCGCGGAGGAAGTTCTCCTCGACGAACTGCGCGAGGCTCGCGCCGATCTCGTCCTTCTTGGTCGGGATGATCGCGGTGTGCGGGATCGGCAGGCCCAGCGGCCGCCGGAACAGCGCGGTCACGGCGAACCAGTCGGCGAGCGCGCCGACCATCCCGCCCTCGCTCGCGGCCCGGACCCACTGCAGCCACGGGTAGCGCTCCTGCAGGGCGAACGACACGGCGAAGACGACGGCCATCACCACGAGCAGGCCCGTGGCGAGCCGCTTCATCCGGACGAGAGCGACGCGCTTGGCCTCGTCGTCGCGCCCGACCGCCGCGAGGGTGGTCATGACGCGGTGGGGAACCCCTCGTGGCGGATGCCCCACGCGACGGTCCACTCCTCGCCCGGCTCGAGCCAGCGCAGGCCCTGCCCGCTGTTGAACGCCTCGGCGGGAGCGGTCATCGGCTCCACGGCGATCGCGGTCTTCACGTCGTCGCCGTCGGGGAAGATCCGGGTGATGAAGACCTGGATGAAGTTGTGCGAGGCGTCGGCCCAGAGGAGCACGCGGCGGCCGTCCGCGGCGCGGAGGCCGTGCACGCTCTCGCCGTCGACCATCCGGACGTCGGCCCAGGCGTCGTCGAGCTCCAGGTCGCCGATGCGGCGGCCGGAGCGGAGGTCCCACTCGGTGCCCTCGACCGGGTTCTGCACGGTGGGGTTGAGGCGCTCGTCGACCTCGATGTGCACCGCCGCGTCGACGGTGATCTCGAGCTCGTCGGTCGGCACGTCGCCGATGGCGAGGAAGGGGTGCGTGCCGATGGCGACGGGTGCCTCGTCGGCTCCGACGTTGACGACGCGGTGGACGACCTTCAGTCCGTCGGCCTGCAGCTCGTAGCGGACCGAGGTCTCGAGGTGGAACGGGTAGCCCGCCTGCGGCACGACCGGCGCGGCCAGCTCGACGAAGGACGGACCCTGGTCGACGAGGCGGTACGGGGTGCTCACCAGGAGGCCGTGGATGGCGTTGTGGTACTTCGGCTCGGTGATCGCGAGCTGGAGCGTCTCGCCGCGGTGGTGCCAGCGCCCGTCCTTCACGCGGTTGGGCCAGGGCATCAGGACGATGCCCGAGCCGAACGGCGGGACGGTGCTCTCCGGGTAGGAGGCGGTGATCTCCACTCCGTCGACCGAGAGGTGGCGCAGCGCTGCGGCCACCTCCGTCACGACGGCGTGCAGGGCGCGTCCCTCGGCGGTGAGGTCGAGCGAGAACTGGCGCCCGGTGGCGGGGGCGGGGGTGAAGTCGGCCATTCCTCGATCCTACGGACTGACGCGCTCGCCGAGCGTCCGGCAGCGGGTGACCGCGAGCCCCGCCTCCTCCAGAGCGGCGACGAGTCCGTCGGCGGCCCCCGCCCCCGTGAGCAGACGGTCGAACTCGTCGGGAGCGGCGACCCGGCCGAGGTCGACCACTCCGAGCTTCGAGGAGTCCGCGACCACGACCCGGCGGGTCGCCGCCTGCAGCATCCGGCGCTTCAGGGTCGCCTCGGGGAGGTTGACGTTGGTGACGCCGGCCTCGGGGTGCACGCCGGTGCAGCCGATGAAGGCGATGTCGGCGCGGATCCGCTCGAGCAGCTCGGACGCCAGCGGCTCGACCAGCGAGTGCTGCAGCGGCCGCAGAGTGCCCCCGGTGACGACGACCGTGAAGCGCGGGATGGCCGGCTCGAGCGCCAGCGCCGTGGAGAGGCCGTTCGTGATCACCGTGACGTCGCGCAGCTCCTCCCGCGCCACGAGCGCGTGCGCGATGGCGAGCGGGGTCGTGCCCACGTCGAGCACGATGCTCTGCCCGGAGGAGACGGAGGCGGCGGCCTCCTCGCCGATCGCGGCCTTCTCGTCGGAGGCGGCGCTCAGGCCCTCCTCGAGCGAGCGCTCGCCGGTGGGTCTCGGCGCCGGGATCGCCCCGCCGCGCACCCGCTGGAGGACGCCCTCGCTCGCGAGCAGGGCGAGATCGGAGCGGACGGTGACGACCGAGACCCCGAGCATGTCGGCCATCGGGGCGACCCCGACGAAGCCCGAGCTCTCGGCGGCCAGACGCAGCCGCAGCCGGCGCTCGATCGCCGACGTGGACTCCTGCTCGCCGTCCGTCCTCATCCGCCCATCGTGCCCGCGGGCCGGTGGACTTGTCAAAGGGAAAACGAGCTTTCCTTTTCGAAGGTGCGGCCCTAGTCTGACTCCTGCCATGAACGAAGCGATCACACTCTCCGCCGGCGTCGTCAAGCGCCCGCACACGCTGGCCGACGGCCGCGAGCTCCTCTACTTCGACGACGCCGACACGACGCTCCCCCCGGAGCGCGCCGCCGACGCACGCCACCTCGACCCCCGCCCGGCCACCGCGCGGATGCGCCAGGACGTGCTGACCGGCGAGTGGGTCTCCATCGCCGCGTCGCGCCAGAACCGCGTGTTCCTGCCGCCGGCCGAGCTCGATCCGCTCGCCCCGGCGTCGCCGACGAACCCGTCGGAGGTGCCCAGCCGCTACGACGTCGCCGTCTTCGAGAACCGCTCCCCCTCCTTCGGCCCGCTCCTCGAGGACGCGGACGCGCCCGCCTCCCTGGAGGACCTGCGCACCCTCGGGCTCGGCCGGACGCTGACCAGCGTCGGCCGCTGCGAGGTCGTCTGCTTCAGCCCCGAGCACGAGGGCTCGTTCGCCACGCTCAGCGCCTCCCGCGCCCGGACCGTGGTCGAGGCCTGGGCCGACCGCGTGGGCGCCCTCTCGGCCCTTCCCGGCGTGCAGCAGGTCTTCCCGTTCGAGAACCGCGGCGAGGCGATCGGCGTCACGCTGCACCACCCCCACGGGCAGATCTACTCCTACCCCTACGTCACGCCGCGCACGACCCGTCTGCTCGCCTCGCTCGACAGCTACGGGCCGTCGATGTTCGCCGACGTCCTCGCCTTCGAGCAGGCCGGCGAGCGCGTCCTCCTCCGCGGCGAGCACTTCACCGCGTTCGTGCCGTTCGCCGCGCGCTGGCCCGTCGAGGTGCACCTCCTGCCGCACCGCCACGTCCCCGACCTGGCGGCGACCACCCCGGAGGAGCGCGACGAGCTGGCTGCGATGTACCAGCGCCTGCTCCGCGGCATCGACGCCCTGTACGACACCCCGACGCCCTACATCGCCGCCTGGCACCAGGCCCCGGTGCACGAGCGCCGCGACGAGGTGCGCCTGATGCTCCAGATCACCTCGCCCCGCCGCGCCGAGACGAAGCTCAAGTACCTCGCGGGGAGCGAGGCCGCGATGGGCGCCTGGATCGGCGACATCGCTCCGGAGACGAGCGCCGCGGCCCTGCGCGCGGCCATCGAGCGGGCCGACGCGGCCGTGCTCGAGGCCGGGATCGCACAGCGCCCCGACGCGGCGCTGCCGGTCGCCGCGCACAGCGACGACTCGCTTCCCGGCGGCGCCGCCACTCCCGCCACCACCGCCGCCGACATCGCCGAGGAGAACCGATGACCGCCGCTCCCGCCTCCCTGACCGCCGTCGCCGAGAGCGCGGCCGCCGCCTTCGAGCGCACCTTCGGCCGCCCCGCCGCGGGCGTCTGGGCCGGCCCCGGCCGCGTGAACCTGATCGGCGAGCACACCGACTACAACGACGGCTTCGTCTTCCCCTTCGCGATCGACCGCGCCACGGCGATGGCCGTCGCTCCGAGGGAGGACCGCCTGATCCGGATCAGCAGCGCCTTCTCCCCCGAGGTGGTCGAGGTCGCTCTCGACGAGCTCGGCCCCGGCGCCGTGACCGGCTGGTCGGCCTACCCGCTCGGCGTGGTCTGGGCGCTCACCGAGTACGGCGTCGACCTGGGCTCCCGCTCGGGCTTCGACGCGTACGTCGACTCCGACGTGCCGGTCGGCGCGGGGCTCTCGAGCTCGGCGGCGCTGATGTGCGCGATGGCCGTCGCCCTCGACGAGCTCTGGCACCTCGGCTTCGACCGCGCGACGATGGCCCGCGTCGGTCGTCGCGCCGAGAACGTCGCGGTCGGCGCCCCCACCGGGATCATGGACGAGTCCGCCTCCCTCTTCGGGAAGCGCGACGCCGCGGTGTTCCTGGACTGCCGCAGCCTCGACACCGAGGTCGTCCCCCTCGGCTTCGAGGAGGCCGGGCTCGTCCTGCTCGTCGTCGACACGCGCGTCGAGCACGCGCACGCCACCGGCGGCTACGCCGAGCGGCGCGCCTCCTGCGAGCTCGGCGCCGCGACCCTCGGCGTGCCGTCGCTCCGCGAGCTGACGGTCGACGACCTGCCGCGCGCCCAGGAGCTCCTCGACGACGTCACCTACCGACGCGTGAAGCACGTCGTGACCGAGGACGCCCGCGTGCTCGAGACCGTCCGCACCCTGCGCGAGCACGGTCCCCGGGCGATCGGCGATCTGCTCGACGCCGGCCACGTCTCCCTCCGCGACGACTTCGAGATCTCGGTGCCCGAGCTCGACACCGCCGTCGAGGCGGCGCGCGGCGCCGGAGCGATCGGCGCCCGGATGACCGGTGGCGGCTTCGGCGGCTCCGCGATCGCCCTCACTCCGGTGGAGAAGGAGGAGGAGGTCCGCGCCGCGGTCCTCGCCGCCTTCGCCGAGAAGGGCTTCACGACTCCGGAGCTCTTCCTGGTCACGGCCGCCGACGGCGCGGGTCGCGTGCTCTGACCTCTGCTTCCGTCGACGCCCCCTGCGACCTCGTGTCGCAGGGGGCGTTCCTCGTCCAGCCGCTACGGCGCCGGATCCGGCGGAACGACGGCGCGCGCTTCTCCCCCGGTGACCCGGACCAGCTCGGCGAAGCTCGTCGGGTAGACGGTGTGCGCGTGCCCGGCCGCAGCCCAGACCACGTCGTAGGCGGCGAGGGCCGTGTCGACCACGGTGCGCAGCGGCGCGGGATGGCCCACCGGCGCGATCCCGCCGATCGTCTGGCCCGTCGCGGACTTCACCTCCGCGGCCGGCGCCCGGGTGATCGATCCGCCCAGCTGCACGCCCAGCCAGGCGGTGTCGACGCGGTGGCCGCCGCTGGTCAGGACCAGCAGCGGCGCACCGTCGAGCAGGAACACGAGCGAATTGGCGATCTGGCCGGCGTCGACGCCCAGCGCCTCGGCCGCCAGTGCGGCCGTCGACGCGGCCGAGTCGAGCCAGCGCACGGTCGGGCGCACGCCGTGCCGGTCGAGGTCGGCGAGGACGCGGTCGACGGCCGGGTGGCTCCGTTCGCTCATGCCGCCGAGGCTAGCGCCCCGGCCGCGCTCACTTCTCGAACGTGGAGGCGTCGATCACGAAGCGGTAGCGGACGTCCGAGGCGAGGACGCGCTCGTAGGCCTCGTTGATCTGCGACGCCGAGACGACCTCGACCTCGCTCGCGATGCCCTTCTCGGCGCAGAAGTCGAGCATCTCCTGGGTCTCGCGGATGCCGCCGATGCCCGAGCCCGCGAAGGAGCGACGGGCGCCGAAGAGCGTGAAGACGTGCAGCGGCAGCGCCTCGGCCGGAGCGCCCACGTTCACCATCGTGCCGTTGCGGCGCAGGAGCCCCAGGTAGGCGTCGAGGTCGAGGGGCGCGCTGACCGTGTTGACGATCAGGTCGAAGGTGTTCGCGAGATCGGTGAAGGTCGCCTCGTCGCGCGTCGCGTAGTAGTGGTCGGCGCCCAGGCGGAGGCCGTCCTCCTTCTTGCTGAGGGTCTGCGAGAGCACGGTGACCTCGGCGCCCATCGCGTGCGCGAACTTGACGGCCATGTGGCCGAGCCCGCCGAGGCCGACGACGGCCACGCGCTTGCCGGGGCCCGCCTCCCAGTGCGAGAGCGGCGAGTAGGTCGTGATGCCCGCGCACAGCAGCGGAGCGGCGGCCTCGTAGGGGATCGACTCCGGCACGCGGAGCACGAAGTCCTCGACGACGACGACGTGCGTGGAGTAGCCGCCCTGGGTGATGGTGCCGTCGCGGTCGACGGAGGCGTAGGTGCCGGTGTTGCCCTTCAGGCAGTACTGCTCCTCGCCCGCGAGGCAGTTCTCGCACTCGCGGCAGGAGTTCACCATGCAGCCGACGCCGACGCGGTCGCCGACGGAGTGCTTGGTGACCTCGGAGCCGACCTCGGCGACGACGCCGACGATCTCGTGGCCGACGGTCAGCGGGTACGCCACCGGTCCCCAGTCGCCGCGGACGGTGTGGATGTCGGAGTGGCAGATGCCGGAGTAGGCGATCTCGATGAGCACGTCGTGCGGTCCGACGTCGCGGCGCTCGATGGTGGTGGGGACGAGCGGCTCGGTCGCGGAGGGGGCGGCGTAGGCGGTGACGGTGAGCATGGGTTCTCCTCGTGGGGCGGGGCGCGCTCCGAGGACGTGTCCGACGGGGTGGGGGACGCGAGAGCGCCGGGCCACGCTACCGGCAGGCGACTGGACGTCGCCCCCGAGCGCGGTCCGGCGCGGGTCCCGTGGCGCGGGGCCGGTCAGCGCAGGGCGCGCTCGGCCGCCGTCACCACGTTGTGGATGAGCATCGCGCGCGTCATCGGGCCGACTCCGCCGGGCACGGGCGAGAGCCAGCCCGCGACCTCCGCCACCTCCGGTGCGACGTCGCCGGTCAGCTTCGCGCGGCCCGTCTCCGGGTTCTCGACCCGCGTGATTCCCACGTCGAGCACGGCGGCGCCGGGCTTCACCCAGTCGGCGCGGATGAGCCCGGGCACGCCCACGGCGGCCACCACGATGTCGGCGCGGCGCACCTCCGCGGCGAGATCGGCCGTGCGGGAGTGGGTGAGGGTCACGGTGGCGTCGAGGCCCTTCCGCGTGAGCAGGAGCCCGAGCGGTCGGCCGACGGTGAGCCCGCGGCCCACGACGACGACGTGCCGGCCCGAGGTCGGGATGCCGTGGCGCTGCAGCATCTCGACGATCCCGTTCGGCGTGCAGGGCAGCGGGCTGTCCAGCTCGCCCTCGACGCCGAGAACCAGGCGGCCGAGGTTGGTGGGGTGCAGGCCGTCGGCGTCCTTGTCCGGATCCATGAGCTCGAGCATCGCGTTCTCGTCGATGCCCTTCGGCAGCGGGAGCTGGATGATGTACCCGGTCACGGCCTCCGAGTCGTTGAGCTGCCGGATGGCGGCGCGGATGTCGTCCGCCGACGCGGTCGCGGGGAGGTCCACGCGGATCGACTCGATCCCGACCTCCGCGCAGTCGCGGTGCTTGCCCGCGACGTACGAGCGGGAGGCGGGATCGTCCCCCACCAGCAGCGTGCCGAGCCCGGGCACGACGCCCCGCTCGCGCAGAGCGGCGACCCGCTCCGCGATCTCCGTCTTGACCGCCGTCGCCGTCGCGACGCCGTCGAGTACCTGTGCCGTCATCTCGGGCTCCTCGGTCGTGGCGCGGCGGAGGGGGGCGGTGCCCCGGCCTCCGCCGCGCGGGTGGTGCAGCGGATCGACTACAGCCCGGGGTAGAGCGGGAAGTCGTCGGTGAGGCGGGCGACGCGGCCGCGCAGCGCCTCGAGGTCGGCTGAGGGCTTGAGCGCCTCGGCGATGACGTCGGCGACCTCGGTGAACTCCGTGTCGCCGAAGCCGCGGGTCGCGAGCGCCGGCGTGCCGATGCGCAGGCCCGAGGTGACCATCGGCGGGCGGGGGTCGAACGGCACGGCGTTGCGGTTGACCGTGATGCCGACCTCGTGGAGGCGGTCCTCGGCCTGCTTGCCGTCCAGCGGCGAGTCGCGCAGGTCGGCGAGGACGAGGTGGACGTCCGTGCCGCCGGTCAGGACGTCGATGCCCTCGGCCTTCGAGTCGGCCGCCGTGAGGCGCTCGGCGAGGATCTGCGCGCCGCGGATGGTGCGTGCCTGGCGATCGGCGAACTCGGGCTCGCCGGCGAGCTTGAACGCGGTCGCCTTCGCGGCGATCACGTGCATGAGCGGGCCGCCCTGCTGGCCGGGGAAGACGGCCGAGTTCAGCTTCTTGGCGTACTCCTGCTTCGCGAGGATGAGCCCCGAGCGCGGGCCGGCCAGCGTCTTGTGGACGGTGGTGGTCACGACGTCGGCGTAGGGCACCGGCGACGGGTGCAGCCCCGCCGCCACGAGGCCGGCGAAGTGGGCCATGTCGACCCAGAGCTTCGCGCCGACCTCGTCGGCGATGGCGCGGAATGCCTCGAAGTCGAGCTGACGGGGGTAGGCGGACCAGCCGGCGATGAGCACCTGCGGGCGGACCTCGAGGGCCTTCTCGCGGACCGCGTCCATGTCGATGCGGAAGGTCTGCGGGTCGACGCCGTACGCGGTCGCGTTGTAGAGCTTGCCCGAGAAGTTCAGCTTCATGCCGTGGGTCAGGTGGCCGCCGTGCGCGAGCTCGAGGCCGAGGATGGTGTCTCCGGGCTGCACGAGCGCGGCGAGCGCCGCGGCGTTGGCGGAGGCTCCGGAGTGCGGCTGGACGTTGGCGAACTCGGCGCCGAAGAGGGCCTTGGCGCGGTCGATCGCGAGCTGCTCGGCGATGTCGACGTACTCGCAGCCGCCGTAGTAGCGGCGGCCGGGGTAGCCCTCGGCGTACTTGTTGGTCAGGACGGAGCCCTGCGACTCGAGGATCGCGCGCGGCACGAAGTTCTCGCTCGCGATCATCTCGAGGTAGCCGCGCTGGCGGTCGAGCTCCTGCTGGAGCACGGCGGCGATCTCGGGGTCGACCACCGACACGGGCTGGTCGAACGAGGCGGCGACGCCGGGGCTGGCGGGGGAAGAGGACACGGACGCTCCTTGGCTGGGAAACGGAAGGGGCCCGGCAGGTCGCGGCGGCGCGACACGGCTCGTTCGGGCGACCCGATCTACGGTATCCGTTCCAGCCCAGGCGTGCGGCGGGAAAAGTGTCCGGGGCACTGCCCCGGAGGAGGTGCCGCTCCCTGATGGTCACCCATCCGAACGCCAGTCGCGGCGGGCTCACTCTAGCAAGCGGGCCGGGTGGCGCGGGAGTCGCGCCAGTCGGGGGCGGGCACGCGCGATCGTGCGACGATCCCTCGGGCGGTCCCGGCGCGGGACCGGGAGGGAGGGCGTCGCCGTGGGTCCTCGACGCCGCTCCGAGCGCGTCGACGGCCGCAGCGACGAGGAGCTCGTCGCGCTGGTCCGGGAGGGCCGCACCGACGCCGTCTCCGAGCTCTGGCGCCGCCACTCCTCGGCCGGGCGAACCGTGGCCCGTGCGTGGGCGAGCAGCTCCGACCCCGACGACCTGGTCTCGGAGGCGTTCCTCCGCGTCCTGCGGGCGATCGAGCGCGGCGGCGGACCCGAGGGCGCCTTCCGCCCCTACTTCTTCACCGCCGTCCGCAACGTCGCGGGGTCCTGGGCCCGGCGGGACCGGCACGAGCGGCCGTTCGACGAGGCCGACCGCGCCCTCCCCTCTGCCGGCCCCGATCCCGAGGCGCACGCCCTCGCCGCCCTCGAGCGCGACCTGGGCGCGCGCGCGTTCCGGGCGCTGCCGCCGCGCTGGCAGGAGGTGCTCTGGTACACGGAGGTGGAGGGCCTGTCCCCCGCCGCCGCCGCGCCGCTGATGGGCCTGCGGCCCAATGCGGTCGCAGCGCTCGGGGTGCGGGCGCGGGAGGGGCTGCGATCCGCGTGGATCCGGGAGCACGTGACGGACGCCTCGGCGACGGGCGAGTGCGAGTGGGTGCTCGAGCGAGCGGGGACGTACGCGCGAGGACGCGTCCCCGTCCGGGACAGGCACCGCATCGACCGGCACCTGGACGGGTGCCTCTCCTGCCGGGAGGCGCTGGCGGAGGCCGAGAGCACTGCGCGCCGCCTCGCGTCGGTGCTGCTGCCGCTGACCGCCGGGGTGAGCGGCGCAGCCGCCTGGGCGGCGGGCGGGGGCTCCGGCGCGGCCTCCGGTCCGCTGCCGAGCGCGGTCCGGGCGTCGAGCGCGGTCCGCGCATCGGCGGTCCGAGCGTCGAGAGCGGGCAGCGGAACAGGAGTGGTCGTCGCCGCGTCCGCTGCGGCGGCACTCGCGATCGCGGGAGTCGTCGGGGCGGCGGTATTGCTGTCCGGGAACGGGGGCGGCGCGCTCGTGGCGGCGGAGGACGCCTCCGCGCGGGTGGACGAGCGCGCAACGGCCGAGGCGGCTGCGCCGGCGTCGAGCGGAGGAGCGGCGGCGAGCGCCGACCGGCCGGAGACGGACCCGGAGGCCGCGGACCGGACGAGTGCAGCGGACGGCGATCCGGCGGGGCGGTCCAGCGGTTCCGGCGCCGCTCCGAGGAGCACGGTGCCGGCCGTGGCCGGAGGGGATGCGTCGGACGATGCCGGAGCGACGCGCGCAACCCACGGGAGGACGGGACGCCCGCCGCAGCGGGAGCCGTCCCACGATCCCGTCGGCGCACCGGCGTCGAGAGGGATCGAGGCGACCGCCTCCCCGACTCCTGCCGCCGAGCCCGCCCCGTCC